>RFVC01000188.1 GCA_009922595.1 Gammaproteobacteria bacterium | reverse complement strand
CAGGTGGCCCGTGCCCCGGGCAGGAGCCTGGTCTATCTGGGGTGTGCCATGCTTATCATTGGCGTATTTGCCATGCTGTATGTGCGGGAACGCCGTTTGTGGGTCTGGCTGACACCGCAAGGTTCGGGCGCACAGGCGGTCATGGCTCTGTCTGCTAATCGTAAAACCATGGACGTAGACCGCGAATTCATGGCGCTGCGTGACCGGCTGCTGAATCTCAAGGAGAGCAAGTCATGAACACCACCACGCTTATTCTTAACCCCGGGTACTTCTCCAGGCGAAATCCCTTGGACTGGATTTTTGCAGTGCTGGTGGGCGGTGGTGGCCTGTACGCTCTGAATAATTACAGTGCTGCCATGGATGTCTACGAGCAGGCCATCCTGTTGGGATCCATCCCATCTGCGATAGCTTTAGGCTGGTTCTGGCGCCCGCTACGCGCACTGATGGTGGTGGTGGCAGGCCTTTCCCTATTGGGCATTGCCCTGTACCAGGGACAGCTGGCACGCGCCGAGAGCGTGTTTTTGCTCAAATACTTCCTCTCCAGCCAGTCAGCCATTTTGTGGATGAGCATGCTGTTCTTCATGAGCACCCTGTTTTACTGGCTGGGCATGTTCAGCCGGTCGCAGTCGTCGGTCATGGAGTTGATCGCTTCGCGAATGACGTGGGTGGCAGTTACCCTGGCCCTGGTGGGCATCATGATCCGCTGGTACGAAAGCTACTTGCTGGGGCCAGACATTGGACATATTCCTGTCAGCAATCTGTACGAAGTGTTCGTGCTTTTTTGCTGGATGACCGCCTTGTTCTATCTCTACTTCGAGGCGCAGTACCGCACACGCGCCATGGGCGCTTTTGTCATGTTGGTGGTCAGCGCCGCAGTGGGTTTTCTGCTCTGGTACACCGTGGTGCGCGAGGCACACGAAATTCAACCGCTGGTGCCGGCCCTCAAGAGTTGGTGGATGAAGCTGCATGTGCCAGCCAATTTCATTGGCTACGGCACCTTTGCCTTGTCGGCCATGCTGGCTTTCGCTTACCTGATCAAGAGCGAGGCAACGCAAACCCGCTGGTACAAGCTCACTCCATTGTGGTTGTTCGGCATTGTGTTGTGCTTTGTGCCGATCGCTTTTCGCAAGAGCACGGCTGAAGCCGGCGGCAGTTACTGGCTGTTCTATTTCATCATTGCCAGCCTGATTGTTGGCGGTATCCTCCTCGGGCGTAAACGGATTGCCGAGCGCCTGCCGTCGCTCGAAGTGCTCAAAGAGTGATTTCTGGTGGGGATGATTGTAATGATTTTCATAATTCCGTTGTCATAGACAACCCTAGTTTTGATGAAATCACACAATTGGGATCGAAGTTTACAATTATGGACAATATCTTGGCCAGAGAAGGAAGTGAGGAGTATTGCAATACTTGCTTTTTCGAAAATCAGAGACTTGAAACTTTATTTGAAGATTTTGATGTCGATAATCTATCGAGTAGTTGGTTAAAAAGCTCGGTTGAAAA
>RFVC01000187.1 GCA_009922595.1 Gammaproteobacteria bacterium | reverse complement strand
CTATGTGACGCGCGATAAATTGTTCTTGTGCATCAGTTTCAAGTGACTGGTAACTTGTCATAATTTTCACCTTTCAGACCGATCTTTTGATCTGCATTTTGCAGATTAGGCAATATGGGTGTCCTTCTTCCTCTATACAGGCACGCCCACTACTGCGTGAGCTTTTTGTAAGCGTCTTCATCCAGAAGTTTGTCGAGGGCAGTTGGGTCTTCAATTTTGATCTTTACAAACCAGCCATCTCCCATCGGGTCTGTATTGACCTGCGCCGGGTCAGCTTCAAGCGTGTCATTGATTTCAACAACTTCACCACTTAGCGGCGCATAAACAGAAGACGCTGCCTTAAAACTTTCCACAGTCGCCATATCCCCGCCTGCAGACACAGCTGTTCCTGGCTCAGGCAATTCAACAAACACAATGTCACCCAGCTCATTTTGCGCAAAATCTGTAATACCAACAGTCACCACATCACCCTCAAGCTTCACCCATTCATGATCTTCTGAATATTTTACCATTCTATCCTCCGTTATCGTTTAAAGCGGTGTGCAAAAAAGGGCATGTTGCAAATAGTCAGCGCAATGCGCCGTCCTCTGACATCAGCCCAGATAACACCTCCTACAGATATTTCATGTGTGCCCTTGAGCCGCATCATCACAATAGGACAGCCCACAGATGGAGCAGGTGAGCCAGAGGTCACACTGCCAATAGCTTTTGTTTCCATTTCCTCTGCAAATATCTGTGTTCCTGCACGCACAGGCCTGTTTGTGTGGGACCGGGCGCCAACCCGTTGCCATGCAGCGCCGCCTTTGAATTCTGCCAACGTTCTTTCTGCACCTTGAAATCCGCCTTCCCGTTCGCCCCCGGATCGGCGCGCTTGGCCAACCGCCCAGCCCAGCCCAGCATCCATTGCCGAAACACCTTCATCCATATCCTGTCCATATAAGCACAAACCTGCTTCCAGCCTTAGACTGTCTCTGGCAACAAGACCAGCCAATTCTGCTTTACCAGTCGCACATATTGCTTCAACAAACGAACGTGCAGCAGCATTTGGCAGACTGACCTCAAATCCATCCTCACCTGTATAGCCAGAACGTGAAATCTGAACCTCATGCCCGTCAAAGGAAAAGTGCCCCAGCTGCATGAAGGCCAAATCTGCCAACCCAACTATCAGTTCAGACAGGACCGTTTCCGCCACTGGCCCCTGAACAGCGACAAGCGCCCGCGGCAATTGCGTGAAGGTTAAAGGCAGGCGGTTTTCAAAGTGACCACGCAGATAATCCATATCCTTTTCAACACAGGCCGCATTGACCACCAAGCGGATATGATCACCCATATGCATGACCATCAGATCATCCGCAATGCCACCTTCCGATGTCAGCAACAACCCATAGCGTTGCCGTCCAGCAGGCAGTGAGAGCAGATCAGCAGGGATAAGCTGTTCTAATCCTGATAAGATTGTCTCAGCAGCACTGTCTGCAGGTAAAGACGGGTTTTTTATCTCTATCTGGCCCATGTGGCTGACATCAAAAATAG
>RFVC01000186.1 GCA_009922595.1 Gammaproteobacteria bacterium | reverse complement strand
TCGTCGAGATCGCCGGTCTGTACTGGCACTTCGTTGACCTCGTCTGGGTGTTCATCTTCGCATTCTTCTATCTCTGGTAAGCCCTTTTAAAATACGAAGGGTTTTGATAAGCCAATAAGAGGTCATTAACTTATGTCAAACGTACATGCAAATACAGCTGAAGCCGGCGGTCAGGAACACCCAATCGGGGTATACCTGAAAGTCTGGATTCTGCTGTTCGTTCTCAGCTTTTTCTCCTACCTTGTGGACTATTTTGACTTTCAAGGAATGCTGCGCTGGACGTTAATTATTATCTTCATGCTGCTCAAAGCAGGTTTCATCATTGCTGTTTTTATGCATGTCATGTGGGAGCGTATGGCGCTCATCACTGCCATCCTGGGACCACCCCTGTTGCTACTGTTCCTGATAGGGTTCATGATTTCTGAAGGCTTCTACGTCTTCGGTACTCGCGTTGACTACATGGGCCATCCCGCTGCGGCAGAAAGAAACCACGTGATACATGAGGAAGACGGTCACGAGGAAGGCATGGAAGCAGGTCACTGAGTCCGATTCCGGTAATCCAACCAATTCAGATACAACATCATGCTAACTGACAAAGAAAAACTGGAACAATACGAGGAAGGTAGCGACAGCGATGCCGACGCCTTCGCCGTCATCATGATCATCGTGATCATCGGACTCACCTTTGTTCACTACATCAATTCCTGATTGCCCTGCAATCAACCCGCAATACCCAGGGCCGGCTTCAGCCGGCCCTGTCATTTCTGAACCTATCTTCTTGTTTTAACTGCCTATTTCTATAATTCAAGGTGTTGATATACATCAATGCCTGCACAGCCCCCGGTTCCCTATACTGCTCTCACAGTCAAACAAGCAGGGTGGATGGATACCATGTTATTCGTAATTTTGGCTTGATCACGTTCTTCACTAATGGCGTCATTACAGCAACACTTGTCGTCCTGGCCTCGCATAAAATTCACGCTTGAGATTACACAAACGCTTCACTCTATCTCCTGGCCACATTCTTTTTGATCAAGAGAATCGTGGTTTGTCTCTTATCTTCTCCATGTTAATACAACCCTCTCTTTGGCATAATAGCCCGCCCTGACGCTTAACAACCTTGCAATTCCCGATTCATGAAAAGCAGAACCTTCACATTTGGTGAGCTGGAAATCCGGTTCAACTGGGTCATCGCTATTTTCGTCCTGGCCGCCTTCAGCGGTCTGGTCAGGCTCGGCATCTGGCAGCTCGGGCGGGCCCAGGAAAAAATCGACCTGCAGGAAACCTACAACGAGATGGGCATTGAATATGCAACGCCTGTTGAAGAGGTGGGGATGTCAGGTCTGGAAAACGACGCCCTCACCATCCAGAACCTGCATGTTTCACTTACAGGGCGATACCTGAATGAGAAGACCCTGTTCCTGATATATGTGACTTATGAAGACACCCTGGGTTATGAAGTAGTGACCCCTTTCAGGCTTACCAGTACAGACAAGGTGGTATTCGTAAGCCGGGGATGGGTGTATGCAA
>RFVC01000185.1 GCA_009922595.1 Gammaproteobacteria bacterium | reverse complement strand
GGGGCTGAAGGTTCCACAGAAACAACCAAAGAAAGGAAGGCTATGGCTGAACGACGGATCATGCGTTCGCTTGCGCCCCGAGTATCGCAATCATATCTGGAGTTATGACTTCGTTCATTGCCGGACAGATGATGGGAAAGTCTTTCGAACATTGAACATCCTCGACGAGTTCAGCCGGGAATGTCTGGCCATCAAGGTCGATCGGAAGCTGAACTCAACGAATGTGATCGATGCTCTAACCGATCTGTTCATCCTGCGTGGCTCCCCTGCATTCATTCGCTCGGACAACGGCCCTGAGTTCGTCGCTCAAGCTGTCAGAGACTGGATTACGGCAGTGGGAGCAAAGACGGCTTACATCGAACCAGGAAGCCCCTGGGAGAACGGATACTGCGAGAGCTTTAACGCAAGGTTCAGAGATGAACTGCTCAATAGAGAGATCTTCTACAGTTTACGAGAAGCACAGATCATCATCGAAGAATGGAGGAAACACTACAACACAAAGAGACCACACAGTGCACTGGGCTATCGACCGCCAGCACCAGAAGCCATAATTCATATGGAACAGAGGCTCATTATGCACTAACATTCTAATTGGACCAGTTAGATGAGGCTGATCAGCAAGCCTTGATACTGTTGCAAATTCGACATTTGAGATTGTCGTCTCTGTGTTAGACAGCCGGGATAAGTCGTGCCAGCCTAAGGATATTGAGGTGGCAAGATGTTTGAGCGCAGTATACCTGAATTTCTTCGCCATGCTCCGGCGCCAAGCGTGCATGGGTTTGCAACCCTGACTGGCGTGGAGGCAATTGCCCGGGGCACTCTTGTCTCTGTCTTTCCCCTTGAAATGTATAAGGCGCTCAAGGAAGCGCAGGCTGTCAGTGAAGTGTATTTTCTGATCGGATGTATTTCGCTTCTGGTCGGTCTTCTTGTGCCGACAATCAGCCGCAAGTTGTCTCGACGCTGGACCTACAGCCTCGGTTCCGTGATGATGTTCTGCGGCTCTGGACTTGCCGCATCTGGCGATCCTTACGGGGTTATTTTCGGGCTTATGCTGACCACCTTTGCAACGGTGGTTCTGTTTGTTTGCCTTAATGCCTATGTGTTGGATTACGTCAAGCGTCATGATTTCAGCAAATGCGAAACCCTGCGGATGCTGTATTCGGCCGTTGGCTGGACTTTGGGGCCGGTAGTGGGGGTTATATTATTGGAGTGGTGGCGTCCTTTGCCATTTTTCGTCTCTATGACAGCCGCGGTAGCCTTGTTTGTTATTTTCTGGGTGATGCGGCTTGGCAATGGCAAGCTGATCACAAGAGCCAGCTCCCCGGCGATTAATCCTCTGGCCTATCTGGGCCGGTTTTTCAGGCAGAAACGTCTCGTTGCTGGTTGGACTTTTGCGGTCACAAGGTCATGTGGCTGGTGGGTTTATGTTGTTTATCTGCCGATCTATGCGCTCGAAAATGGGCTTGGATCATCGGTGGGTGGGCTGTTGCTTTCGCTTACCAATAGCGCGCTGTTCATAACCCCATTGATGCTCTTCCTGCTCCGCCGCCTCGGGGTAAA
>RFVC01000184.1 GCA_009922595.1 Gammaproteobacteria bacterium | reverse complement strand
ACCGGAACGGGTTGGCACACAGGAAAGCAATACCGGACAACAGGTTGACCATAAAGGCACCGATTGCGACCGGGATGAACTTGAGTGCGGCATTCATGTTGATGAAGCGGCCAAAACCAATGACGCGAACGTCAATCACCAGCAGGCAGCCGAACATAATAGCCAGGCCGATGAAGTGAACGGTTTCCATCATCGGGAAGAGCCAGAAAATATTGCGCATCTGCTCGCCCAGCCAGGTGGCTTCAAGCCAGGAGGCTAACGGTGCATAAGTATCATAATCCATATTCCACCTCCCCTTACATGTAAGCCATCAGACGGCCGGTGATGACGCCACCGAACCAACACAAGATACAGGCAGCAGAAAAGACCTTGGTCATATTCTCACTGCTTTCCCCACGAATACTGTTCATTACCACTTTCATCAGGATGCCGCCCAGCACGATAAAGGCTATCTTGAGCTGGAATGCGCCCTGGAAGAAATACGTGGTGGGCGTGTTGCAGAACAGGATCAGACCGGATATCAGGTTAACGATGAACCCTATCCAGCCAATGATGAAGAGCTTGTCAAAGGCCAGAGCCGAAACACCTTTGGCGTAGCCGAGCACCCTGAAGTTCAGGGCCACTACGACACCCATTACTGTTGCCATGCCGACAGCATGGCTCGAAAGTACAATGGGGTAGCCCCATAGGGATTCACGAATGAATACCCCCAATTGACCTTCTTCAAGCCAAACTAAAAAACCCATAGTTTATTACCCATTTACCAACTGGTTTTTGTGAACCGGAATTACAGCACACTGCCTGGGCCCGTTAAAGCCAGGGCAATTCATGAATCATGATTGGTTGATCAATATCAAAGTCGTGTGCCGAGTCATTCCGGTCTTATTTTTTGCGCCCCCCGAAGAGTTGACAGTTTTGCACTGCAATCTCTTAAAAAGCACGCTTAAAGTAAACCACATCCCTGCAAGATTCAAGCTGGTGAAACTACCCAGGTTTGCAGTAATTGCCTGCCCTGAGACTTGATCAGGAAGTGCGCAATTGTAATGACAAGTCCCTGCGCAAGGGTGTAAATATTAAGGAAAACACTTGCTTTTCATAGGGTCTTTGACCTGCATCGACAATGGTTCAACCGGGCCCGTAATGATGCACCTAATCGCTGGCATTGCCCGGCTGGTGCTTAGCGTTATGCCCTGCGTCTATAATGCACTCCTTTTGCAACCGGGAACCGATCCATGTCATCTTTCAGCAATGTCACCGTCACCAAAAACGCCAATATCTACTTCGACGGCAAAGTCACCAGCCGTACCGTGCACTTTCCCGACGGCACCCGCAAGACCCTGGGCATCATGCTGCCCGGCGATTACGAGTTCGGCACCGACTGCCATGAACTGATGGAAATCCTGTCCGGCGACCTGGAGATCCAGCTGCCCGGAGAGGAGTGGAAGAAGATCGGTGGCGGGGATTCTTTTGAAGTTCCTGCTAACGCGAAATTCAAGCTGAAGATAGCCGCCGTTACCGACTACTGCTGCAGCTACTCCTGATATTTAACCCTCAGCGAACC
>RFVC01000183.1 GCA_009922595.1 Gammaproteobacteria bacterium | reverse complement strand
CTTGTCAGCGCGGCCTTTTTATATTTTGCGATGGCTCCTGCCGCAACGGTACCGGGCCGAATGCAGGGTCTGGCAGAAATGCTGTATGAATTTGTCTCGGACATGGTGCGCAGCAATGTTGGCTCGGAAGGTCGCCCCTATTTTCCGTTTGTCTTTACCCTGTTTGTTTTCGTGCTGTTTTCAAATCTTCTGGGTCTGATTCCCTACAGCTATACCACCACTTCGCAAATCGTTGTGACCTTTGCGATGGCGATGTTTATCTTTATCGGGGTAACGCTGATTGCGCTGTTTAAGCATGGCTTGCATTTCTTCAGCTTTTTTGTGCCTGCCGGCGCCCCCAAGGTGTTGATCCCCTTTCTGGTGCTGATTGAGGTGATTTCCTATTTTGTGCGGCCTGTCAGCCTGTCTGTTCGTTTATTTGCCAATATGCTGGCTGGACACACAATGCTGAAAGTGTTTGGCGGTCTGGCAGTGATGATCGCCAGCGCAGGCGGGCTGTTTGTGGCCGGGTCTATCCTGCCGCTGGTGGCGATTATCGGTCTGACCGGTCTGGAAATTCTGGTGGCTGTTCTTCAGGCTTATGTATTCACGATTTTGACTTGTATGTATTTGAATGACGCGTTACATCTGCACTAGATTTTTCGCGATAATTTTCGTTTCGGCAGAATGACCGATTAATTGGTTGGGCTGTCAGAAGTTAGCAACTTAGTTCTCTTATCAAATGGAAGGAAAAAAAGATGGACGTCGAAGCTGCAAAGATGATTGGTGCCGGTCTGGCTGTGATTGCTCTGGCAGGTGTGGGTGTAGGTATCGGAAGTATCTTCTCTTCACTGGTTAGCTCTATTGCACGTAACCCTGCTGCGCGTGATACTGTTTTCGGTATCGGCATTCTGGGCTTTGCCCTGACAGAAGCTATTGCGCTGTTCGCACTGGTTGTTGCATTGCTGATGCTGTTCGCACTGTAATTTTTACAGGCGAGACAAACTTACCGATATCAGCATAGACAGCCAGCGATAGCGAACAGGCTATAATGGGGTCGTGCTGATATCTGTATAACCAAGTTTTAAATCTGAATGACGCTGGTACGGGCAATGATGACTTTCAGAAAATATCTGGCCTTTGGGCTTGTCGGCTTGATAACAGGCGGCACGACATCTGTTCTGGCAGCAGGCGGTGAAGCTGCCGGCCTGCCACAACTTGATATCACAACCTGGCCGAACCAGCTATTTTGGCTGGTAGTCACTTTTGGTATTGGCTATATCATCATGTCGCGGATGATTACCCCGCGCATTGGCAATGTTCTGGAACAGCGTGGCCGGACTATTCAGGATGATTTGAACCGTGCCAAAGAGGCCGAAGCCGAAGCACAAACCATGAAGGCAGAATTTGAAGCCTCACTGGATGATGCCCGCACAAAGGCTGCAGATGCCGCGCAAAAAGCCATGTCAGAAGCCAAAGCAAAAGCGGAAGAATCAGAAGCCGAGCTGAGCGCAAAACTGGCAAAGAAACGGGTCTGCTTTTTCTCTTTATTCCCCCTCATATATCCCATTGAGTAGAAACT
>RFVC01000182.1 GCA_009922595.1 Gammaproteobacteria bacterium | reverse complement strand
TATGGCTTGCCAGCAGCTGTCGGCACGCAAATTGCCCATCCCGAGGCAACGATTATCGATATTTCCGGTGAAGCCTCATTTTTGATGAATATGCAGGAATTATCGACCATTTCCCAATATCGGCTGCCGGTGAAAATCTTTATCCTGAACAATGAATGGATGGGGATGGTGCGCCAATGGCAGGAGCTAAATCATGGCTCGCGCTATTCTGAAAGCTATACCGCCTCGCTTCCTGATTTTGTGAAATTGGCCGAAACCTTTAACATGACCGGCTTGCGGGCAAAAACAGCCGATGAGCTGGATGATGTGATTGCCAAAATGCTGGCCACAGACGGGCCGGTAATTGCCGATATCTGTATCGAGAAGGAAGAAAATTGCTTTCCGATGATACCGTCCGGTTCTGCCCATAACGAGATGCTGTTAAGTGCCGCAGAAGAATCGACCGCAACGGTTTCTGAAGAAGGTAAAATTCTGGTCTAGAAGAAAGTCTTTTTCTAGCGGGGGGGATGAAGTATCTTCCCGTCCTGTAATGGATTTAAGTGATTTTAGGAGCGTATCAAATGTTGGATACAACACAGACTGAACGGCATACCCTTTCTGTTCTGGTGGATAATGAGCCTGGTGTGCTTGCAAGGGTTGTGGGGCTGTTTTCCGGGCGCGGCTATAATATCGAAAGCCTGACCGTATCAGAAGTGGATGAACAGCGTCATACCAGCCGTATTTCGGTTGTGACCAGCGGCACGCCCATGGTGATTGAACAGATAAAACAATTGCTGGCGCGGCTGGTGCCAGTTCATGTGGTACAGGATTTAACCACCGGCCCGTCTCATGTTGAACGGGAAATGGCGCTGGTAAAAATCGTCAATAATGGCAGCCAGCGGGTCGAGGCCTTGCGGGTGGCAGACAGTTTTCGCGCCCGTACTCTGGACAGCACGCTGAACAGCTTTGTCTTTGAAGTAACTGGAAATTCTTCCAAAATTTCAGCCTTTATCAAGCTGATGGAATCACTTGGCAAGGTTGAGATTGCCCGTACAGGCGTATGTGGCATGACCAGAGGCAACACTATCGATTTGATAGATACAGAATAGGGTTTCGCCTTTTTTTTCTTTTGTTTTTTACCGGCTTGCCTTTATGAGGGGCAAAGAGCTAAAACAGGGGCGACAGAATTTTCACGGCTGGCGATTGTGCCAGCCCTCATTTTAAAAAGAATAAAGCGAATTTTAACTGCGTAGAAATTTAAGGAGATAAGGATATGCGGGTTTATTATGATCAGGATGCCGATATTGGCCTGATTAAAGGAAAAAAAGTGGCAATTATTGGCTATGGCTCGCAGGGGCACGCTCATGCTGCTAATTTAAAAGATAGCGGTGTACCGGAAGTGGCTGTTGCCCTTCGTGAAGGTTCATCCTCTATCGCAAAGGCAGAAGCAGCTGGCTTTAAAGTGATGAGCGTATCAGAGGCAGCCGCGTGGGCAGATGTTGTCATGATGCTCACTCCAGACGAATTACAGGCAGATATATATTCAGAAGAAATCGCTGCCCATATGCGCTCGGGCGCGGCTATTGCCTTTGCCCACGGCCTGAATGTGCA
>RFVC01000181.1 GCA_009922595.1 Gammaproteobacteria bacterium | reverse complement strand
GCCTGATTCGTCGGCATTGAATCGCACCTCCTCTGTTCGAGATACCCCCACGGATGCTCAAAGGCTGAACAGCAATCGCAAAGGCGACCGGCAACCCGATTGATAAATCTCCTTCACTTCACGCTGAAACGCTCGCGGAAGGAGAAGACCAGAGGACCCCTGGGGTTTTCGACGTTGCCGAAGGCTCGAAGTTGCCGAGGGATTGAACAGGACTCATCTCATGTTGAAATCGACGTGAGAGGGAAACGAATGGCATCCGACCGCTCTGAGAATCCCTAGAAATGAGATGCCTGAGAAAGCGTCCTTGCCGGTTGTGGCTTCGTTGCAGATTGCAGGGACTTTTCTAATTACGCATGACAGCCATAGATGCTCTACATTCTAAAAGGTGCCGTTGCGGACCTCTTAGACAAATAAATAATTCCTGGATGAGTAATCGCTCATGATTCTTTCTGGTGCGGCAAAATCTTCTTCAACGCACACCATTGGTGACAAGAGACTGGTTGTAGACGCACACACCCGCGACGTGATTTATGGGGTGGTCTTCCATGAACTGTCCCGTGTCATGCCGAAGCCCGGCAACGTGCCGTTGTCGGCAGATTCTAATCTGGCAGAGTCAGGGATCGATGCCGGCAGACTTGAGGATGCAATCGTACGACTCCAAGGCAGCTACGGCATGCGTCTTCACGAAGAGTGGATACGAGACATCAAGACCTGCGACGATTTGGTTGCGTGTATTGAACAGAGAATGTTTGACACGGAAGACACAAAAGGCGCCGAAGCGATAGCACAAAAACCCATTGCCAGGGGCAATCCACAACCGAGTAGAAAGTACTTGTTTGAAGAATGCGAAGGTATTCGAAAACGCATTGAAGATCTTCAGGCATTGGGGCTGGATAACCCATTTCTCTTAGCGCATGAATCCGTTACGGGTAAGCATGCTTCTATTTGTGGCAAAGATGTCGTGAGCTTTACCAGCTTCGATTATCTTGGCCTGACGAGCCACCCAGCGGTTGTTGCAGCCGCCAAACATGCCATCGATCAATTTGGCTGTGGAGCGACCGCAAGTCGCATGGTTGGCGGAAATACTACGCTGCTGAATGATCTCGATAAAGCCATTGCTGACTTTATCGGGACGGAGCGAGCAACTGTTTTTCCATGTGGTTTTGGCACCAATGCATCTGTGTTCGGCCATTTATTTCATGCCCAGGACCTGATCCTGTATGACGAGTTAGCTCATAAAAGTATCGCCGAGGGGACCCGGGCTTCAGAGGCTGCAAGCCGTAGTTTTCGCCATAACGATTTTGCTCAACTCGATCGCCTTCTTCAGGACATCCGTCATAAATACCGTCGCGTTGTGATTGCAATTGAAGGTGTTTACAGCATGGACGGGGACTACCCAGATGTCCCGAGGTTCATTGAGGTGAAACAGCGTCACGATGCAATCCTCTACATCGACGAAGCTCACTCACTTGGGACCATGGGAAACAGTGGGAGAGGCATAGCGGAGTTTTTCAGTATCGACCCAGCCGATGTTGATATCTGGATGGGAACGATCAGCAAATCTCTTGGTTCGGGCGGAGGCTATCTGGCT
>RFVC01000019.1 GCA_009922595.1 Gammaproteobacteria bacterium | reverse complement strand
GGTGCGCTACCAGGCTGCGCTACACTCCGAATTGTGCGTGAATTATATCTGATTTGAAGAAAGAAACGACGCGCAGACTTTAGGAAAGGTCTTTTAATGCTTCTTCCACGTCGCTGATAAGGTCCTTGACCAGGGACTTGTTCACTGCTGGTTTTTCATCTTCAACATCATTACCGGCCATCTGCTGCCGGGCACCACCGATGGTGAACCCCTGCTCGTAGAGCAATTCCCTGATCTGCCGGATCAGCATGACATCCTGACGCTGATAATAGCGACGGTTGCCGCGACGCTTGACAGGCTTCAGCTGGGTGAATTCCTGCTCCCAGTAACGCAGAACGTGCGGTTTTACATCACACAGTTCGCTAACCTCACCGATGGTGAAGTAGCGTTTAGCCGGAATTTCTGGCAATACCGCGTTATGACTCGGTTCCAGCATAATTCTCTACTCTTGATTTCAGTTTCTGGCCGGGCCTGAAGGTGACGACTCGGCGGGCCTGGATAGGAATTTCTTCCCCGGTTTTGGGATTGCGGCCTGGACGCTGGCGCTTGTCGCGCAGATCAAAATTACCAAATCCGGATAACTTTACCTGCTCATTAGATTCCAGGGACTGCCTGATTTCTTCGAAAAACTGTTCAACGAGTTCCTTGGCTTCGCGCTTGTTAAGACCCATTTCGTCAAACAGGCGTTCTGCCATTTCCGCTTTAGTCAGTGCACCGGACATGTAAACCCACCCCATCTCTTGATTCGATTTTCCAAAGACTCCTCACCTATTGCTTCTTCCTTGAAGCGAAGCAGTTCTGTTCATTTGATGCTGACTTTACATCCTTAACTCAGCATTAAATTGTGCTTCTAGATCCTTGATACAGCTATCAATTATTGCATTTATCTCTTCATCCGTAAGAGTGCGTGAAGGATGCTGGAAGGTCAAGCCCAAAGCAAGACTTTTTTTAGTTTTTCCAATATTTTGGCCCTGATAAACGTCAAAAATAACGATATGAGTCAGGAATTCTCCGGCCTTCTCCCGGATCAGTGCTTCCACGGGGCCTGTCTCCTGGGCAGCATCGATCACCAGCGCAATATCTCGGCGCACGGAGGGGAAGCGCGACAACTCCCTGTAAATGGGCAAAACAGCGGGTGCCAGGAGCGTCATGTCTAGCTCCATTACATATATTTTTCCAGGAATATCAATGTGTTGCTGGGCTTTGGCGGATAATGCGCCAACCCAACCGAGAATTTTGTTATTCCGGCAAACCTGCGCCGTCTGGCCCGGTTCAAGCGCCGGATGTTCACCGGCTACAAATTTTATGCTGTCAACATCCAGAGTCAGATCCAGCAGCGCTTCCACATCGCCCTTGATATCAAAGAAATCGACTGGCTTGTTTTCGGCCCTCCATTGTTCTGGAAAGTGCTCACCCCAAAGCGCACAAGCCACTTTAAGTTTTTGATTTATCTCATTGTTTTTATGATAAAATACTAGGCCAGATTCGAAGATTCTCCCCCGTCCCTGCTGGCGGTGAAGATTATGCTGCAAAGCCCCCAACAAGCCTGGCCAGAGGCTTGTCCTCATCACCCCCATATCCTGCGAAATCGGATTTGCCAGCGGCAACAGCATTGACTCATCGGTGCCCAGAACATCTTCCAGTGTTCGGTCGACAAAACTGTAGGTAATGACCTCCTGGTAGCCCAGTGCGGTAAGTTGTTCCTGTATTTTCGGCAAACCTACGCTGGCTTCCTGGTGAGGCTTCAGGCTGAACCGGCCTAGCGGCTCAGTGACCGGTAACTGGTCATATCCGTATATGCGGGCAAGTTCTTCGATCAGGTCTTCTTCAATAGAGACATCAAACCGCCAGGAAGGGACGCCAAAGCGCCAGCCCTGATCGGTCTTTTTAAGCAACTCAAAGCCCAGTCCCGTCAGGTTTTTCTCAACAGTGTCGGCGTTCAGTGTGATGCCGAGGACACGCTCAATGCGTTCAGCACGCAAAGTGACTGATTTGGCCTCAGGCAGACTTTCCACGGCTTCGATAATTGGTCCAGGCTCACCACCCACAATCTCAAGCAATAGCTGGGTAGCCCTCTCCATCGCCTGCCTGGGCATATTATAGTCAACTCCCCTTTCATAACGATGGGCCGCATCTGTCTGAAGGCCGTACGAACGGGCCTTCCCGGCAATAGTTGTTGGCGTGAAGAACGCACTCTCCAAAAAGATATGTCTGGTATATGTCTGAACAGAACTATCAAGTCCGCCCATTACACCGGCTATAGCCAGCGCCTTGTTTTCGTCCGCGATGACCAGGGTTTCTGGCGTTAGGGTGACTTCTTTTCCATCGAGTAAGGTCAGTTTTTCATCTTTTTTAGCCATTCTTACGCGGATACCAGCGTCAAGCTTATCAAAATCAAATGCATGCATGGGCTGACCAAGCTCCATGAGGACATAATTGGTGACATCCACGACGGGATCAATGCTTTTGATGCCGCTACGGCGAAGTTTTTCCTGCATCCAGAGAGGGGATTCGACTTGCTGATTGATATTGCGGATGATTCTGCCCAGGTACCGTGGACAGCCCTCTGGGGCATCCAGCTTTATGGGAAACGTTTCATCCAGCTGAGCAGGGACCTGGTGCTTTTTAGGCCATTTCACAGGTAAGTTGTTCAACACCCCTACTTCCCTCGCGACGCCCGTCATGCTGAGACAATCACCACGATTCGGCGTCAAATCCACCTCGATAAGAGGATCATTCAGGTTGAGGTGTTCTCGGATATCCTGGCCTAGTACTGCACCTTCAGTGAGCACCATTATGCCTGAGGATTGTTCGGCCAGACCCAGTTCCTCTTCCGAGCAAATCATGCCAAACGATTCCACACCGCGCAGCTTGGCTTTTCTGATCTTAAAGTCGGGCCCAAGCACGGCTCCAATAGTGGCATAAGGTATCTTCTGGCCGGCTGCTACATTGGGGGCGCCACACACCACCTGGAGCGTTTCAGACCCCGTATTGACCTGGCAAACAAGGAGTTTGTCAGCATCGGGATGTGGGTTCACAGCAGTGACTTCAGCCACAATCACGCCGCTGAATTCACCCGCAGCATTGTTAACACCTTCGACTTCGAGGCCGGCCATTGTCAGTTGAGCCACCAGGGTGTCCGTGTCTATATCAGGACTGACCCATTCTCTTAACCACTGTTCACTGAATTGCATGGCTATCCCCCACTAAATTGTTTGAGGAAGCGCAGATCGTTTTCAAACATAAGACGCAGGTCATTAATCTGGTAACGCAGCATGGCGAGTCTATCGACACCCATGCCGAACGCAAAGCCTGTATATTTTTCCGTATCGACGTTGGAATACTTCAGCACGTTCGGATGAACCATGCCGCAGCCACCCACTTCCAGCCAGCCGGTATGACTGCAGACCCTGCAGCCTTTCCCTTTACACGACACGCACTGCACATCCATCTCGGCAGAGGGTTCTGTGAACGGGAAATAGGAGGGCCTAAAACGCACATCCAGGTCTGCTTCAAAAAAGACCTGGAGAAATTCAATCAGCAGACCTTTGAGGTCAGCCATGGTGACGTGCTCATCCACCAGCATGCCTTCTACCTGGTGAAACATGGGGGTGTGGGTCAAGTCTGAATCACAACGGTATACACGGCCGGGACAAATGAAACGAAACGGGGCTTCACCCGTTTCCATGACCCTGACCTGTACTGTTGAGGTATGCGTGCGCAGTAGCATTCCACTATCGAAGTAAAAAGTGTCATGCATCGCCCTTGCCGGATGGTGGGCTGGAATATTCAGAGCCTCGAAGTTGTGATAGTCGTCTTCAATCTCCGGACCCTGAACAACTTCAAAACCGGCACTGAAAAATATATGCTCAATACGCTGCAGGGTCTTGGTTACCGGGTGCAAACCACCCGCACTTTGGCGACGCCCAGGCAGGGTCACGTCTACAGCTTCTGCCAGCTGTTTGCTTGCCGTTTCTTCCGCTACCAGCAAACCTTTTCTTGCCTCGAGCGCTTCCTGCACCTTGACTTTTGCAGCATTAATGGCGGCACCGGCCTTTGGTCTTTCCTCGGGTTCCAGCTTACCTAAACTTTTCAGCTGCTCTGTAAGGCTGCCCTTTTTTCCAAGGTATTGCACACGCAACTGTTCAAGCCCCTGTACATCCGGAGCCTGTTCAATTGCCTGGAGAGCTTCGCTGGTAAGCGAATCGAGATTTTCCATAGTCTGTATTGCCGGCTTTACAGCTGACCGGCAATGGGACTCAGGCTGCCAGCGCAGCCTTGGCCTGCTCTACGATAGCCGCAAAAGCAGCCTTGTCGTTTACGGCCAGGTCAGCCAGGACTCTGCGATCCATTTCGATATTGGCCTTTTTCAGGCCTGCAATCAGGCGGCTGTAGGACATACCAAGATCCCTGGCCTGCGCATTTATACGCGTAATCCAGAGAGCGCGAAATACGCGTTTTTTTGCCCTGCGATCACGGTAGGCATATTGACCAGCCTTAGTTACGGCCTGCTTGGCGACGCGAAATACGCGGCTCCTGGCACCGTAGTATCCCTTGGCCTGTTTAAGAACTTTTTTGTGCTTACGGCGTGCGACAACGCCACGTTTTACTCTAGCCATTATTTAATCCTCTGTATTGTTGAGACTGTTAATCAAGACGCAGCATACGTTTCACGTTACCCATATCGGCAGGATTAACCTGCTGGGTACCGCGCAACTGACGCTTACGCTTGGTAGTCATCTTGGTGAGGATATGGCTTTTGTAAGCGCTTTTGCGCTTGATTCCGGCACCGGTTTTCTTAAACCGTTTCGCCGCGCCGCTATGGACTTTTGCTTTAGGCATCTTCTGATACTCCGCATTTATGGCAGCCCAACTTGGGCCCATACAATTAATAATATGAAGCAGTTCCCCATTCCTCCCAGTATTACGAGAAGAACCAGTAATTCGGTATGGGAAAGTACTACTGCTTCTTTTTCTTGACCGGTGCCAGGACCATGGTTATTTGCCGACCTTCCATCTTGGGTTCCTGATCGACAGTGCCATACTCCTCGAGATCTTTCCTGATGCGCTGCATCATCTCTGCACCGAGCTCCTGGTGGGCCATCTCACGACCGCGGAATCTTAATGAAACCTTGGCCCTGTCCCCACCACTGAGGAAACGTATCAGGTTGCGTAGTTTTACCTGATAATCTCCTTCTTCCGTCCCTGGTCTGAACTTCATCTCCTTTACGTGAATCACACGCTGCTTTTTCTTGTTAGCAGCCTTTTGCTTCTTCAGCTCAAACACATGTTTGCCATAATCCATGATTTTGCATACAGGTGGATCAGCATCCGGAGAAATTAAAACAAGATCCAGTTTTTCAGCTTCTGCTATTTCGCGGGCTTCCTGGAGGGAGACGACACCTTGCTGTGTCCCTTCGGACAGAATCAGACGGACAGGATCACTGTCTATCTCTTCATTAACCAGTGCTTTTCTGGATTTGTCGCTATCGCGTTTGATAATAAAAATTCTCCGTTTTAACTCATTGCAACTTTTGCTGCTTAGTTTGCAGCTGACTCAACAGCACGTCCGAGTCGGTCTACATCCTGTTGCAATAAAACCGAGAATTCATCGATAGTCATTACTCCAAGGTCAGTACCGGTCCTGTCACGAACAGCCAGCGTGCCTGCTTCGACTTCTTTATCGCCCACTACCAAGAGGTAGGGGACCTTCTGAAGCGTGTGCTCGCGGATTTTAAAGCCGATTTTTTCATTTCTCAAGTCGAATTCGACCCGGAAGCCCTTGTTTTGCAAGGAATTCACCACTTTTTGGCAATAATCGGACTGTTTGTCCGTAATATTGAGTACAACCGCCTGAACCGGGGACAACCAGGTTGGAAATGCTCCTTCATAATGTTCGATCAGAATACCGATAAAGCGCTCAAAAGAACCGAAGATAGCTCTGTGCAGCATCACGGGAGTCGCACGGCAATTGTCCTCGGTGACAAACTCGGCCCCCAGCCTCCCAGGCATGGAAAAATCCACCTGGATGGTTCCGCACTGCATATGTCTGCCCATGCAGTCCTTCAGGGTGAACTCAATTTTAGGTCCATAGAAGGCTCCCTCACCCGGTTGCAGGTCCCAGGGCTTGCGGGTATTGTTAAGCGCTGTTTCAAGTGCCTGTTCAGCTTCATCCCAGAGTTCATCCTCGCCTACCCGTTTTTCAGGGCGAGTGGAAAGCTTGAGGAGCACTTCCTCGAAACCAAAATCGTTGTATACCTTGTTGACCAGTTCTATGAATGCTGCGACTTCAGACTGGATATCCTCACGTGCACAAAAGATATGCGCGTCGTCCTGCGTAAAACTGCGCACACGCATCAAGCCATGCATAGCACCGGAAGGCTCGTAGCGATGACACGAGCCGAACTCGGCCAGCCGCAGAGGCAGATCGCGATAACTCTTTAGCCCCTGGTTGAAGACCTGGATATGACAGGGACAGTTCATAGGCTTGATCGCGTACATGCGATTATCAGACTCAACGCTGAACATCTCTTCAGAAAACTTGTCAGCATGGCCGGACTTCTCCCACAGGGTGTAATCCACCAGTTGTGGCGTATTAATTTCCTGGTAGCCATTGTCTTTCCAGAGCTGCTGCATGTATCGGCGAACAATCTGATATATCTCCCAGCCTTTCGGATGCCAGAACACCATTCCAGGAGCCTCTTCCTGGAAATGGAATAACTCGAGACGTTTACCAAGCTTGCGATGGTCGCGGCGCTCAGCCTCTTCCAGCATGTGCAGGTACTGCTTAAGGTCTTTCTTGTCATTCCAGGCTGTACCGTAAATACGCTGCAGCATCTCATTGCTGGAATTCCCGCGCCAGTAGGCACCGGCCACTGACATCAATTTAAATGCCTTGATGGCGCCGGTTGCTGGCACATGGGGTCCGCGGCAAAGATCAATGAACTCGCCCTGCTTGTAAAAAGAGAGTTCCTCTTCCCCCGGAATGCTTTCAATGATTTCAACTTTGTACTTCTCGCCCATCTTGTCGAACAGGGCTACAGCATCTGTCCGGCTCAGGACGGAACGTTCTACCGAAACGTTTTCCTTGGCAAGACGCTGCATCTCTTTTTCGATAGCCTCAAGATCTTCAGGCGTGAATGGTCTTTCGTAGGCAAAATCGTAATAGAAACCGTTTTCGATGACAGGGCCAATAGTGACCTGTGCTTCAGGAAAAAGATTCTGAACGGCATTAGCCATGAGATGCGCGCAGGAATGCCTGATAACTTCCAGGCCGTCTTCATCACGCCCGGTTACGATGGCAAGATCACTGTCATTCTCAATCTGGTAGGAAAGATCCACAAGTTCGTCATTAACCTTACCGGCAAGAGCAGCCTTGGCCAGGCCTGGGCCGATGGATTCTGCCACCTGCAGGACTGTTACCGCATCATCGAATGATTTCTGACTGCCGTCAGGCAGGGTTATGGCAACCATTTGCAACCTGTTTAAAAATATCTGTCAGAAAGAATCAGCAATAGCTCTTTTCCGCTGTTAACAGCGCCGGGATGGTTTGCCGAAAAGAACTGGAGATTGGTAGGCACGACCAGATTCGAACTGGTGACCTCTACCATGTCAAGGTAGCGCTCTAACCAACTGAGCTACGCGCCTGAGAATCAAACCTAGCGGACTTCTTTCCCTTTTACTTTGTCAATCGGGTCACTTGTGACGGCCCGGTTAAAAGAGCTGGCGATTATAGTGACTGGGGCAATAAACTACAAGAATTACAGCAATATAGGGGTTTGCTTTAAACGAACTCAGGGCTGTTTTACAAGCACTCAGGAAAGCACGAACTGATCGTTGATCGTATTGATCTGATCCCTGACTTTCGCTGCCTCTTCGAACTCCAGGTTTTTGGCATGCTCAAACATCTTGGACTCCAGCGAGGCTATCTCCTTCTCCAGTTGAGCGGGCGTCATCGCGGCCAGGGAAGCCTGGTAGTCTCCGCCCTTTTCGGCCACTTTGGCCAGGTCCTTGTAGCTGCGCCTTGCGCTGCCGGGAACATGAGAGGCGCCTTCCATAATATCGGCCACCGCCTTGCTGATTCCTTCCGGGGTGATGTTGTGCGTGATATTGAATTCCTGCTGGATAGTGCGCCTTTCCTCGGTGGTATCTATCGCGCGTTTTATCGACCCTGTTATCTCGTCTGCATAAAGAATAGCCTTACCATGCAGGTTTCTGGCCGCCCGGCCAACCGTCTGGACCAGTGAGCGCTCAGAACGGAGGAAGCCTTCCTTATCAGCATCTAGTACGGCTACTAGAGAAACTTCGGGAATATCGAGACCTTCTCTCAGCAGGTTGATGCCAACCAGTACATCAAAAACGCCAAGACGCAGATCCCGGATAATTTCAACACGCTCGACCGTGTCAATATCGGAATGAAGGTAACGTACTCTCACCCCATTTTCAGCCAGGTAGTCTGTCAGGTCTTCGGCCATGCGCTTGGTGAGCACGGTTACCAGGATACGCTCCTCCTTCTCTACCCGCTGTTTTACTTCTGACAGTAGATCATCCACCTGGTGCAGCGCCGGCCTGACTTCAATTTCCGGATCCACGAGCCCGGTGGGTCGCACCACCTGGCGCACGAGTTGGCCCTGTTTTTCCTCTTCATATGGCCCCGGGGTCGCAGAGACAAATATGAGCTGGGGCGTGATGGCTTCCCACTCCTCAAAACGCAATGGCCTGTTGTCGAGTGCCGAGGGCAGTCTGAAGCCATAATCCACGAGCGTTTCCTTGCGGGAACGGTCTCCCTTGTACATGGCGCCGATCTGTGGAATGCCGACATGGGATTCATCCACCACTACGATGGCATCATCCGGCAGGTAGTCAAAAAGCGTTGGCGGAGGTTCCCCTTGCTGGCGTCCTGAGAGATACCGGGAATAATTCTCAATCCCCGTGCAGTAACCAAGCTCACGGATCATTTCCAGATCAAACTGCGTCCGCTGCGCCAGGCGCTGTGCCTCAACAAGACGATTATTCTTTTCAAGTACAGAGAGACGTTCCTGCAGCTCAACTTTTATATCCTCCACGGCGTTTTGCATGATATCCCTGGAGGTCACGTAATGGGATTTTGGAAAAACCGTCAACCGCGGCACTTTCTGGATTACTACGCCGGTGAGCGGATCAAACCAGGCAAGGCTTTCTATTTCGTCATCAAAAAGCTCTATGCGGATGGCATTGGTTTCAGATTCAGCAGGATAAATGTCGATCACGTCGCCATGGACTCGATAAGCCGAACGATGGAGCTCCATGTCGTTGCGACTGTACTGCAGCTCTGCCAAACGCCTCAGCAGCACACGCTGGTCCAGCTTCCCGCCAACGTTAAGGTGAAGGACCATGTTGAGATACTGGGTGGGATCTCCAAGACCGTATATAGATGACACAGTCGCCACCACGATGACATCTCGCCTTTCCAGCAGCGACTTGGTCGCCGACAAGCGCATCTGCTCAATATGGTCATTTATAGACGCATCTTTCTCGATATAGGTGTCTGACGAGGGCACATAAGCCTCAGGCTGGTAGTAGTCGTAGTAGGAGACGAAATATTCCACCGCGTTGTCTGGAAAGAAGTCCTTGTACTCGCCATAAAGCTGGGCTGCAAGGGTCTTGTTAGGCGCCATGATTAGGGCCGGCCTCTGGGACTCAGCAATCACATTGGCGATGGTGAATGTCTTGCCTGACCCTGTTACTCCGAGCAGTGTCTGGACCGCCAGTCCGTCTTCCAGCCCTTCCAGGAGCTGGCTGATGGCCGCGGGCTGGTCGCCGGCAGGTTCAAAATCAGCCTTAAGGGAGAATGCTTTATCCATAATCTGCTGGTATACGAAGGAAACCCGCTATTGTATGAAGAATATCTTCGTAATTCATTGCTGCCTGCGAGTTAATTTTGGGCAGTAGAGTGATTGGCTCCAGCAAATGCCTGGCTTGCGAGATATTTTAGGGCTGAGTATTGACGCTTTGGGGATAACTAATTAGTATTCGCGTTCTCGAAAAGTGAGGCCCCGGTATTTCCGGGCGTTTGAGTTGCTGCCCAATAGCTCAATGGTAGAGTAGGTGACTGTTAATCACTTGGTTCCTGGTTCGAGTCCAGGTTGGGCAGCCAATTTCTTTTTTCTCTGCCCCGCTAACCTTAGTGCTTTGAAACAACTCAAGTCGCCAATGCCTACGCATGTGCCGAATGCAAGTCAGCGGATTGGTAATTAGTGGGCCATTTCCGCGACATTGCATGAGCGAAAG
Organism: Gammaproteobacteria bacterium; assembly: GCA_009922595.1. Classification (GTDB taxonomy): domain Bacteria; phylum Pseudomonadota; class Gammaproteobacteria; order Pseudomonadales; family Pseudohongiellaceae; genus Eutrophocola. Next base: position 27,446 of record RFVC01000019.1, on the reverse strand, counting down.
TCCTGATCTAGTAAGGGTTCAATACTCTCTTCGTAGTCCGGGATTGCAACTTGTTCCTGCAGCACAACTCTGTCCCTGAAGCCCTCTACGGCCTCATCCAGGGCATCCCTGATTATGTTCTGGCGCATGCCGGCGCATCCCACTTCAAGTCGCTCAAGTAATGACTGCAATGCCTGCCAGTCGAGAAAAGCCTCTACCGCGCGCATGATTTTTGGATGTGCGGTTCCTGCAACGGTTTTACCAATCAGTAACTCCTCGAATAGTTTCTCACCTTGTCGCAGTCCCGTGTATTTGATGGAAACACCTTTTCGGCAGTCACATTTTCCCTGCTCACAGCTATCACAGACGCGGTAACCCATAAGTCCGATCATTTTTCTAGCCATGTCGGCGATACGAAGGGGTTCCTGCATATCCAGAACAAACACCTCACCGCCCCTTGCCAGAGCACCTGCCTGAATTACGAGCAGGGCCGCCTCCTCTGACGTCATGAAATACCGGGTCACTTCTGGATGCGTTACCGTGACAGGACCGCCATTGAGTATCTGTTTCCTGAAGAGCGGCAATACCGAACCGGATGATCCCAGGACATTGCCGAACCTGACCATGGAAAAGCAGGTCCTGCTGCCGCGGGCATTCAAGGACTGCAAGATCTGTTCAGCAAAACGTTTGGTTGCCCCCATGACATTCACAGGACGAACAGCCTTATCTGTTGAAATAAGTATGAAGTTTTTTACCCTGAGTTTTTCAGCGGCCTTGGCCATGTCCAGGGTGCCGAAAATATTATTCTGAATTCCGGCAATAACATTTCGCTCAAGCATTGGAACCTGCTTGTAGGCAGCAGCATGGTAGATAGTATCGACACAGAAACGCTTGATGACTTTTTCTACCAGAGCCCTGTTCCTGATAGAGCCCAGAACTGGGACGATATCAATGCACTGCGCATTATCCTGGAGCGAAGCCAGTTCCCTGAGCTCTGTATCAACAGCATAGAGTGCAAATTCAGAACGTTCGAAAAGGATGATCGTTGCGGGTTGATATTTAACCAGTTGACGGCAGAGCTCCTGGCCGATTGAGCCCCCGGCTCCTGTTACCAACACGGTGGTATTGCGGGTATGGTTGCTGATCAGTCGACTGTCTGCCGAAACCTCTTCACGACCCAATAGCCCCTTGATGACTGCCTGAAAATCGTTCATATCCTATTCCTGATAACGCTTTAGAAGTATCAAGGAATTGGCATGATCCCTGCCAACTCCCTGATAAGTCCTTGGGATATGTACTGCAACATTCATACCCAAGGAGATGCATATTAGAGCGGGGCTGTTAAAGCAAGATTAAGACGATCAAAAAGAGGATTCTTTTACCCTGTTCAAAAAAGGTACAAGGCAAGAGTTGGGGTATCAGGCAGTATTCTTAGCAAGCAATGTCCTGGCGATAAACCAGGCCAGCAAGAAAAGCGGAAACCACGCGATGAGGGTCAGTAATAAGCCAAGGCCGGACTGCTGATGCGCCAGCCAGGCCAGGGGAAGCAGCCACAAGCAATTTATTAGCCAGACGAGACCAAGCACTTTGGCATGACTGCTGAAATAATCGGTTGCCAACTGATAGGCATGACGCCTGTGGGCGAAATACCAGGTTTCACCGCTGAGCATTCGAGCCACCAGGGTATAGGTCGAATCACAAATGAACACTCCCGAAAGTATGCACCACGTCCAGATATTGGTGTACCCAAGGCTGGTACTGGCCAGCGCGGTGACCGCAATGAAAAAGCCCAGGAAGTTGCTGCCAGTGTCGCCCATGAAAATCTTAGCCGGCGGCAAGTTAAGCAAAAGGAATCCGCAAAGGCACGCGGTAATAATTAACAGTAGAAGACTAAACCCTGTGGCGTCCTGCTCAAAAATCAGGAATGCAGCCGCCAGGAAAATAAAAATTGCCTCCGCTGCCGCCAGGCCGTCAATTCCGTCCATGAAATTAAACAGGTTAATGAACCAGAGTGTGCCCAGTGCCGCAATTACCACTCCTGCCAGTCCTGGCTCGAAGACAAGATCTCCTACAGGTATGCCTGGAATATCAAAAAGAGCAAGAGCGCCTGCCACTACCAGGCACTGTGAGCCGATACGGGAGCGAATCCCCAGGTTGTAGATATCATCCAACAGCCCGAGTAGCGTAATGGCCGCACTCAAAACAATCACTGCTAATAAATTAAATCCTGGATCTGAGGAAGAAAAGGCGAAAAAGGCAACAGCAGAAAAAACCAGGACAAAGGCTACACCGCCCCCTGTTGGTGTTGGCGCAACATGAGAGCTTCTTTCATTTGGCTGGTCGAGCCAGTGTTTGTGTCTTGCCAGTTTGATTATTCCCCAGGTTCCAATGAAGGAAAGGGAAAAGGCAACTGGCAGGACAAGGAATGAATTCATGCAATAAATTAGCGTAATAGGTCGTAAATTCTAAACATATCTATTCTCCCAGAATACCAACAGGCTGACAAAACAGCTAAATCATCAACCCTAAAGAAGAAAGGCGCCGTAAGGCGCCTTTGTGATCCGTCAAAACCTAATCAAAAAGAATTCTGGACTCATTGTTTCTTAACGTCACCTCACCTACATCTTTGACAAGTTGCAGGTCTTCCAGGCTGGTGAATTCACCGTAGATTCCACAGAAATCCACTATCGCTTCCGCCCTCGTAATACCGACACCATCCAGGTTGCGGGCAATGGTCTCCGCATCTGCCTCGTTGATTCTCACCTGTTCTTTATAAAAGACCGAGAGTCGGATTTTCATTATCCTGCCCCTGGGCCTACAGACTAAATGACACTACCAGCACAAGGCTGAGCATGAGCAACCGGTAGAAAAAAAGGCGAGATGGAACTCCTGATTTGAAATAGAACATGGCATTGCTCCTTGCAATGAGATGAGTTAGTTTATTGATTCCTGAGGAAACCAACATGCAGCATTTCTGCTGCCTTTACTCTGGTAGCGTTTCAGGTTTTTGCTGAAATTTGTTCCATGATCGATTGGAGCTTTTCTGCAGGATCGTCAGCCTGGGTGACCGGCCTGCCTATTACAAGATAATGACTGCCGCTGGCCATAGCCTTTGCGGGCGTCATGATCCTTTTCTGATCGTCGACACTGTCTCCTGACGGGCGTATACCTGGGGTAACCAGAACGAAGTCATCACCTAAGGCCGCGTTAAGGACAGGCGTTTCCATGGCCGAACAGACAACACCATCCATTTCACTATCCTTGGCCAGCGTAGCAAGAGTAATGACCTGCTCTTCAGTCGAAGCGGAGATATTAAGTGCCTGAAGATCTTCATTGCCCATGTTTGTCAGGACGGTGACAGCAAGCAGTAGCGTCTCACTATTGGCCGGTAATGCTTTGCGCGCCGCTTCCATCATGGCGCGTCCACCACTGGCATGCACATTAACCATCCACACGCCGAGATCTGCGGCCGCTGATACAGCGCCTGCCACTGTATTGGGAATATCGTGGTACTTCAGATCCAGGAATACCTCGAATCCCATGCTGCCAAGATTACGCACCAATTCAGGTCCGGAACGGGTAAACAACTCCTTTCCTACTTTGACTCGGCAGAGGTCAGGGTCCAGACACTCGGAAAGTGCCAGTGCAGAGGCTGCATCCGGGAAATCCAGAGCCACTATGATGGGTTTTGCATTTGTCATGACAACATACTCAAGAAGTTGATAAGGCCAGGCTAGCCCAGCATACCGCGTACATGTTTCACCATGCCCCAGCGCAGACAACTGGGACAATGCCAAAGCAGATTTTTCAGTTCAAAACCGCAGTTGGAGCACTGATATTGCGCCTTATTTTCAAGGTTTTCTTTTAGCACCTTAAGGAAAAGTTTGTGCTCATTTTGCGCCTCAGACGACGAGGCATCTAGGGCAATAGACTGCATTAAAAGTCTCAGTGAGGGGTTTTGTGCAAGCTTGCCCAACAGGTATTGTCTTGCCTGTTCCTGCCCACGTTCACGTTCCAGGTAATGGGCCAGCGCTGTCAGCACGTAAGTATCGGTTTCTTCTGCTTTCGTATTATCTATAAATTTTTGCAGCTCACCCTTTTTGCCGGTTTTTTCATAACACTCCACCAGCGGATTGAACACATCGGCGAGAAAATCAGGATCCTGTTTCTTTACCCGCAGATAGTTCTTGATCGCTTCCTTGTAATTACCCATGCGCATTTCAAGGTTGCCAAATAACATGCTTACCCTGGAATTATGCTTGTCCATTGCTGAAGCCTGGCGAAGGCACTCCCGTGCCCGAGATAAATGCTCATTGACAATCTCCTCTTCTGCCAGTTCGCAGTAAAAATGTGACGCCAGATTCTGGTACCCGCTCCTTTCGGAGGAAGGGCAGAACTTAAGCAACTCTGTAAGAGCGCTAACCCCTTCCAGCCAGTCTTTTTCCCGCTGGTAGACATTCGCTGAGAGCTCAAGCGCCCTGATCTTGACCGAACCTTTTTCTAGGCGCAATTCTGTAAGAAGATTCTCGGCACGATCAAGCAAGCCTGCCGCAATATAACTTTGTACAAGGTTGAGCTTGATTTCACTGTATTCCACCTTGGTAAAACCACTCTCCCCAAGCAGATCTTGGTATACAGTAATGGAGCGGTCCACTTTACCCCTTCTCCTCAGCAATGTACCGAGTGCCATATAGGTATCTAGAGTGCCTGAATTAATATCTAGGGATTCGATAAAGATGTCGATTGCATCATCAGGTTCATCATTGAGGAGATAATTCAGCCCGGCAAAATAATCCCTGTCAGGTGCAAACCGCTTCTTTTTTTTTCCGGTTCCGTCAGAACCAGAATAGCTCTTTCGACCAAGCCACCAACCAAGCGAGAGTGCTGCCAGAAGCAGAATGTAGAGAAGCATATTGCTGGTTTCGGCGTCGACCATGAATTGGGATATTTACTATTATAATCCAGAGGTTGTTTTTTTAGCAGGATGCAGTTTTTCCAGTCTGGCAACTTCTGATCGCAACTTCTTTATCTCCACCATGGTTTTCAGCTCTTTAAAAATACCAACGCCCAGGAGCAACCCAAGAAAACCGCCGACTACAAAGGAAATTATTACCAGTACGCCCACACTGGCAGCAGGCATTTCAATACCCAACCATAATACCACTACAGTTGTGTTGTTAACCGCGAACAAAAATGCCAGTAAGACAGTACTGACAAAAACCAGGAAAGTGATAAATCGGACGAAGCCTTTCACGATATTTTCAAAGACCCGTGTTTTTACACATAGCCTCTCTAGCGTTTGGGGAAAAAAAACGGCAGCTTTCTATAACAAAAGCTGCCGTTTGCATTCATTTAGCAAATCACTCAGGAATTTGCAGATGTTCAGCCTGCATGCTGACGTTGACCCTGTCCCTAAGTTCCTTACCGGGTTTGAAATGTGGAACATACTTGCCGCTCAGTTCAACAGGTTCACCAGTTTTTGGGTTTCTGCCGACACGAGGAGCCCTGTAATGCAGCGAGAAACTGCCAAAGCCCCTTATCTCGATCCGCCCACCCCCTGACAAAACTTCAGACATATAGGAAATAATCGCCTTTACAGCAAGCTCAACATCCTTTGCGGACAATTGGCTTTGCTGTGAGACGATTTGATCAATCAGTTCTGATTTAGTCATGGCTAATCCTTAACATCTGTAGTCAGAAAAGTTTCAGCTAGCTGGCTTTAATCTTATTCCTTATCGAGCTGTGATTTCAGCAGGTCACCCACTGTTGTTGGCGATGCAGCACTGGCGGTCTGCTTCTTGTGCTCTTCAATGGAATCTTTTTCCTCTGCGATCTCCCTTGCCTTGATAGACAGGCTAATCACGCGGTTTTTGCGATCCACACTTACAACCATCATTTCAATTTCTTCACCTTCATTGATGGCGTTGCGAGCGTCTTCAACACGGTCACGGCTGATTTCAGAAGCTTTCAGTACACCTTCGATACCATTGGCCAGGGTGATAATTGCCTCCTTGGCTTCAACTTCCTTAACTGTGCCCTTCACGATAGACCCTTTTTCGTTCGCACCGGCGAAATTGGCAAAAGGATCATCAGAAAGCTGCTTGATACCCAAGGAAATACGTTCCCTTTCAGGATCAATGGCAATAATAACGGTATCCAGTTTATCGCCTTTGGTGTACTGGCGCACGGCCTGCTCACCCGGCTCATCCCAGCTGATGTCAGAAAGATGGACAAGACCATCAATCTCACCTTCAAGCCCAATGAAGATACCAAAATCGGTAATGGATTTAATATTGCCGGAAATCCTATCACCCTTGTTGTACTTCTCAGCGAAGACATCCCAGGGATTCTGCTGGCACTGTTTTAGGCCAAGAGAAATTCGACGACGCTCCTGATCAATATCCAGGATCATTACCTCCACTTCATCTCCCAGCTGAACCAGCTTGGAAGGATGAATATTCTTGTTGGTCCAATCCATTTCAGAAACATGCACCAGGCCTTCAACTCCTTCCTCAAGTTCTGCAAAACAGCCGTAGTCAGTCAGGTTGGTAACAACAGCCTTAACCCTGGTATTTTCAGGATAACGGTTCTTGATTTCGATCCATGGATCTTCGCCCAGCTGTTTCAGGCCAAGCGATACACGGTTTCTCTCGCGATCGAACTTCAGAATCTTCACATCAATCTCGTCACCGACGTTTACTATCTCTGAAGGATGCTTGATGCGTTTCCAGGACATATCTGTAATGTGAAGCAAACCGTCAACACCGCCGAAGTCCACGAAAGCACCGTAATCGGTAAGGTTCTTAACAACACCCTTGACCGACTGACCTTCCTGAAGGTTGGAGAGAAGCTCATCACGCTCTACTGTGTTCGCTGACTCAAGTACGGCGCGGCGCGAAACAACCACGTTGTTTCGCTTCTGGTCCAGCTTGATCAGTTTGAATTCGAGGTCTTTATACATCAAGTGGTCAACTTCGCGAACAGGACGAACATCCACAAGTGAACCGGGAAGGAAGGCACGAATAGTGTTTACATCAACAGTAAATCCACCTTTCACCTTGCCGTTGATAACACCCATGACTGGCTCATCATTTTCAAAGGCTTTTTCCAGAACCATCCAGGTTTCTGCACGTTTGGCCTTTTCACGAGACAGCTTGGTTGAACCAAAACCATCTTCAACTGCATCCAGGGCAACTTTTACTTCATCACCAACCTGCAGTAAAAATTCACCAGTTTCATCGATGAATTCCTTGCGTTCAATAACGCCTTCGGACTTCAGTCCGGCGTTGACGGTGACCCATTCCGAATCTATGTCAACAATTGTCCCGGTCACAATGGAACCGGGTTTCATATCAATATCTTTTATACTTTGCTCAAAAAGATCTGCGAAACTTTCGCTCATACTAACTTCCTGAATTTAAATCAGAAATCTTCTGTATAGCATTCAGAATTTTTCTGTCTCATCCGTATTCCAGCCAACACGGGTCAGTTTATTTTGCCACCCTCGCCCTGGCCTGGCTGGCGCTCAAGGCAGATGACATTCCAGTTACAGTGCAGTCGCTTCAGGCATCTTTGCCCTGACCTCGATTAGCACTGCTTCCAACACTTCCTCGATTGTCAGGGTCGTAGTGTCTATTACGACCGCATCATCAGCAGGTCTGAGAGGTGAAACTTTTCGGTTCGCATCCCGCTCATCACGGCTGTTGATATCCTGCAAAAGGGCGCGCAGATTAACACTAACCCCCTTATTTATCAACTGCTTATATCGCCTTTGGGCTCTTTCTTCAGCACTCGCTGTCAGGAAAAATTTAGCCCCTGCATTGGGGAAAACCACTGTCCCCATATCCCTGCCGTCTGCAACCAGTCCCGGCTCCAGCCTGAAATCTCTTTGCCTTTGCAGCAGGACTTCCCTTAATTGCGGAATAGCCGCTACCTGCGAAGCAAGTTCAGCCGTTTCCTCAAGCCGAACCTGGAACGATATTTCTTCACCATTGAGCAGAATTGAGCCTTCAAAACGGGTCGAAAAGACCACTTTCATGGCCGCGGCAAAATCACATATCTCCTTGATATTATTGGTTTTTAATGATTTATCTGCAGCTCCAACCGCCACTATGCGGTAAAGCGCACCGCTGTCGAGGAGGTGCCAGCCCAAAGTGTCAGCCAAGAGTTGGGCAATAGTGCCCTTACCCGTTCCACTTGGACCATCGATGGTAATGACTGGAATACTAGCTGTCATGAATGCTCTTCATTGACGGCCATGCTCAGGCCGACGCGAACGGCCAGCTCGCTAAAGCCCGGAAATGACGTGGCTACGTTATGGCAGTCATGGATAACGATGGGCTGGCTTGCCCTCAGGGCCGCCATGGCAAAAGCCATTGCGATCCTGTGATCGCCATGACTGGTCACTTCTCCGCCGCCGTAATTGCCGCCTTCGATGACAATACCATCTGGTTTGACCTCATGTTTCACCCCCAGCACGGCAAGGCCATCTGCCATTACCTGAATACGGTCACTTTCCTTGACCCGCAATTCTTCAGCACCGCTCAGCGTAGTCACGCCTTCTGCACACGCTGCCGCAATGAACAGAACGGGAAATTCATCGATGGCTAGTGGTACCTCGCTTACGGGAATATCAATACCCTTGAGCTGGGCAGACTGAACCCTGATATCGGCGACAGGTTCACCGCCCACTACCCTGTTATTTTCAAGACTGATATTTGCCCCCATGGCCTTGAGGATATTGATGACGCCAATCCTTGTCGGATTAATGCCAACATGCTGCAGCAGAATATCAGAGCCCTCCGCAATGGAAGCACCAACCATGAAAAAGGCAGCGGAACTGATATCGGCAGGAACATCGATATGACACGCTGTCAGGTTGCCGGCACCGGCAAGACTTGCCTTAGGTCCTTGTGTCTGCACGTCATAACCAAAGCCCCTCAGCATGCGTTCGGTGTGGTCCCGGCATGGCGCCGGCTCCGTGATTGATGCCTGACCTTTACCAGGGTCTGTATATAGTGAAGCCAGCAGCAGGCAGGATTTAATCTGCGCACTCGCTACGGGAAGGTCGTAATTAATCGGTGAAAGTGTTGCTGGCGCAATTTCAACAGGTGCAAATTCGCCCTCCCTCAATTCAATTTTGGCCCCCATCTCCCGCAGTGGATTCGCCACCCTGCCCATGGGCCGTTGGGACAGTGATTCATCACCGATAAGCGTGCTGGAAAACTGCTGTCCTGCAAGCAACCCACACATAAGCCTCATGGCGGTGCCGGAATTGCCGAGATCAAGAGCTGTTTCTGGCTGCTGCAGACCGTTCAGTCCCACGCCCCTGATCATCGTGGCCCCGTTGGTCACATCATCAATGACAACGCCCATTGCCCTGAAAGCTTTCAAGGTGGCCAGGCTGTCTTCGCCCTCGAGGAATCCCTCCACGGTTGTCACGCCGTCAGCTATAGAACCAAGAATAATGGATCGATGGGATATAGATTTATCCCCTGGCACTCTGAATGCAGCGTCAAGGCGGCCACCGGGCTGAACTGTAAAAACCAGGTCTGTCATATGCTTAAAATCAGGTTAACAAGAATTGAATGAGTGTCGAGTTTACAGCTCAGGCAGAGTTGTTGCCGCCCTTTTCGAAAAATTCCAGGAAACGCGCCCTCGACTTGTTGGCCCGTTTGAAAGTTTTCATCAGCTCCTCAGAGTCTCCAGAGAGCAATGCTTTCCTGAGCCTCTGCAGGTCCTCAATATAGCTGTCGAGAATTTTTACGGTAGCTGGCCCATTCGTCATGAAGATGTCGTGCCACATCTGGGGATCACTTGACGCTATCCGGGTGAAATCACGAAAACCGCCGGCCGCATAGCGAAAAATTTCTTCGCTTTCCCCTTGCTGGGAAAGCGTATCCACCAGAGAAAATGCCAGGAGATGCGGCAAGTGACTGGTAGCTGCCAGCACTTCATCATGCCTTTCAACTGTCATGGTAAGCACTTCAGCGCCCAGGGCTTCCCATAAAGAGGTGACAAGTTCGACCGCCTCTGTGTCAGATTTCTCTAGAGGGGTGAGAATAACTTTCTTGCCCTGGAAAAGGTCTGCTGTTGAAGCAGAAAACCCACTGTGTTCAGACCCTGCAATAGGATGGCCTGGAATAAACCGCGCCGGTGTTTCTCCAAATACAGCTTTGGCTGCCTGGACAATCGCACTCTTTACGCTGGCTGCATCGGTTATAACCGCCTGTGCCGGCAGCGTCGGTTTTATTGTCTCCAGAACAGTGTGCACGGTTAGTGAAGGGACAGTAAGGATTACCAAATCGGCATCTTCACAGGCAGGTGAAAGCTCTGTTGACCACGAGGTGATCGCCCCGGCCTCCTGAGCTTGCTGGAGAACATCCTGCTCGCGCCCTACTCCGACAATTTCTCCCCCAATATTGCGCGCAGAAAGCGCCCGGGCGATGGAGCCGCCGATAAGGCCCAGCCCGATAATGACAACTTTCTTATCCTTTAGCGCATCGCTCATGATTTACTCGGCCGCTGCCTGATATGACCCAAGCACTCTGAATTCCAGGGCATGCCTGGATAACTCTTCAAGCGCTGCCCGAATATTGTCATCTTCGCAGTGCCCCTCAATATCAACAAAGAATGAATAGGACCAGGCTTCTTTTCTCGAGGGTCGAGACTCGAGCTTGATAAGGTTAACTGCATGGGTCTTGAATGGCTCAAGCGCATTGAATAGTGCGCCCGGTTCATTGCGTGTGGAAATGATTAGTGAAGATTTATCCCGGCCACCCTGAGCGTGCGTAGCCTCTTTTGCCAGCAAAACAAAACGTGTCATGTTGTCATGCACGTCTTCAATATTTCGCTCAAGAATGGAGAGTCCGTAAATGGAGGCAGCCGTCTCGCCGGCAATTGCGGCAGCGCCCTCTTCACTGGCAGCTATCCGTGCAGCCTCCGCATTACTGGACACCGAAATTTTATCCATGGTGGGATAGTGTTCTTCCAGCCAGTTGCGACACTGCCCAAGAGATTGCTGGTGGGACACGATACGTTTTATCCCGGAGCTGGAAGCTGCTTCACTGGCCAGGAGGCAATGCTCAATCCGCAGCATCACCTCCCCACAGATACTCAGAGAAGAATTGCCAAAACAATCTAGAGTCTGGGTGACAGAACCTTCGCTTGAGTTTTCAACAGGGACGAGGCCATAACTGCACAGGCCGGATTCAACTGCATTAAAGACCGCCGGAATTTCACCGACAGGGATGGTCGCCTGGTCACCGCCAAAAAATTTCAGCAATGCCGCGTGAGAATAGGTTCCTTCTGGGCCGAGGTAGGCGACGGGATCCGAAAGCGAAATATCATTCATCTTCGCTCCCGGCGTCTTCTGCACCTTCTTCAAAGTCTTCGAGTTCTGCCGGCTCTTCGATCCTGGCAACACCCACCAGTGACTCACCTTCCTTGAGCTTGATCAGCCGGACTCCCTGCGTGGCCCTGCCCTGGGTGGATACTTCATCGGTGCGCGTGCGCACTAATGTGCCCTTGTCACTGATCAGCATAATCTCATCACCGGTGAAGACCTGAACGGCGCCTACGATCTGACCATTGCGTTCACTTGCCTGAATGCCGATCACGCCTTTACCCCCACGTCCCTTGGTAGGAAATTCCGTGACGAGCGTACGTTTACCATAGCCGTTTTCACTCACAGCAAGAATCTGCCCTTCTTCCTCGGGTATAATCATGTCAACCATGTGGTGCTCAGGTTCTAGGCGGATGCCCCTCACACCTCTTGCGGTCCTGCCCATAGGTCTGACATCACTTTCCTTGAAGCGCACCGCCTTGCCCGAACTGGAGTAGAGCATCACGTCCTGTGAGCCGTCTGTGATGGCCGTTTTTACCAGCACATCTCCTTCTTCTAACTCGATGGCTTTCAGACCGGAACTGCGCTGACGCGAGAAATTCTCCAGAGGGGTCTTCTTAACGGTACCACTAGCGGTGGCCATAAAGATAAATTTGCCTTCCTCGTACACTCGGATAGGCAACATGCTGGTGATACTCTCCCCTTCCTCGAGCGGTAGAATGTTCACAATCGGTTTGCCTCTTGAAGTACGGCTGGCCAGCGGCATCTGGAAGACCTTAATCCAGAACACCTTTCCTGAAGAGGTAAAACAAAGCAGCGTGTCATGACTGCTGGCAACCAAGAGGTGTTCAACAAAATCCTCCTCCTTGACTGATGCTGCAGCCTTACCCATCCCACCGCGACGCTGGGCCGCATAATCCGTGAGCGGCTGGCTCTTGGCATAACCACCGTTTGAAATGGTAACGACACGGTCTTCTTCTGTAATAAGGTCTTCTACTGTCAGGTCGTGCCTGGAGCTAGTTATCTCGGTACGGCGATCATCGCCGTATTCCTTGCTGATTTCCTCAAGCTCTCCCCGGATGACTTCCATCAGCCGATCCGTGTTGGAAAGAATTTCGATGAATTCAGCAATCTGCCTGATTAGTTCTTTGTAGTCATTGATCAGCTTTTCATGTTCAAGCCCGGTTAGACGGTGCAGACGCAATTCCAGAATGGCCTGGGCCTGCTCTGGTGACAGGCGGTAACCCTCGGACTGAAGCCCAAGCTCTTCAGGCAGGTTGTCAGGGCGGCAGGCATTAGGTCCCGCTTCAGCGAGCATTTCCTCAACGCCCGAGGAGTGCCATGTTCTGGACAGGAGTTTCTCCTTGGCCTCTGCCGAGCTGGGAGAACTCTTGATTAACTCGATGACTTCGTCAATGTTGGCCAGGGCAACAGCCAAGCCTTCGAGGATGTGCCCTCTCTCACGGGCCTTGCGCAGCAGGTAAATGGTTCTACGTGTAACCACTTCGCGGCGATGGCGAATGAAGGCCTCAAGCATTTCCTTGAGATTCAGGGTTTTGGGTTCGCCGTCTACAAGGGCCACCATGTTGATGCCGAATACCATTTGCATGGAAGTCTGGGCATAGAGGTTATTCAGCACCACATCGGCCACTTCCCCCTTGCGCAGTTCGATGACGATACGCATGCCATCCTTGTCTGATTCATCACGCAGCTCCGTAATACCCTCGAGCTTTTTCTCCTTGACCAGCTCCGCAATCCGCTCAATCAGCCTGGCCTTGTTCAACTGGTAAGGAATTTCGGTGACGATGATGCTCTGTTTGCCGGACTTTTCGTTTTCTTCAATGTCGGCCCTGGCGCGAATATAGATCTTGCCGCGTCCAGTGCGATACGCCTGAACAATTCCGGCCCGGCCTGAGATTAGTGCAGCAGTAGGGAAATCTGGCCCCTGGATATGCTCCATGAGGTCATCCACGGTAATCTCGGCGTTATCCATCAGGGCAAAACAGCCATTGATGACTTCGTTGAGATTATGCGGCGGAATGTTGGTTGCCATACCAACGGCAATACCGGAGGAACCATTGACGAGCAGGTTGGGCACGCGCGTTGGGAGAACATCGGGAATGAGTTCAGTACCGTCGTAGTTTTCCGAGAAATCCACTGTCTCCTTGTCCAGGTCGGCCAGGAGCTCATGGGAAATCTTGTCCATGCGTATTTCCGTGTATCGCATGGCCGCCGCCGAATCACCGTCTACTGAACCGAAGTTGCCCTGCCCGTCCACGAGCATGTAGCGCATGGAAAAGTCCTGCGCCATCCTGACAATGGTTTCATAAACCGCTGAATCACCGTGGGGGTGATATTTACCGATCACGTCACCGACGACGCGCGCAGATTTTTTATAGGGCTTGTTCCAGTCGTTGGATAACTCGTTCATGGCGAACAGTACGCGCCTGTGAACAGGCTTCAGTCCATCGCGAACATCAGGCAGGGCTCTACCAACGATTACGCTCATGGCGTAATCGAGGTATGACTGCTTCATTTCGCTTTCAATGGCAACTGACTGAATAGAATCTTTTTGATCGGCCATATTTACTTCTGTCCTGTCCGTTACAAAGGTGTACTACTGTCCTATTAGCAGCATGAATTGCTGCACCCTGTTATCGATAATGTCGGTTAAGTAATGCTGAACGGTGTGCTGTCTGAAAATAAATTTTTCTTTAAGCGGGAAACGGAGAATCCTGGTTGTTTCCTGAAGGATATTAAGAAGCCCATTTGAAAGCACAATTCGAAAAGAGAAATCAGGCCAAAACAACCGGCTTCTCAGCCCCGGTTTTTCTCTGTTTTCGAAGCGAATTTCAGTGCAAATCATGATGCCTTTTTCAGTGTCTTTTTTGATGCTGAAAACCCGAAATTTTTGCTTTAAAAACAGGCATGAATACTACCAAAAAAAGGCCCGCATTAACAGCAAAACTACCTGTTTCAGGGAATAATCTGTATACTGCGTTTTCTGTAAATAATTGATTGAAAATCAGCTAATTATGTCATCGTCTGGAAGTCACCAGGAGTCCCGGGAAGCCGACTTTATCCTGCACCCAAAATGGCTCGTTCCAATGACAGAAAAAGGTCTGGTTTTAAGCGATCACAGCCTCGCTATTCAGGGTAATAAAATCGTTGCAATAGAGCCCTGCGAATCCCTCAAAAACACCTTTAAATCAGTCCGCGAAATCAACCTAGAAAATCACCTGCTGATTCCGGGTTTGATCAATGCTCATGGCCACAGCCCAATGACCCTGTTCAGGGGTTTTGCTGATGACCTTCCGCTGCAACCCTGGCTCGAAGAAAAAATCTGGCCGGCTGAAAGCCAGTGGGTTAGTGAAGAGTTTGTGCGTGACGGTGCAGCACTGGCGATTGCTGAAATGCTGCGTGGCGGAACCACTGCCTTTACGGACATGTACTTTTTCCCGGAAGAAATTGCCAAGCTAGCGGTTGATGCCAACATCAGGACAATGCTAGCCTCGCCGATACTGGATTTTCCAACTGTATTCGCACAGGATGCCGACGACTATATCCGCAAGGCAACCGAGTTAAGCGACCGCTACAAGAACAACAATCATGTCCAGGTCGCGTTCGGCCCTCACGCCCCCTACACGGTGTCTGATACCCCCCTGCAGCATATCTCCACCCTGGCCAACGAACTTGATATACCAATCCATATCCACGTCCACGAGAATATCCAGGAAGTCGAGGACTCGGTCAGCAAATTAGGAAAACGCCCACTGGCAAGGCTCGAGGAGCTAGGTCTGGTATCCCAACTTCTGCAATGCGTGCATGCCACGCAGCTTGAGGACGCCGAGATCGCTCTTCTCGCAGAGGCCGGGGTAACGGTCATACACTGCCCCTCCTCCAATGCTAATCTGTCCAGCGGTAGCTGCCGTACACAGGACATAGTCGACGCGGGAATCAACCTTTGTATCGGCACTGACGGTGCGGCCTCCAATAACGAGTTGAACATGATCAATGAAATGCGCCAGGCTGCCCTGCAGGGAAAAATCAGCGCCAGTCACGCCGAGGCAACCTCAGCCTGGGAAGTTCTCACTATGGCAACGGTCAATGGCGCCAGGGCACTGGGACAGGAAGAATCTCTGGGTACACTGGAAATAGGAAAACTGGCAGACTGCGTTGCTGTCGACCTGAATCATCTGAACACCCAGCCTGTCTATGACCCGGTCTCTACGCTGGTATACAGCGTCCAGTCACAACAGGTGAGCCATGTCTGGGTAGACGGAAAACTCAATGTAGAAAATGGTGAACTGTGTTCACTGGACACCGCTGAGCTTATTGCCAAGGCCCGCAGCTGGGCAAACAAGATCCAATAACCCTCTTAACAAACCCGTAATTTTTAATCGTCACGTTATGTCTAGAGAATCATCAGGCACTACTGCCAACATAGACCACTCCGAAATCAGCAAATTTGAAGCTCTTGCCAGTCGTTGGTGGGACCGCAACAGTGAATTCAAACCCCTGCACGACATCAACCCGCTGCGTATGCAGTTCATCGATGCCCAGCTCAATCTTGCCGAACAGACAGTGCTCGACGTTGGCTGTGGCGGCGGCATCCTGTCAGAGGCCATGGCACACCGCGGTGCAGTCGTTACCGGCATAGACATGGGGGAAGCCCCGCTTGCCGTAGCCAAACTCCACCTGCTTGAGAGCGGTCTGACTATTGATTATCAGCGGGCCAACGCTGAGGACTTTGCCCAAAGCCATCAGGAGCATTTCAGCGTTATTACCTGCCTTGAAATGCTCGAGCATGTCCCTGACCCCTCCTCCGTGCTCAAAGCATGCTATGACATGCTTGCTCCTGGGGGTCATTTATTTGCTTCCACCATCAACAGGAATCCAAAGTCCTACCTGTTTGCCATCATAGGGGCAGAATATTTGTTACGGCTTTTACCTAAAGGCACCCATGATTACGCTAAATTCATTAAACCTTCCGAGCTCTGCTCCATGGCGCGCAAGGCTGGGTTTGAACTGGATAAAATCACTGGTATGACCTACAACCCATTCACCCAGAAATACAAACTCGGCGACGATGTGGATGTAAACTACCTGATGTATTTTAGAAAACCTGAGTAAGTGTTACACGTGGCGACAACAGTATTGTTTGACCTTGACGGTACCCTGCTGGACACAGAAAGGGATTTCACCCAGGTACTCAACAACCAGCTTGCCAGCCATGGCCTGGCTCCCGCCAGCGCGCTAGATGTTCGCCGCAATGTCAGCAATGGCGCACGCGCGCTTGTCTCGCTGGGCTTTGGGATAGACGAAAGTGACAGCAAATTTGATGAATACCTTAACGAGCTCTTGGACCGCTACGAGATGCGCATTGCGCAAACGGAAAGCGTTCTTTTTCCTGGCATTGCCAACCTTCTGAGAGCACTTGATAAATCAGCCACAGCCTGGGGCATAGTCACCAACAAGCCAAGTCGTTTTACAGATCCTCTTCTGGAAAGTTTCAACACCCTGGAAACAAGCCAGGTGGTGATTTGTCCCGACCACGTGAGTAATAGTAAGCCTGATCCGGAAGGCATACTTCTCGCTTGTTCCAAGCTCTCATGCGATCCTGGTCAGGTGCTTTACGTAGGTGACCACCCGAAGGACGTGCAGGCCGCCAGTGCCGCAGGCGCCGTCAGTATTGGGGTGCGCTGGGGATATATACCGGTGGATCATCCTATTGAGACCTGGAATGCTGACATAGTCATCAATCACCCCGATGAAATTCTAAATCACCTGTTGAAACAGTAACGCGGACGGAAGAGGCTATTGTTTATGTACGAGGCTCCAGCCAATCTGCTAGAGGATAAAGTCATATTGGTTACCGGTGCAGGCTCCGGTATCGGGAAGGCTGCGGCTATTGCTTATGCCAAAGCCGGGGCAACGGTAATACTCCTGGGCAAAACAGTCAGCAAACTTGAAGCTGTCTACGATGAAATTGAGTCGGCGGGCTGCCCCGAGGCCGCAATTACACCTGTTGATCTGGAAAGTGTCGGTGACCATGAGTACGAGACACTGTTTGCCGGTATCGACAGCGAATATGGTCGACTGGATGGGTTGCTGAACAACGCCGGTTACATGGGCCCACTGATGCCCTTCCAGACCATGACACTGGAGCACTGGAAGAAGGTACTTCAGATAAACCTTAATGCCGGTTTTGCATTAACCCGATATTGCTTTCCACTGCTGCAGGCAGCAGAAAATGGCTCGATTGTATTTACTTCTTCAACGGCAGGGAGAAAACCCTTTGCCTATTCCAGCGCCTACACGGTCGCCAAGCATGGCATCGAAACGCTCGCCCAGGTGCTGTTTCTTGAATTGGAAAACACATCTAGCGTGAGGGTTAACACGGTCAATCCAGGCCCTTGCGCCACGGCATTAAGGCAGGCAGCCTACCCGGGAGAAGATCCGGCCACCCTGCCCCAGCCTGATGATCTGATGCCGGTTTACCTGTACCTGATGGGTGATGACAGTCTCAAGGAGAATGGTAGGCAGTTCTCTGCGCAGGACTAGGTAAGCAATTCCTCGTGCTCATCAAGTTCAACATTGATAGCAAACAGCGTCTTTACCGGCTCAGACCCAGGCATTAACTCAAAACCAGAGGGCTGACAAAGCCCGTGTGCATCCCTGGTCGCCAGGATGACAAGTTTGAGCTCGCTGATATCAGGGTGTTCTATGACCGCCCGCATGAGCTGTTTGGCAATACCGTGGCCTTGGAAGGGGTCAAACACAAAGACATCGGCAGCCTAGTCAAACACTGCCTTTTCTAAAACCACCCTGACAAAACCCATCTGTTGTCTATCCAGATAAGCCCCAAAAAAAGAGTGAATTTTCTATTCTGGTATCAACGATTTCCCTAGGCCTGTCTTTGGCCTAGTATGAATCACTGAGAAATTTGTAAATCATACCGGTATCAAGACGTGATTTGTCTATTGAAATTTCAAGCTCCGTCATGGCCTTTTTCTTTTGCCGAGCTTCTTTCTTGACCCTGATGCAGGTTTTCGCGGCGGGAAGTATTTCAGTCCGGCCAGCCGATAAAGATCCTTGGTTTCCTTGGGACTTAGCTCACAGAACCTGCCGGCTTTGATATGACTCGGTATAAACACGCTGCCGAAACGCACACGCTTGAGTCGGCTGACCTTGACTCCCTGCGACTCCCAAAGGCGTCTTACCTCCCTGTTGCGTCCCTCCAAAAGCACAACGTGGTACCAGTGGTTCGCACCCTCTCCGGCAAAGTATTGTATGTCGGTAAACCGGGCTATGCCGTCTTCCAGCATCACCCCGTCATGCATACTCTGCACCATCTCAGGAGTAACGTCACCCAGCACCCGGACGGCATACTCCCGCTCGACCTGTGTTGAGGGGTGCATCAGTTTATTCGCCAGTTCGCCGTCGGTTGTAAAAAGCAGCAGACCGCTCGTATTGATATCGAGACGACCAATAGCCACCCATCTCGAATGTTTCAGCGGAGGCAGTTTGTCGAATACGGTTTTTCGGTTTTCGGGGTCATCCCGGGTACAGATCTCACCCAAAGGCTTGTTGTAGAGAAGGACGCGCTGGGAGACTTCCTTCGCCTCCTGGACGCTCAGTTTCTTGCCGTCTACATGAATGGTGTCGTCACGCCCAACCCTGTCACCCAGAGTCGCTACCGTGCCATTAACCTTGATGCGGCCGGCCTTGATCCAGGTTTCCATTTCACGGCGTGAGCCGTAACCGGCCCTGGCCAGCACTTTTTGAAGTTTTTCATCCACACTGATTTCTCACGAAATGTTCTTGGGAAATAAACTAGTGGGTCTGTTCAGATTCCCCGTCATCCGAATCTTCGGGCAGGGATTCTTCAGAAGCCTCTTCTATAGAAGTTTCGCTTTCCTCTTTCGCGTGCAGCGCTTCTGCTGGCTCACTATCTGAAGATGCAGCGACTTCGGACTGGCTCTCAGTATCAGCAGCTTCGACTTTGACTACGACGCCATCATCGTCCTCTTCTTCATCCCATTCCTCCTCAGGCTTTTCCTCTTGAACCCCCAGGATTTCTTCAATAGGCCGTGTACCAATGGCAGCAGCAAGCTCCTCTTCTTCATCGGCCACTTCATAATCGCCTTCAATTTGCTCGCCGGTTGGAAATTCGATGATGCGGCTTTCAGGCGCTTCATCTTCCAGTGACAGCTCGGGATCAAGCTCTTCCATATCCCTAATCTCAGCCAGCGGCGGCAGTTCATCCAAGCTTTTCAGGTTGAAGTAATCCAGGAACTGCTTCGTGGTGGCATACATGGCAGGCCTGCCCGGCACGTCACGATGACCCGCTATTCTCACCCAGTCTCTTTCCATCAGCGTCCTGATGATATTGGTGCTGACGGCAACGCCACGAATTTTTTCTATTTCGCCGCGAGTAACCGGCTGGCGATAGGCAATGATGGAAATAGTCTCCAGCAATGCGCGTGAGTAGCGCTGAGGTTTTTCTTCCCAAAGCTTGCCAACCCATTCGCTGTACTGCTGCTTCACCTGGAAGCGATAGCCGGACGCGACTTTTTTTAACTCAAACCCCCTGGCCTCACAGTCTTCTTCAATTTCTTTCAGGGCGGCCTTTAGTTGATCCGGTTCGGGTCTTTCCTTTTCAGAAAAAACCTCGGCAATCTTGCTCATCGGGAGCGGCTTGCCTGCTGCCATCAGCAAACCCTCAATGATCTGCTTGGTTTCAACGCCGTTATCCTTAGAGGGGGAATTTTCACTCATGTTGTGCGCGCCTTGATATGAATGGGGCCAAAGGGTTCGCTCTGGGCTATTTCCACCAGGGCCTCCTTGATCAGTTCCATGATGGCCAGGAACGTGACCACGACGCCCATGCGCCCCTCATCCTTTCTTAGGAGCGAGAGCATCGGCGTAAACTGGTTATCTGAAATGGTCAGCAGAATCTGTGACATTTTTTCACGGGTCGACAAGCTGTCCCGCTGAATATGATGATGCTCAAAAAGGTCAGAACGTCGCAATACAGTAGCAAAGGCCTGGAGAATTTCCTTCAGGTCTACTTCGGGCTCAGGTATTTCTCTTTCCAGCTTCGGTGCCTCGGCACTGGCCAGGTGGATATCCCTTTCCAGACGCGGGTATTCGTCCAACTGTTCTGCCGCCTCGCGGAAACGCTCGTACTCCTGAAGCCTTCTGATCAGTTCTGCTCTTGGATCTTCCTCTTCCTCGTCTTCCTCTGAAGTCCGCGGTAACAGGATGCGGGATTTGATTTCAGCCAGCATTGCCGCCATGACCAGGTATTCTGCCGCCAATTCAAACTGGGCCGCTTCCATTAACTCAACGTAGGCAATGTACTGGTCGGTGATTTCAGAAACGTTGATGTCCAGAATGTCGATATTCTGGCGCTTGATAAGGTACAGCAGCAGGTCAAGCGGACCTTCGAATGCCTCCAGGAAGACTTCCAGAGCATCGGGCGGGATATAAAGATCTTTGGGCAGGTCTGTGACGGCCTCACCGGCTACGTAGGCAAATGGCATTTCTTCCTGCTCGGCTTTTTGCTGCCTGGCGACCACCAGCAGGCTGACACGGTCCTGGACATCCTCCAGGTTATCTTCTACCGCCTGCTCAGCAACAGGATCTGCCGGGTGCTGTTCGTCCTGACTTTCAGTCTGTTCGTTGTCGCTTTCTGTCATCGGTAATTCAGCCCCATAGCCTGGCGGACATCTGACATGGTTTCTCTTGCGACTTCCCTGGCTTTCTCAGAACCTTCGGAAATCACAGATTTGACCATCAGCATATTATCTTCAAGCTGGTTTGCTTTTTCACGAATCGGTTTTATCTCGTTAATGATGGCGTCTGCTACAGGCTTCTTGCAATCGATACAGCCAATGCCTGCACTTCTGCAACCTTCCTGGACCCAGTTGCAGGTTTTTTCATCAGAATAAACCTGGTGAAACTCCCAGACCGGACACTTGTCCGGATCGCCTGGGTCGGAAAGCCTGACGCGTGACGGGTCAGTAGGCATGGTCTTGATCTTTTGCGCTATGTCATCGTTTTCATCACGCAGGGAGATAATATTTTCATAGGACTTGGACATCTTGCGCCCGTCAAGTCCAGGCATCTTGGCCGCCTTTGTGAGTAGTGACTGGGGCTCGGCAAGGATCATTTTGCCACTGCCTTCAAGATAGCCGAACAGGCGCTCCCTGTCGCCTATGGAAATATTCTGCTGCTCCTGCAGCAGCGCCTGGGCTCTTGCAAGGGCTTCAGCGTCCCCTGTTTCCAGGTAGGCCTTGCGCAGGTTTTTATAAAGACTTGCCGCCTTTTTTCCCATTTTCTTGATAGCTGCCAGGGCATTTTCCTCGAAATCAGGTTCGCGCCCGTATAGGTGGTTAAAACGTCTCGCCACTTCACGGGTCAGTTCGACATGTGCCACCTGGTCCGCACCAACGGGCACATGGCCAGCCCGGTAAATCAGGATATCGGCGCTCTGCAGCAAGGGGTAGCCAAGGAAGCCATAGGTGCTGAGATCCTTGTCCTTCAGATTTTCCTGCATATCCTTGTAGCTTGGCACTCGTTCAAGCCAGCCCAGGGGCGTCATCATGGAGAGCAATAAATGGAGTTCGGCATGTTCCGGGACCTTGGACTGGACAAACATGGTCGCCGTACTCGGGTTGACACCGACGGCTAGCCAGTCGATCACCATGTCCCAGATATTGTCTTCAATGATCAAGGGATCGTCGTAATGCGTGGTCAGGGCGTGCCAGTCGGCGACAAAGAAAAAGCACTCGTATTCGTGCTGCAGTTGGGTCCAATTTTTGATGACACCGTGGAGATGTCCGAGGTGCAGGCGACCGGTTGGCCGCATGCCTGACAGCACTCTCTGCTGCGAATTCACAGAGCTCAATGATTACTCCATAGCTCAGGTTAGTACAATTAAATTATACCTTCAAATCCGGGTATCCAGCTACAGATTACTGCCCGGAATATAGCTTTCTTCTGGTTATTCGAAGGGGGCCGGATCGGCCTTCCCTATTCTGAGGACCTCGGGAGCCTCATCTTCCAGGCTGACCACTGTTGTGGCTTCAAAACCACAAAAGCCGGAATCAATAATCAGGTCAACTTTATTCGCGAGGCTATCACGGACATGCTCAATATCCCCCACTGGATCTGTCTCGCCCGGCATGATGAGGGTGCTACTGAGAATCGGTTCATTGAGTTCTCCAAGCAGCGAAGTTACGACGGGGTGATCCGGAACACGGATCCCTATAGTTTTTCGCTTTGGATGCAGCATAAGCCTGGGCACTTCTGATGTTGCCCTGAGAATGAAGGTATAGGCGTCCGGGGTAAATGCTTTCAGCAGCCTGTAGTCTGTGTTGCTAACACGGGCATACGTGGCCAGCTCAGACAGGTCGCGGCACATGAGGGTAAAGTTGTGATTTTTATCAAGCTGGCGAATCCTGGTGATGCGCTGCAGCGCCGCCTTGTCCTGTAAGTGGCAGCCAAGCGCATAGGCGGAGTCGGTCGGATAGATAATTACGCCGCCTTGGCGCAATACGTCAACTGCCTGCCTGACAAGCCTCAGCTGGGGGTTCTCGGCATGAATTTCCAGAATTCGGGTCAATTGAATAATCTCTGCGCGAAAAAAGACAGGCTAGCCTACCACGGAGAGACTGGAGACAACGAAATCTTTTGATTCAGGCTATAATTAGAAACTGGAGCAATTACCCATCCAACTATACTTCCCCTCTATATGAAACAACTCATTGATTACATTCCCCTGGTCGCCTTTCTTATTGTCTACAAGATGGAGGAAAGGATTGTCAACATTGCCGGTTACGAATACACACTCGGCGGTATATTCAGTGCGACCGAGGTACTCGTTACGACATCCATACTGGTTTATGGAAGCATTTTCCTGGTGAATAAAAAGCTCAGCCGCACCCATGTCTTTTTACTGTCCGCGGTCGTGATTTTCTGCACCTTTACCTTGATATTTCGTGAAGAGGCCATCCTCAAGTGGAAGGCTCCCGTTGTTAACTGGATTTTTGCCGTTGTCTTTATTGTCAGCCAGTATGTCCACAAGGAAAACATGACACAGCTGATGCTCGGTCATGTCGTGGAACTGCCGGCAGCACAATGGAAAAAACTCAATTTTGCCTGGGCCGGCGCTTTTGCCCTCCTGGGTTGCGCCAACCTTTTCGTGGCATTCACTTTCCATGACTACTGGGTGGACTTCAAGGTATTTGGCAGTATGGCCATCCTGCTGATATTTTCCATTGCCCAGATGTTCTACCTGTGGCCTTACATCGAGGAGCAGGAGAAGCGTGAGCAGAAAGAATCGGCAGAAATGCAGGATCCTGCTGCGGAATAATTATTGCCCGATCGCTATTCGGTCAGTGGTGTTTTGAGGTCAGGAAACAGTAGGTCCAGGCTTTGATTCCAGGAGTAGACCCTGTCGGCTTTTCTTTCCAGGAAAGCCTTGGCATTCCCTTCTATTGTTATTGAGTTGATTGTATCGCCGACACGAATCTGCCTGATGATTTCTTTGCCTGAGTGAATCAGTCCAAAGACGGAATGCAGCCCGTTGAGATGTGGCGTGGCCTGGTGGGTAATAAAGAATTGACTGCCATTTGTATCTGGTCCCGCATTCGCCATGGACAGGATACCCATCTGGTTGTGACGCAGACGAATTTCATCTTCGAATGAATATCCCGGACCACCTGCACCGTTTCCCATTGGGTCGCCGCCCTGTGCCATGAAATCCTCAATTACACGATGGAAGGTCAAGCCATCGTAGTAGCCACGTGTCGCCAGGTTGACGAAATTTGTAACGGTCACTGGCGCTACCTGACGGTACAGGAGAAATTCCATTACTCCCCTGTTCGTATCAACCAGTGCATAAAGCTCATTGGGGTCTTTGTCTGGTACCACTTGGGCCAAAGTGGAACTCAGTGGCAGCATGCAGGTCAGTACCAGGCATTTGTGGGCCCAGGAGAGAATCAGGTTTTTCAATATAGTCATGGGGTTCCTTGATCAGTAACTATGTTAACCAGGGTTATATTTCTGGAGCATGATTATACTGAATTCCAGGGCGATATAAGCAGCGGAATATTAGTCCTGCCTTAAGTAGCGCATGATTTCAGTCACAAGGGGTTTCATGAAAAATGCTTTTCCCGGCATGATTGCCACGGTATGCCCGTCCGCCTCCAGCTGGTTTTTTACCACCGGCCCCACTGCAGCCACACAGGCCTTTTGCAGCCCGGTGCTTAATTCCGCCTCCAGCTCATGCTTTCTGGCCACCTGCACCAGACGATGGTATTGGGGCTGGGAGGTAAACGTGATGACATCAATCTCCCCCCGGTTCAGCGAGTGTATGAGATCAACCACCTGGTCAGCTTCAGATTCATCGGCATAAATATACGGGGCTACCTGATCAACATCTGCTCGCCTTGAGGCAAGGTAATTCATTAATTTAAGGTTCGGATCCTGTCCATATAACTGCACGCCAACCTTTAATCCCTCAAGCGGCAGGTTCTTCAGGGTTTCAATCACGCCATCAGTTGTTGGTGCCAGGGCCTTGATGTCGGCCCTCAGACCGAGGCTGCGCAGCACTCTCTCGGGTTTCGGGCCCCTGCAGAGAGTCCTTGCCCTGGATAGCGCCTGGATGAAGTCATCCTTGAGTGCGTTTTTATCCGCGAGAGCCAGTAATCTACTGAGCCCTTCACCGGTAAGAATGACAAAATAGGTTGGGGTACTGCTGATAAAACGCTGTATCCACTGTAAAACCGGCTCCCAGTTTGGGGCGTCATAAATGGCGACTAGTGGGACTTTCAGGACGGTCGCACCCCGTCGCTCCAGCAGCCTGGCCAGAACATCGAGCTGCCTGGTTTCAGGTATCGCAATGGCCCTGCCAGCCAGGCTTGTTGCTGTTGCACTGTCCATGAAAAGGAATTACCTGTTGAGAGTCAGAATTAGGTGATTTCGGTGATCCGGCACATATTTGTTACCGTAAATGTTACCAAATGTTTACTTCTTATAAAAATACCCTTTAAAGCAGGTTAAATGGCGCTATATTGGAGTAAAGCAGTTAAAAAATGACATTGTAGAAGTAACAAAACTTAAATATTATCGGGCAATTCAAATATTTTGTTACTTTTTTAGTAACACTATGTTACCATAGCGATGCGTTTCCAAAAGAGACGCCCAAAACCATCTAAACTTTCTAACAAGGAGACACCTGATGACAGTTAAATTCAAGAATGCTGATGCTGTAGAAGAAGTTGCAGTGGGCACACTGAGTATACTTGCTGTATTGGCAATACCAGTGCTGATCATTATCGCCTCTGTGTAATTCCTCACAGCAGTACAACAGCAGAGATGTTTGGCTAGGTTCCCGCCTCCCTCAGGCAAATCAAGTCAATCATTTAAAATCCCCCGACAGTTGCGGCCTGAACCCAGGTTTCCCCCCTTTACCTTGCTAACAGGCCGCGACTTTTTAACACATTTTATCTCCCTAACGAGCCGTAATCCTGTCTACAAAGTTGCATGGCCGGTGGCGTGAGTCCAGTTGATCCCTGATGATGCCTTCCCAGGCAGTTTTACAGGCGCCGGTCGAGCCCGGCATGCAAAATACAACAGTATTATTGCTGAGACCTGCAAAAGCCCTGGACTGTATAGTCGAAGACCCTATTTCGGTATAGGACAACTGCCGGAACAATTCACCGAAACCATCAATTTTGCTCTCCAGTAACGGGGTCAGGGCAACAACCGTGTTGTCGCGCTTGGTAAAACCGGTTCCACCCGTTGTCAGCACCGCATGAATATCATCGTCCTCAATAAGGGATTTCACCAGTGACTTGAGATCGTCAACATCATCCTTGCAGATATGCTTCTGGTTCAGGATATGCCCTTCACCTTTCAACGAATCAATAAGGTACTGACCCGAGGTGTCATTTTCCTCGGTCCGGGTATCTGAGACTGTGACCACTGCGATTTGCAGTGGGACAAATTCTTGCAGGGGTTTGTTACCTGACACGACACTGCTCCTTTAGCCAGCGAATAGCCGCTGTTTCTGGACGGTTTAGTTTAATGGATAAAATCAAGATAGCTGGGGTAAAACTTCACGAAAAAGTGTGACCGAGAGAGGAAGAATTGCTGGTTAGCCGCCTGTCATATTCATGAAGCGTACTAGCTGCGGTTCGTCCTTGTCGTAAAAATAATGCCTCACCGGCTTAAGGTCCATGGCTTCAACGATATGTTGCCTAAGAATTTCGTCATTGCCCGGATTGGTCCTGATCACTTTTCTCAGATCCATGGAATGCTCATTACCAAGGCAAAGCAGCAACCTGCCTTCCACTGTAACTCTGACCCGGTTACAGGTATCGCAAAAGTTATGACTGACAGGCGAAATAAAGCCGATTCGCGTGTCATGCCCGCTGACACTGTAATATCGGGAAGGACCGGCCGTGGTCATGGGAATAGCCTCAAGGGAGTATTTTTCACTGATGATATCCCTGACTTCCTCGTTGCTGACCATTGTGTCCAGCCGCTCATGATCTGAAACGTCACCAAGCGGCATTTCCTCGATGTAGGCAATATTGATTCCTAGACTCATGGCATATTCAAGCAGGTCAACGATCTCATGGTCATTGCGCCCCCTGAGTATCACTGAATTAAGCCGGATGGCTTTAAACCCTGCATCCACCGCTGCAACCAGGCCACGTTTAACCTTTTCCAGATTGCCGGTACGCGTCATCTGGTGAAAACGCTCCGCATCGAGGCTGTCGAGGCTGATATTGATTCTGCTTACCCCTGCCTCTTTTAAAGGCACAGCCAGTTTCTCCAGCTGGGAGCCGTTAGTCGTCAAAAGCAGTTCCTTGAGACCAGGCAGCTGACCGATTTTCTCGATCAGGCTCATCACATTTTTCCTTACCAGGGGCTCTCCGCCAGTCAGGCGAATCTTGTTAACGCCAAGTTCTGTAAATACCTTAGCTACCTGGAAAATTTCTTCCAAGCTCAGCACCTGCTGCCGGGGCAGAAAGGTCATGTCTTCAGACATGCAGTAAACGCAGCGGAAGTCACAGCGATCGGTTACCGACAGGCGAACATAGTC
>RFVC01000180.1 GCA_009922595.1 Gammaproteobacteria bacterium | reverse complement strand
TCGTGCGCTTGACACGATGAACTCAGATTTCGACTGGGAGGGGATTGAGGCGGCCAGTCTGTGGATAAACCGGATGTTTGAAAAGAAAGGGGTTCAGTTGCAACGGTTTGGCCTCATGGAAAATATCCATAATGCGGCCAACGCCAACCTTGCTTCATGCCTTTCCCACAAAGAGCAAACCAGCCCGGGCTTTTACGATAAATTAACCCGGCATTTTCTTAATAATCTTCGCTATGGTGGTATCCAGTGTCACGAGCAGCAATACCGAATTGAACAAGACGTCGATGACAATGGCAACCTGATTGAACGCAAGATACCCATTGGCTCGCAGAGTTGCATTGATTTCAATTACAACAGTGGCAGGCTAAACGACTGGAATACGTCAACCTTCACCCTGATGCTGATATGGAAAGAAGCGCATCCTGTTTTGGAAAAAATCTTTGACAAGGGTGAAACCATCATGGTTGCCCGCCTTGAAGAGATGGAGCGTGTTCGTCTCGCCGAAGAAGCGGCTGAACAAGAGCGGCAACAAAAGGCAGAGGCCGAACGGGCTGAATGGGAGCAATACTGGTCGAACTATCAATCCCGGCAAAAGACCCTTATGGAGCAGGTCTATAACTTTGCCACGACAGGATACCCGGAGGGCCTGCAGTATTCGCACTGGGTCGAGATTGAGGAATGCGTTCTTTCAGATGGCAATCAGACGATTGATAATCGAGAGCTGAACATGACCGCCTTTCGCATGTATCAGGAGTTTATTGGCTCATCGTGGTACATGGTTTCAACCGACATGAACATTCGCCTGATGACTTCTGCACCTATTCCGATGGACAGATTGCAAAATGCTTGGGGGCTGGCGTTTCAGCAATGCCCGGGCAGGCAATCCAATTTCTAAATTGAACTAGATTTTGATGTTCTGCATCCATTGGTAAAGGTTCTTGAGCGGATAGCCTTCGCCATAACCTTGACCGACTGATGTGGTTGCCCATCCACCAATCTGGTCAATGATGTCCGATGGACACTCAACAGCACGAAGCCTATCCCTGAGACTGTGACGGAACGAATGGATGACGCACCCTTCTGGTACGAATGGCTTCATCCACTTGTTCAGCGTGTTGCTGGCATAGTCCGCCTTACAGCCAGCCTCAGAGCAATAACGTGGAAAAAGAAACCCCGTCTGGCTTGCCTCAGATGCTCGCATAACCGCCCATAGAGCCGCACCGACAAGAGGAATATCCCGTTTGCTTCCCCTTGTCTTCAGAGGCCGCCAGTCATGCTCGACAAGGCTTATGTAAGGCATGTCACCGTCAAGGTGAACATCGTCTCTATGAAGCCCTGCCGCTTCAGCAAGACGCATCCCGGTATCGCTGATTAGAGCGATAAGCCAACGGATTTCATCATCGGCTTTCATGCATTCATTCTGAACAAGGCGGATGCTTTCTATCGGAACAGGCTTCCGCTTAACAGGTTCGGCACCTGTGCCATAGTTCATGTTGGCGAACGGATTATTGATGTTCAATCCGTATTCCCGTGCGGAATAGTTCCATACTGCACGAATACACTCAAAATTACGCTTAACCGTTGCTGATGA
>RFVC01000179.1 GCA_009922595.1 Gammaproteobacteria bacterium | reverse complement strand
CCAATTGCCTGTACGACGGCGAGGCTTTCCTCGTCAGCGGTGCGGCCGAAGGCGGTGTATTGGCCGTCGAGGTGGGGGACCTTTTCCAGGCAGATGAAAAACTGGCTGCCGGCAGAGTCGGGGTCACTCGTGCGGGCCATCGAAAGCACCCCTGGTTCATGAGGGGTGTCATTGAATTCGGCGGCAATCTGGTAGCCAGGGCCACCTCGCCCACTGCCCTCAGGGCAGCCTCCTTGAATCATGAAGCCCTTGATCACCCGGTGAAAGCAGCCGCCGTCGTAGAACCCGTTTTCAGCCAGGGCCACCATGTTTCGGACGTGCCCCGGAGCCTTGGTTGGGTCAAGCGTCAGCCTGATTGGGCCAGCCGAGGTTTCGAGGGTTAGCTCATAATTATGGCCATCAACATCGACTGCCTGGGCGGCTTGCTGTAGTTCCTGGGCTGAGGGCTTTGCCATCGGTTCTCCTTCGCGGGATACTCTTAGGGGATCTCTTTTCCTGCCCGGGCCATCCAGGCGTTTCCACAAGCCAATGCAGAACCAGTCGGCCACCACATCGCTCGATCACGACCTGTCAGGTCGTACCCTGGGAGGATATCGGCTGCTTCGCCGGCTGGGAAGTGGTGGCATGGCAGATGTTTATGTGGCGGAGCAGACGTCGCTTCAGCGTTGGGTGGCAATTAAGGTGCTGCGGTCGGCGACACTGGCCCATCCTGAGGCCCTTGATCGCTTTGCCCAAGAGGCTCGGGCGGCAGCGGCGCTGGTGCATGGAAACATCGTGCAGATCCACGAGGTTGGCTGCTTTGACGGGGTGCACTTCCTGGCGGAAGAATTTGTGGCGGGGCCTACGCTTCGGGTCTGGCTGAAGGAACGTGGTCCGCTCGGGCCGGCAGGGGTACTGAGTGTATTGACACAGGTGGGCTCAGCGCTCGACCGGGCGGTGGCAGCTGGTGTCGTCCATCGTGATATCAAACCTGAAAATCTGCTGGTGACCCCTCGTGGCGAAGTAAAGGTGGCAGACTTTGGCTTGGCTTTTATACAAGGTATTCAAAGCGTAGGTTTGGTAGCAACTGCCAAACATTTTCCAGGTCATGGCGATACAGAAACGGATTCTCATTTGGATTTACCGGTGGTACAACACTCCTATGATCGGCTAGATTCGGTGGAATTGGTGCCCTTTATATCGGCTGTAAACGGTGGGGTTAGAAGCATCATGAGTGCTCACATTTCATTTCCAAATGTATCAAACATCGATGGGATTCCAGGAACTCTAGATAAAAATATACTTACGGATATTTTGCGCGATAGCTTAGGTTTTAAAGACATGATTGTGACTGATGGGCTAGGAATGAAAGGCATCACCAATCATTATTCGCCCGGTAAAGCCGTTATTGAGGCCTTACGAGCAGGCGCCGACTTAATGCTCATGAGCCCAGATGTTACCACAGCTATTAATGAAGTAGAGCAAGCCTTGGCAGAAGGAACCATCGAAATAGATAGAATCAACGAGTCGGTTCGTAAATTACTGCAATGGAAAAAAGATCATGGGTTATTGGATACCAAGCAGCAGATCGACATAGCCGAATTATCTGAAA
>RFVC01000178.1 GCA_009922595.1 Gammaproteobacteria bacterium | reverse complement strand
TTGCAAACCTGATAGGTCCGCACCCGCTGCTCGGGCACCATCTTGCAGACCTTGTAGCAGCAGGTCCGCACTCGCTGCTCAGGCACCATCTTGCAGACCTGATAGGTTCGCACCCGCTGCTCGGGCACCATCTTGCAGACCTTGTAGCAGCAGGTCCGCACTCGTTGCTCAGGCACCATCTTGCAGACCTGATAGGTCCGTACCCGCTGCTCAGGAACCATCTTGCAGACCTTGTAGCAGCAGGTCTTCACTCGGCGTTCGGGCACCATCTTGCAAACCTGATAGGTCCGCACCCGCTGCTCGGGCACCATCTTGCAGACCTTGTAGCAGCAGGTCCGCACTCGCTGTTCAGGCACCATCTTGCAGACCTTGTAGGTTCGCACCCGCTGCTCAGGCACCATCTTGCAGACCTTGTAGCAGCAGGTCTTTACCCGCTGCTCGCGAACCATTTTGCAGACCTTGTAGCACTGCTTGTCGACAATCGTTTCCCGCTCGTAGCGGACGCAGGCGACCTCTTTTTCACAGATTTCGGGCACCCACACTTTTTTGCAAACCGTCCGCGGTGGGCATTGAACCTGGATCTTTTTCACTGGACCAGGGCGATAGCACCGGCGGCCAGAGCAGTCACTCTCCCAGCAGCCGGGTTCCCGTACACATTTCGTGACAACCGGCCCGGGAATCTCACAGCGTTCGGTTTCCCAGTGCCCTCGGCAAACCTTGACCGTTTTGGTGAAGTGGACAGGCTTGCAGACGGTCCGGCAGATCTCCCTTTCGCGGGTCTCGTAGACAGGCTTGCAAACCGTGTAAGGAATCTCCTTGGTCCGTGTCTCGTACACCGGCTTGCAGACCGTGTAGCACTGCTCGCGGGTCTCGTAGACTGGCTTGCAGACCGTGTAAGGAATCTCCTTCGTCCGTGTCTCGTACACCGGCTTGCACACCGTGTAGCACTGCTCGCGGGTCTCGTAGACTGGCTTGCAGACCGTGTAAGGAATCTCCTTCGTCCGCGTCTCATACACCGGCTTGCAGACCGTGTAGTTCACCGTTCGCGAGCGAGTTTCCCAGACCGGCTTGCAGACCGTGTATTCGACCTCACGGTAGCACTGTTCTTTTTCGTAACGAACGCAGTCAACTTCCTTCTGCTCGACCACCTTTTCGCAGACGGTCTTGTAGCAGGTGTATTGCTTCTGCTCGTAGACAACGTCCTTCACCAGCCGAGTTCCGCACGAGGCCTCCGCGGCACACGTTGGTTCTGCCTGCTCGCATCGGGAACAGTCCCGTCGGGCACGTGAGAAACTGACTGTTTTCAGGTTTGCGTTACCGTGCTGGTAATTGGCGAGCCCGCAGTAGGCCCCGTCGGCCGATTGGCCTCCCGCCACCAACGCCACCACCAGAAGAGCACCGAGCCATATTCTGTTCATCACACTTCCCGCTCTCTGCACTGTTTTGGAAACCACACCTTTGGTTGGCCGTGCGTCAGCCATCACGAACCGCCGGCACAGAACCGGGCAGCCTGTCTTGAAGGATCGCCCATAAACTCTTCCCAGGACGACCGTTTTTCGAAATCGGTGAAGTTTTTCTAGTGTCCCAGCGGCCCTACAATCGTCAGAACAGGA
>RFVC01000177.1 GCA_009922595.1 Gammaproteobacteria bacterium | reverse complement strand
GTCAGGTGCAGTCAGCTTGCCACGCTGGGCAGCCAGACCTGAACGGTCAGTGGTGTAAACGTCACAACGACCTGCATCATAAGCGGCAACAACTTCGTCAGCCTTTTCAAAAGCAACGAGGTTGAATGACATGCCGTTAGCGCGGAAATAGTCGGTGATGTTCAACTCTGTGGTTGTACCGGTGTTTGTGCAGATGTTCGCACCATCGAGCTCAAGAGCTGATGTCACACCAAGTGAGGTTGGAACCATCATGCCCTGACCATCGTAATAGTTTACGCCGGCAAAGTTCAGACCCAACTGGGTATCACGAGTCATTGTCCAGGTTGTGTTACGTGACAGGATGTCGACCTCACCTGAAGCCAGAGCGGTAAAACGCTGCTTGGCTGAGAGTGGGGTGTATTTCACTGAGTTTGCGTCACCGAAAACAGCAGCGGCAACAGCACGACAAAGATCGACGTCGATACCAGTCCAATTTCCGCTGTCATCAGCGTTTGAGAAGCCCGGCAGGCCCTGGCTCACGCCGCACTGGACGAAGCCTTTGGCTTTTACGTCGTCGAGAGTGGCGGCGTTTACTGATGAAGCAAGTGCTACACCGGCAATAGCAGCCATGGCGACTGTAAGTTTTTTCATAATGCTCTCCCTAGCGTTAAAAAAACAAAGTGTTCCGCAAAAAAAGCAAGAACACCGTCTAAGTAAGGTAACAGTTATTGAAAAACAACACCAGCACTATCGCGCCGAAAAAAGGCTTTGCTCGGGCAAGTGAGTTTACAGCTTTTTCGCTGTTGATCAGGCCACCCCCTTGCAATTGCCACAATCCATCAGATCAGGAGGCTGGACCGGTCTCAATCGGGGCATCGCTTGCCCCCCATTCGGTCCATGATCCGTCATACATAAAGACTTGCTCATTACCAGCCAACGCAAGACCAAGCGCAAGACCACAAGCCGTCACACCGGATCCACAGCTGGTGATGATTGGACGATCAGGGTCAACCCCACCCGCGACAAAGGCAGAACGGATATCATCAACAGATTTGAATGTCCCGTCTTCATTTACCAATGTGGTAAGCGGCACATTGCGGGCACCGGGAATATGACCGGCACGAAGTCCTGCCCGCGGTTCAGCGACACTTCCTTCAAAACGAGGCTGCGGTCGTGCATCAGCCATTTGTCCGAGGCTGTCAGCGGCGATCAGAGCTTCGATTGTTGGCTTGTCGATGACCTGTGCGACATCCACCAGACGCGCGTTGCAGGCATGATTGGCGAATCATCGTAAATCACCACATGATCCGAATCACTGATACCCATTTTGGAAACGGCGGTGGCAAAGTCATCGGATGAAGGGATCATATGCGGCAACGGATTATCGGGATCCGCCACCTTTCCAATATCAAACCGTCCAGCACCTGGTATCCTCGATGCAGCATATTCGGCAGTTGCATCACGCCCGGAACCCGGCAAATGTGAGCTGGCGTCAAGAACCTTCACATTATCAAGGTTTGCCATGAGCCAATCAGCTTTGATCAATGGTGAAACCATATCTTTACTCCCTGTCTTTCGAATCGATCGGTTTGATTGATTGGCACTAAAGCCAAGACGGCACCGGCAGATTTTTTTCCTTGA
>RFVC01000176.1 GCA_009922595.1 Gammaproteobacteria bacterium | reverse complement strand
GACATCATCCCTCATCTACGATGCTGAAATCCGCCGTGTCCAAAGATTGATTCGGGCACGCGATGATATTCGCTGTTGGTACGCGCCAACTGCCTTCTGGCCTGAATTCAATGCCATCGCTGGAACTCGGGTGGTCTGTGTCCCCGACTTTGTTGTGAGCGTCTGCCCAGTGGCGTTTGCCCAGCTTGGTGAACACTTTCAGCGGACCGTTGCCAAAATCGAACGGGTGATTGGGCAGGCGGACCATTACATCACCTACAGCCGCCACATTCGGGATGAGGTTCTGGTCAAACGCTTCGGAATCACCAGTGATCGTGTCACGGTCGTGCCGCACGGCACCAATCGGCTGGATCGCGTTCTGAGTATGAATACTGGTGAGACCGATGCAGCGAGACGCCGTCTTTTTGAGCAGGCGCTGAACCATGGCAGCCACTGTGACGGATCACGACCCCCGGTTGGTGCCAACTCGTCTGAACCCTTTCTCTTTTACGCGAGTCAGTTGCGGCCGCATAAAAATATCGGCACTTTGATCAGGGCCTACCACCTGCTCCGCAGGGACTATCAGGCTGAACAGAAACTCGCCCTCACCTGCTCGGTAGCGGATTCTCCTCGCCTTGCAGAGCTCGTTAGGTCACTGGACCTCCAACGCGATGTTCTTTTTCTTGAGCGGCTGACCGATGCCCAACTTGCCGCCTGTTACTGGCAGGCTGATCTTGCTGTGAATCCAAGCCTCAGCGAGGGAGCCTGCCCGTTCACCCTTACCGAGGCTCTCTCCGTCGGCACGCCAGTGGTGATGGCCGCCAATCCCGAAGGCACGGCAATGGCATCGTCACTGCCATAAAGTCCGGCAACAGACATCTCTACTGCCTCGGAAGTGGGGGTGCCGATACGGCCATAGTCATACGTACCCCGACGATTGCGGTAATCATCCAGGGTTTCTTTCATTATGGTGGAGGTATGATAGACCGGAATATTAGGTATTCCGTGGTTTTTCTCTGGTGTCATGCCGGCGTGAACAGCATAAGTTTCCCTACTTACATTTTTATTTTTCATCTTGCCCTCAATTTTCAGTGCAGGTGCATTTTTAAAGATTAAACCAAGAAAATCCCTCTTAAGAATTACTCCAAACAAACGTTCATAGTCAAAAATTTATTGTCAAAACAGGTTGATTCTGATTATTCTCCAAAAACTAGGGTAAAATACCCTGAACAAACAAACTAGGGATGATATTATGAAAAAACTGACAACAGCTATTGTTGGTGTGGCCAGCCTTATGCTTGCCTCCAACGCCATTGCTGGTAGCCATGGTGATAGCACGCTCGCACAGGTAAAAGCGAAAGGTTTCGTACAGTGTGGTGTTAGCCAGGGTCTTCCTGGATTCTCTAACGCTGATGATTCCGGTAACTGGACTGGCCTTGATGTAGACCTTTGCCGTGCCGTTGCCGCCGCCGTTTTCGGTGACGCCAGCAAAGTTAAGTACTCACCCCTTTCCGCAAAGCAGCGTTTCACCGCTCTGAGCTCAGGCGAAATTGACATCCTGTCACGGAACACAACCTGGACCATGACACGTGACACCCAGCTCGGCCTGAACTTCGCAGGTGTTAACTACTATGACGGTCAGGGCATGATGGTTCCAAC
>RFVC01000175.1 GCA_009922595.1 Gammaproteobacteria bacterium | reverse complement strand
GCATTTTGCACAGGTACTGCTTGACCCTGACCTAACGGATTGGGCTGTACCACCTCGTTCACGGCGTCTATTCTGACCATAAGAGTTCCATGGGAAACGGCGGCAGCACCTACCCTTACGGAGCGATTTATGACTGCGGTACCAGTTCGAGAATTGATAACCACTCGAGCCACAGGGTCGCCTGGCTCAACATCCAAATTCTCAATGTCACTTAGGAATGAAACCTTCTGGGTCATGTCTTGAGGACTTCTAACAACCACAGAGACGGCATCTATAGCGTTTGCTGTACCTGCTCCGTAAAGTTCATTAATTCCGCTAGCGATTGCGTTAGCTGTGCTAAAGTCTGCGTCCCTAACGTTCAAGATAATATTGTCAGCCGTCTCAAATGATGAAGGAATCAGCCTCTCAAGAATTGCACCATTGGGTATTCTTCCTGATGTTGGCACACCAATTTCAACACTGTTACCCGCGGCGTCTACGGAGATCCCTGTTACTGTCAGGGGGCCCTGGGCAAGAGCATAAACCTGGCCATCTATACCCCTTAACTCGGTAAGAACCAGATTGCCCCCGCGAAGGCTCTCAGCACTACCAACTGTAGAGACATTCACATCGAGGCGCTGGCCTGGTTTGGCAAAGGCGGGGACTTCCGCGGTCACTAGCACAGCCGCCAGATTATCTGTCTGTAAGGGCTGCTGTGCGAACTGCTGGGCGAGTCTTATTAAGTTGTCACCAAAGTCAAATTCTGAAACAGGACCGTCGACGCTAATTCCTAAACCAGATAGCAAGGAAGTTAGGCTCTGGCCTGTTACTCTTAGGTCTCTTCCATCACCCGTACCTGATAAACCACCTACCAGTCCAAAACCAATTAATTGGTTACTTCTGACGCCAGCCACATCAGCTATATCTTTGATGCGGTCTGCATAGATAGGGCATGTCTGGAATACGAAGCAAAATGCCAGAAAATAATTAAAAATCTTTTTGGTTAGTGTGTTCATAAGTTTCTCTAGAAAGGCCAGAGCGTATATAACAGCCTGGTACCAACAGGCACTTTAGTTGAATTTGCCAAAGCACCAACTCCACTGTAAGAAAATTGGGCATTGGCAAGTCTCCTCGAGAGCACAGTGTTATTTGGCTGTATATCTTGGGGGCGCACTATTCCCCTTACCATAATATATTCGCTGCCCTCATTGAGCTCGATCTCCTTCTCGCCAAATATCACTAAGTTTCCATTGCTCAAAACTTGCTGAACCACAGCAGAGATACTGCCGTTCAAGGAAGCCGACTGACCTGCCGTTCCATTTCCGTCTGAGCCGATAGTTGAGCCCAAGTTTTCAATATTAGCTAGATCATTTGCCTCGGTTCCGGCAGGGAATATTCCCGGCGTAAGAACACCGTTGGATACCCTCTCTGTCGTCAGGCCTGTTACTCTTGATGCTTGTGCAGATTCATCTAGCACCACAGTAATAATGTCACCAATATCAAACATCCCGGTTGAGTAAGCCCTGCCGGCTGGATATAAGTTGGCACCATTATCAAATATCGAACCCGTCGGCAGCTCAGGGCCGGCAGCAGGAATCGGATCAATGATCTCGAATCCGGCAGCGGACGGCGCATTTGGGCTGGTCACTGAGGCGCAACCTACCAACGTAC
>RFVC01000174.1 GCA_009922595.1 Gammaproteobacteria bacterium | reverse complement strand
GTCGTGACCACGGAAGATGTTGGCGCCACCGCCTTCGGTACCCATGTTGCCCAGAGCCAACTGCAATGCACAGTAAGCGCGGGTGTTGTTGTTACCGTTGGTGTGCTGCGTTCCACCCATACACCAGATGAAGGTGCCGGGGCGGTTATTCGCCATGGTTTGAGCCACGCGACGCAACTGTGAGCCAGGAACGCCAGTAACGCGTTCAGTTTCTTCAGGTGTCCATTTGCGGACTTCCTCAAGAACATCATCCATGCCGTAAACACGCTGGCGGATAAATTCTTTATCTTCCCAGCCGTTTTCAAAGATGTGCCACATAATGCCCCAGATCAACGCCACGTCTGACCCTGGACGGAAACGGACATATTCATCCGCATGCGCCGCCGTACGGGTAAAGCGCGGATCACAAACGATCAAAGGCGCGTTGTTTTGTTCTTTGGCTTTCAACACATGCAACAGCGACACAGGGTGCGCTTCCGCAGGGTTGCCCCCAATAATGAAAATCGCACGGGAATTGTGGATATCATTATAAGAGTTGGTCATCGCACCATAGCCCCAAGTGTTCGCCACACCGGCCACCGTGGTGGAGTGACAAATACGAGCCTGGTGGTCACCATTATTCGATCCCCAATAGGCATACAACTTGCGGAACAGATAAGCCTGTTCGTTGTTATGCTTAGCGGAACCGAGCCAGTAAACCGAATCTGGACCAGATGATTCACGAATGTCCATCATCTTGTCGCCGATCTCGTTAATGGCATCGTCCCAGCTCATGCGGGTCCATTTGCCACCGACCAGTTTCATGGGGTATTTCAGGCGCCGTTCACCGCTAGCGGTTTCACGAACGGAAGCGCCTTTGGCGCAATGCGCACCAAGGTTGATGGGGCTATCCCATCCGGGTTCTTGGCCTGTCCATACGCCATTATTGACTTCTGCCATGACAGTACAGCCAACAGAGCAATGGGTACAAACCGTCTTCTTGATTTCAGCAGCACCAGATACTGTGGCCGCTTCTACAGGTTTCACATTTGCCCCTGTAATCGCGGTTGCTGCAGCAATACCACCGATAGCCAAACCTGAATTTCTCAGGAAAGCGCGGCGATCCACTGCTTTTTCAGCAATCTGGCCAATGAAAGATGCTGACTGGGGGCCTCTCGCTACCCCGGACGCTTTCTTTCTTAGCATGATTTCCTCCTTAGAAGAGTTAAACGTATCAAATTAACACCAGCCGCCTAGAAGCGCGCTGACGCATAAAATGATTTGACGTGGTCTGTTTCTTGGTAATCACCAGATGAAACAGTCTTGATTTCGGAAGCCTCAGCCACAGATGCCGTACCAACAGCCCCAGCCACCGCACCAAGCGCGGATAACTTGAGAAAGTCACGACGTCCGTCCTGTTTTACTCCCTGCTTTTTGGTTTCCATTTTCATTTCCTCCAAAAGATGACTGTAAGCCCAAATTGAACCGACAGCCTGTTTAAGCCAAGGGCGTCACGCTACCTCGACTCACCCATATCGAAAGCTTGGCTTTCAATATCCATGAATATGCGGCCGATGGTCCCCACCGGCGCATAAAATACCGCTGATTTTGCGGCTTCTAAATCCGCAAAAAACAACCCTGCCCAAGGGGCAATATGCTTTTTGAAAAATG
>RFVC01000173.1 GCA_009922595.1 Gammaproteobacteria bacterium | reverse complement strand
CCGCCGAAGTAAGACACAAGCTCATCGCCCTCGTGGACAACGATACCGGCACCCCTGCCCTCGCCGTATTTCCAATGCCAGTGAGCCTCTGACATCTCCTGCCCGAAAACCGCCTTGAATAGTTCGAGAATCTTTGGCGTGTGTTCAGGTGCCGCATCATCTACCTGCCATTTTGATTGCGTTACCGGGATTTCTGGCATCAGAGCAGCCCCTGTCCCCGCCGACAGGCGCAGACAATCCACAGCGGAAAGATATCTGGATTCGGCCGGTCTAAAATGACTGCCGGATTCAATGCTGCCGAGGGCAGCCTGAAGCTAAGCCTGGCTTTCATAATCCACCTTGGACAAGTGAGCAGGAAAGGCGTGTCCGCGCCTGGCTCAGAGGTCACGCACACGGCTTCAGTCATGGTTGACCAATCCCGAGCCCGTGTCAAAGACTGAGAACCCTTGCCGCATGCAGCACCGTTCAGTAGGCACACACCCAGGACCATGTGGGTGCCTGCGCACATTCTCTGAAGGCATTCACCGCTGACTCAACCGTCGTCAGCGGCAGCGCGGAAACATCGTAGTTGGAACGAATGATCCCCACGTCTCCTGCCCTGAAAATCCCGTCCTCCGGGAGTGCCCAGTAGTCCGGTCTGGCGCTGGCGCCAACTTCCATGTAGATCACGTCCAGAGTGCCGTTGTTTCGCAGTGGCCAGAACACATGCGCGTTATTGCCGACCGACGTTCGGGGTAGCTCTGGCAAAATCGCGGTGGTATCGATCCTTTGCAGCACGCCCTCGCCGTTGTTCAGATAAGCTCCTCCCTGAACCTTCATGCCAGTAATAGTGACCAGATCGTCGAAACCGTCACCGTTGATGTCCCGAAAATGCATGCCGCTGCTGTTGAACAACACATCCCCTTCTACAACCGGCTTCTCTCTGAGGGTCAATTTTCCATCGCTGATGGAAAACGCCTCCACCGGCACAAGCGGATACAGAGTATTTGCCTCATAGGCATCCGACGTGCTGGCGGCGACCCGGAAGTCTGCCGGGATGGTCCTCTTATAATCTTCAAGCAAGCCAGAGGTCTCTCCCTGCACCAAACGATTCACAGAACACGACCTACGGGCAAAAGGCGCCTCTGACTCCAATCTAATCCATGCACAGCAATTGCTAGGGCACACTTCGGCAGAAACCACCAAAAGGATCTATATGCGGGGGACTGAGGTTGTAGAGCCCTTCAGCAGAAAGCAAAGAAAGAGATAGAGGTATAATCATGGCAATAGATCTGTCAGCAATTTCACAGGAAGAATACGAAGACCTATTCGTCCTTACCGATGAAATAAAGGAAATGGTCTCTTCCAGGTCGCTTTGGAAATATAGACTGTACCGAAAGCAGGGAGGTAGGCTACCCCTATCCGACAAATACCTATTGGCACAGCTGCTGGACGAATCGTTTCAAGACCTATCAAATCTTGGGATTATCGAGTCTTTTGTCGAATTCTCAATGGAGTTGAATTTTCACTCTGACCATGCCCGATTGGAGAAGCTTTTTAAAATTTCAGAGAGCTACTTAAGCTAAAAAAACGCTATCCAATGGGACAACCCCCACTCTATGGGACAATCGAAATAATCGATCAGGCTGGAACCCGCAAGAAATGGCACGCCCGGAGAGATTCGAACTCCCGACC
>RFVC01000172.1 GCA_009922595.1 Gammaproteobacteria bacterium | reverse complement strand
TTCAGCCTGCCCCAACTTTACCAGGTCCAGGACCTTGCCCAGCTCCTCTTGCCAGGGTGATGTTTTAATGCCGAGCACCGACTCGGTGCCGGAGCTATCCAATGCCGAATACACCGGCCTTTCTGCCGGGGTGGGATAAGCTGCGGATGGAATGCTGGTGATCTTGACTGCCTGGTCGAGGATGCCTGACTGCAAGGCCTGCTCCATGATTTCAACGGCGAAATCATACCATGATATAACACCCCGGTCGGACCAGTGGTAAATCCCGTTGCCAGTTTCTGACAAGGCCAGTTTCCAGATAATGTCCACCAGGCGATGTGCTGACGTTGGCGTTCCGAACTTGTCCCCGATGACATTCAGGTCTTTGCCTTCCCGCATCAGTCGTAGCATGGTGGTTACGAAATTCCTGCCAGTGGCCGAATATAACCAGGACACCCGGAGAATAATGCTGTTTTGTTCACGCTGCCTTAGAATGATCTCTTCCCCAGCCAGCTTGCTTTTACCGTAGACCGATACCGGGTCAGGCTTGTCGCCTGGCTTGTAAAGATTTGCAGAATATTTGCTAAAGACGAAGTCAGTGGAGAGGTGTATCAATTTGCTAGCGGGATCAAGCAGTGCTGCCAGGTTTCCGGGAGCCTCAGCATTCACTCTGTATGCCGTTTCCGGCTCTGATTCGGCCTTGTCTACTGCGGTATAGGCCGCACAGTTTATGACGATATCAGGTTTGACTTCAGCAATGACGGTTTTGAGAGTCATGCTATCAGTGATATCGAAATCCTGGTGTGTTTTACCGGCCATCCTGATGTTGTCGGGTTTGTGCGCTTGCACAAGCCTACCAAGCTGACCGGCTGCACCCAGCAATAGAACGGATTTCATGTCAGGGAAAAGTTTCGCAATCGATCAGGTTGCTGCCAGCCCTATCCTTGTCGGAAAGGACGACCTTATTTTCAATCAGAGGCCAGGTAATACCGACCTGCGGGTCGCACCATAACAAGGTTCTTTCATGCTCCGCCGCATAGTAATTGGTACATTTGTAGGTAATTTCCGCCTCTTCTGACAAAACATAAAAACCATGAGCGAATCCGGGTGGCACCCACAGGGATTTTTTGTTTTCGGCCGAGAGCATTTCCCCGACCCATTTACCAAAGGTTGGAGAGGATATGCGCAAGTCTACCACCACATCGTAAATCTCACCTTTTACCACGCGGATATACTTACCCTGTGTGTGTCTGGTCTGATAATGCAAGCCTCTTAGCGTGCCCTGTATCGACTTGCTGTGATTGTCCTGGACAAATTCAGCCGCGCCCTCAATACCGGTGAACCATTCCTTTCGCCAGGTTTCCATAAAAAACCCGCGATGATCGCCATGAACATCAGGTTCGATAATTAACACATCAGGTATCCCGGTACTGTATTTTTTCATGGGTCTTTACTGCTCCAGCATTCGCAAGAGATATTCCCCATAACCACTTTTGGCCAGCGGCACTGCGAGGGCATGTACCTGTTCTGCGCTAATGTACCCGCGCCGATAGGCAATTTCCTCTATGCAGGCTATCTTCAATCCCTGCCGCTCTTCAAGTACACGAATGAAATTGGCGGCATCAAGTAAGGAGTTGAATGTGCCTGTATCCAGCCAGGCTGTCCCTCGACTGAACTGCTCTACATTCAACTGCCCTTGTT
>RFVC01000171.1 GCA_009922595.1 Gammaproteobacteria bacterium | reverse complement strand
GGGCCTTGAACATCGCCGAAATCATGGGGGCGCCAGAGACCTCAGACGATACGCTGGCTCGACTGACTGCCTACGCAGTTGAAATCGGTATGGTTCCGATACCGATCTCCAAAGAACAAAATGGCTACGTCTGTAACAGCTTATTGGTGCCATTGCTTCAAGCAGCCCAATCTCTCGTAACCAAGGGTGTGGCTGACCATGAAACGGTTGACCGTACCTACATGATCATGAATCGTGGTTGCACCATGGGGCCGTGTGGCATCATGGATGTGGTCGGCATGGGCACCCTACGTGAGATCTTCACCTACTGGGGAACGCAATCGGGTGATCAGGATATGCTAGCCAATGCTGAATATATTAAGGAACATTTTCTCGACACC
Source organism: Gammaproteobacteria bacterium (assembly GCA_009922595.1). Taxonomy (GTDB): domain Bacteria; phylum Pseudomonadota; class Gammaproteobacteria; order Pseudomonadales; family Pseudohongiellaceae; genus Eutrophocola. The sequence goes on along the minus strand of RFVC01000171.1, from coordinate 1,319 downwards.
GGGCGCACCGGTTTGCTGGCGGGAAAAGGTTATTACGAGTACCCCAACCCCACTTTTCAACAGCCCGATTTTTTAGACGTTCCAGAAATGTCTGCGGTGCCTGCACTGGCCGCAAAAGCCAAATTAAGCTGAAAAACGTAGCCTGGTAGGTGACCAAAAAGAATGGCCGAATGAGCAATAAGGCGATCTCCCTTGTGCTAGGCAGTGGGGGCGCTCGCGGGCTGGCACACGTCGGCGTGATCCGATGGCTTGAGGAACACGGCCATGAAATCAGATCGATATCGGGTTGTTCTATTGGATCGCTCATTGGCGGCGCCTATGCCACCGGGAAATGGAATTCTTTGGTGAAGGGAGACAAGATGATGGCCGCCATACAAAGCAAGATCGGCACGGACCTGATCGAAGACCTGCCTATAAAGTTCACGGCTGTCGCCGCAGATATCGCGGCGGAAAAAGAACATTGGTTTCAAAGCGGCCCAATAGACCAGGCGATCAGGGCATCGGTGTCACTGCCACTGTTTTTTACGCCGTACAACGTGGGTGGGGTGCAGTTGATCGATGGCGGCATACTCAATCCAACCCCCATTGAGCCCACTCTAGGAGACGATACGGATCTGACAATAGCAGTCGATCTCGGCGGACCGATAATGAAGGAAGTGGCACCAGAGCCAGAGGAAAAAAGAAGCCCTTGGCAGCAGAAAATGGACGACTTCTTGGACTCCATGAAGTCTTCCGAAAGCAAGCCAAAAGACCAATGGGATATGTTCTACATTGCAGATCAATCATTCAACACAATGCAGAATGCTATTGCGCGCATAAGAATGGCAGACAATCCGCCGGACCACTTAATCTCTATACCCCGCAACAAGTGCGGCACCTTGGAGTTTGATCGCTCTGCGGAGATGATCGAGTATGGTTACCAACTGACAGAAAAACAGCTGTCCGGCAAAATTTAAAAGTATCACCTTGATCCTATGAATAGATCACCTCGCTCGCCCGGTGTGCCTAAATTTTTTAAGTTCTCTTGGGGTTTCTCCCCCGGGACCCGCGAGAATCTTGAATAACATTGGGCTACGTTATTGAGCAGTTCGCAGTGCCGAATAGGCTTTCACCTTAAAAGTTGGTTGTCACTCGTTTGGTTGCGGAGCCCAAGGCGGCTCACATGAGGCACGACGGTTCGGAATAGACTCGGAATGCGCTGATCTAGAACCAACGTCCAAACAGGGCCTTACAACCTTCTCCTTTGGGTGATCGCAGCAAGGTCTCCAAGATCCTCATAATCGATTGGTCTCAGGTTCAAGTCCTGGTGGGCCCACCAT
>RFVC01000018.1 GCA_009922595.1 Gammaproteobacteria bacterium | reverse complement strand
TATCCGCTGGTATACAGCACGGCCATTGTGGGCGATGTCAGAAGTGACGTGATAGTTGAGCTTTACCGCGACGTGGTGACCGATACCGATTCTGACGGGGTCAGCGATTTCAATGAGGGTTTGCTTGGTACAGACAGTCTTGATGGTATGCAGGTGAATAACCGGGATGCCAATATCGATATTCTTGTCGCTTATACCCCGGAAATAGACAGCTATTACCGCGGGGAGGTGAACACGCGTATCAACCAGCTGTTCAATGTCGCGAATAAGATTTTTTCCGACAGCCAGGCGGGTATCGTTGTCAGGCCTGTGGGTGTCCATCAAGTGAGCTACACGCCTGCCGACAACCTGGTGCATGATTTATCCAATGTGACCTTTCAGGATGATGAAAGTCTGCAGGATCTGGGCAGGAAACGCATGCTGTTTGGCGGTGATCTGATGGTGCTGTTTAGAATGGCGGGCAATGAAGGACTGTGTGGCCTGGCCAACCTTTCCGGCAGCGGAACGCAGGGCGATCTTTCCGCGGTGTACCAGAAGGACTTCGGGGTGTCGGTAATCAATATCGACTGTCAGGACGACAGCGTACTGGCCCATGAAATTGGGCACAATCTTGGCCTTGTCCATTCCCGGCGTGAGGATGCTGCCGGCGGTACCTTTTCCTATTCATCCGGTTACGGTGTTGACACCCGTTTTGTGACGGTGATGGCCTACCCGGATGACTTCGACGTGGTCAATCGCCTCTACCGCTTCTCGGATCCGGCCCGCGGCTGCGGTCCATTTGCATGTGGTGCTGACAAGGATGACGAAGTCGAGGGCTCCGATGCGGTGGCTTCACTTAACCTGGTCAAGTACCAAGTAGAAAAATACTACAGCAGTCAGCAGGAAAGACTGCGCGCTGCAACAGGCGTGTCCTCGGTAGTTGGTGTGATAGATGCCGATATTAGTCTGGGCATTTATTCTGATTCCAGCGAGGATTTTGGCACTGCTTTCTCAGGTAGTGAAACCCTCAACTTTAGGCTGGGTATCACCCCGCTGCAAAGCCATGTGGGGCGTGAATACACCACGCATCTTGTCATCATCAGGAACCGCTCCCAGCTTTTCCAGGCAACCAGTGACGGTAATTTCGTGACATGGAACGGCTCGCTGAAAACGCTTGGGCAGGTTACGGATACCCGTATCATGGGTGAAAATGAAATGCTGGATATCCTGACAGGAGTGGACCTGGAACAGCAGGGCTTTGGTGACGCACCCCTCAATATCTACGTGGCGTATCGGATGCTGGACACTGAAGAACTGGTTTACAGCAGAACGCCTTTTTCACTTGCCGTCGGCGCTGAGCAGTCCGACTGATTTAATAAGACTGCTCAGAGACGGGTCAAATTTTCTGCCCGAGGAAATAGGTATTTCACATCAAACAGCACATGCTGCGCTTTGGCATAGTGCCTAATTTGCTTGAGTCCCGCTTCCCTGAAACAGTCATGGGCCACCGCCAACACAATCGCATCATATTTTTCCGCTTGCGGTTCCTCAACAAGGTTTAGGCTGTATTCCTCCATGGCAGATTCACTGCTGACCCAGGGAGCATGAATATCCACGTTGGCATGATATCCCTGTAGTCCCTTGACCAGCTCAGCAACGCGTGTGTTGCGAATATCAGGACAGTTTTCCTTAAAGGCGAGCCCCATGACGAGAATATTAGAGTCAACGACGTCAATGCAGTTGCGGGTCATCTCCTTTACCACGCGTTCACTTATATAAGTGCCCATCTCATCATTGATGCGGCGGCCGGCAAGAATTACTTCCGGGTGGTAGCCGATTTCCTGTGCCTTATAAGTGAGGTAGTAGGGGTCAACGCTGATGCAATGACCGCCCACCAGGCCTGGTCGAAAATTGAGAAAGTTCCACTTGGTGCCGGCGGCTTCAAGCACTTCCTCTGAATCAATACCCAGCCGGTGAAAAATGATACTCAGCTCATTCACCAGGGCGATATTGAGATCGCGCTGGGTGTTCTCAATGACCTTTGACGCCTCTGCCACCTTGATGCTGCTGGCAGGATGAGTGCCGGCGGTGACAATCGTGCCGTAAAGCGAGTCAACAAATTCTAATGTTTCCGGGTTGGACCCAGAGGTGACCTTTATGACGTTGGTCAGGCGGCGCTTCTTATCGCCGGGGTTAATTCTTTCGGGGCTGTATCCCACAAAGAAATCTGTGTTAAATGTTAGTCCTGAGACTTTTGCCAATACCGGGATACAGGCTTCCTCCGTGGCACCGGGATAGACAGTGGATTCGAAAATAACAACGTCGCCCGCTCTGAGTGCTTTGCCCACCAGTTCACAGGCATTAGTTAGGTAGCTCATGTCAGGTCTGTTTTCCTGATCAACCGGGGTAGGTACAGTGACGATATAAACGTTGCTGTCTGCCAGCAGTGTCGGATCATAACTGAACTGCCCATGGGTAGCTGTCTGCAGTTCGGCTGCGCTCAGGTCTTTCATGATGTCCTTGCCCTTGGCAAGCTCCCTGACCCTTTTTTCATTGATGTCAAAACCAACAGTCGGGAAATGCTTTGCAAATTCCACCATGAGGGGCAGACCGACATAACCGAGGCCGATAACGGCAATCTTGCTTTCTTCCAGCTTCAAAAACACACTCCTTTTGAGGCGGCACATTCTAAACAAAGGTTTTGGATAATGCACTGATTTATAATGATTAAATCATTTCTGATTCTACTAGCATGATATACTTGACCCCTTTTTATGGAATGTCGCCAAAGATATGTCTGCATTTTCAACAATCGGTCTTACCGGCAGAAACAACAAGGAAATTGTCGATTCCCTACACGCAGTAATAAGTTTTCTTGAGGATAATGTAGATATAAACATCGTGCTTGATGTGAATATCGCGGACCTGCTTCAAGAGAAGGACTACCCGGTAAGCCCGATTGAGAAACTGGCCGAGCAGTGTGACCTGGTCATCGTTGTTGGCGGTGACGGCAGTCTCCTACAAGTGGCCTCCATGCTTGCTGAACATGACCTGCCCGTGATTGGCATCAACAGAGGCAAGCTTGGTTTCCTTACTGACATTCTGCCGGATGAAATTGAAAGCACGCTGGAACAGGTGCTGGGCGGGGAATACAAGATTGAATCGCGTTACCTGATTGATCTGTTTATCGGCGAGAAGCAGGATTATCTTGGTTCCGCCCTGAACGATGTTGTGCTACATCCGGGTAAGGCCGTGCAGATGATTGAATTTGCGCTGTATATCGACCAGGAATTTGTCTACAACCAGGCGTCCGATGGACTTATCGTGGCAACTCCGACAGGTTCTACCGCCTATGCCATGTCTGCTGGTGGGCCCATCATGCATCCTGCCCTGGACGCCATGGTGTTAGTGCCTATTAACCCGCACAGTCTCAGCAGTAGACCCATCGTCATCGACAGTAACAGTGAGCTCACACTGGTGGTTGGCGATCGTCACCATATCATGCCGCAGCTCAGTTGTGACGGCGCCATGAGCCATCCCTGTACACCGGGCGACCGTATTACTATCCGTAAGAAAAAAGAGCAACTGAAAATTGTTCACCCCGGGGATTATGACTATTACGAAACCTGTCGCAGCAAGCTAGGCTGGTCCTACAGGCCAACCAACAGCTGACAACGGTTTCCGCGGAGCCACTCCCTACGCCGATGATTTTCATTCTAGATGTGTCAGAGCAAGAGGATCTGTCCCAGTTTTCACGCTTGCTCTGGCAGCATGAAATTTCCCATCGTATTCAGCATGAGAACGGCCGCCAGCATTTGTTGGTTGCTCGTGAAGAAGATGCTTACCGGACCGTTTCCCTGTTCCAGCAGTGGCAGCGGGAAGAGGTTTTACCCGAGCACAAAGATTCAAGCGACCTGCGTGCGTATTTTCGTCCCGGCGAATTCGTTACCAATATTTTCGGGGCCTTTGTCAGGGCACCCTTATCCTTAACCCTGGTGATTACCTGCGCCGTCCTGCTCTTGGTTGCGCCGCTTAATGACATGACCGACCTGGTACGGAGCATGCTGTACCCGAACTTCAGCTACGGGACGCGCATCATCAATCTGGAACGGGTGCTGGAAAATTTTAACGCCGCAACCTTTGCCAGGATGATTTCACCCATTCTTCTACACGGAGGCCTGCTGCACCTGGCTTTCAACATGCTCTGGCTCTGGGAATTTGGTCGGCGCATTGAAGCACGGCAACCGAGCTGGATCATGCTGTGCGTGATCATCATCGTGGCCCTTTTTTCTAACACGGCCCAGTTTCTATATGGTGGCACTATCTACTTTGGCGGAATGTCGGGTGTTGTCTACGGCCTGTTTGGCTACATCTGGATGTGGCAGGTCATCGATCCGGCCAAGCGCCTGTCTTTACCGGGTGCGCTGGTCTTCTTCCTGCTGTTGAGCCTGGTCATTATCACGGCCATGGATATCGATTTTATTGCCGATGAAGCCCATATCGGTGGACTCGTGACCGGTGTACTTTGCGGGGTTATCATGGCGGGCTTTAGCCGTTATCGCAGAGGAATCAAAGGGTAGGCTTGCACTATGGATACCATTCCCAACAGTATGCAGGAGCTTCTCGAAAGCATCACGCCGGAAATTCATGAGCAGCTGAAAACCGCCGTTGAACTGGGTCGCTGGGAAAACGGGGAAAAACTGACGGCAGAGCAAAAAGAGCATTGCCTGCAGGCCGTGATTGCCTATGACTTGGAATACACGGATCCCGAGAAACGGGTAGGCTTTCTGAGGGGCAAAAATGGCTGTAAATCGGGTGAGCAGTAATTTAAAAAGCCTTTAAACGAATTATAAAAATTACATTGAAGCAGTAAGGAAAAATCAATACGGTGTTGGCAGGACAGTTACATAAAATGCGGGCGCGGCTGGAAAGTCCGGTGCTCTATTTTCTCGTTCTTGGCGATGACGAGCTCAGCCTCAATGAACTGGTAGGCAAAAAGATCAGTCTTGAACACCAGGGCAAGATTACCTGCGTGCACTGCGGGCGTGATACCAACAAGAGTTTCAACCAGGGGTACTGTTACCCCTGTTTTCAGAAACTGGCGCAATGCGACAGCTGTATTATCTCCCCTGAAAAGTGCCACTATGATGCCGGCACCTGCCGTGAGCCGGTGTGGGGTGATCGCTTTTGCATGCAGGACCACGTGGTCTACCTTGCCAATTCATCCGGTATCAAGGTGGGCATTACGCGTGCCTCGCAAATACCCACTCGCTGGATTGACCAGGGTGCTGTACAGGCCTTACCCGTCCTTCGCGTCAGGTCACGCAAGCAGTCAGGTTTTGCCGAGGTAATGTTCAAGCAACATGTCACCGACAAGACCAACTGGCGCAACATGCTCAAGGGCGACGTCGTGGAACTGGATATGGCCGCAGAAAGAGATCGGTTGCTGCAGGAGTGCGATAAGGAGATCGAAGAACTTCGTCAGCAGTTCGGCGTGCATGCCATCAGCGTGATCAATGGCGTGGACCCCGTTGCAATCGACTACCCGATAAAAACTTTCCCGGAAAAAATCACCTCGTTCAACCTGGATAAAACTCCTGCAGTGGAAGGTGTGCTGCAGGGTATCAAGGGACAGTACCTCATACTGGACACAGGCGTCATCAACCTGCGCCGCTTCACCGGATACGAAGTGTCCTTCAACGCATAACCCTCGAACAAACAGGAAACCCAATGAAAGAAAGCCAGGCCAAAACCATTTACCTGAAAGATTACACGCCGCCCGACTACCTGATCGACGAAACCCATCTTACCTTCCAGTTATTTGAAACCCACACCATGGTGCATTCGCGCCTGGTGATGCGTAAAAATCCAGCGGCAGAACGCCATGGTGGCGTGCTGGTGCTTAACGGGGCAGAACTGGAACTTGATGAACTGGTCGTTGACGGTAAAGCGCTTGATCAAGCGGCTTACTCTGTCGATGGTGAAGAGCTTTCAGTTCCTGGAGTGCCTGATGACTTCATACTGGAGTGTGTGACTAAAATAAAGCCCCAGGAAAACACCAGTCTAGAAGGTCTGTATAAATCCCGGGTGATGTTCTGTACTCAATGCGAGGCCGAGGGTTTTCGCAAGATCACCTATTACCTGGATCGTCCTGATGTACTTTCGAGTTTCACCACGCGCATAGAAGCCGACAAGGCGCTCTACCCGGTACTGCTGTCAAACGGCAACAACATCGGCAGTGGCGACCTGGACAATGGTCGGCACTGGGTGGCGTGGGAAGATCCCTTTAAAAAGCCAAGCTACCTGTTTGCTCTCGTGGCCGGCGACCTGAAGCCGGTCGATGATACGTTCACCACCTGCTCGGGCCGTGAAGTCGAACTGCGTATTTTTGTCGAGGAAAAAGACCTGGATAAGTGTGACTTTGCTCTTGCTTCCCTGAAAAAAGCCATGCGCTGGGATGAGGAAGTCTATGGCAGGGAATACGACCTCGATATTTTCATGATCGTGGCCGTCGACGATTTTAATATGGGCGCCATGGAGAACAAGGGCCTGAATATCTTCAATTCCTCCTGCGTGCTCGCCAAGCCGGAAACTTCTACCGACCAGGCTTTTCAACGCATCGAGGCCATCGTTGCCCACGAGTATTTTCACAACTGGTCGGGCAACCGTGTCACCTGCCGCGACTGGTTCCAGCTCAGTCTTAAGGAAGGCTTCACGGTTTACCGCGATTCCGAATTCTCTGCTGACGTTGGTTCGAGGGCAGTGAAGCGTGTGGAGGATGTCAGCTTTCTGCGCACCATTCAGTTTGCCGAGGATTCCGGACCATTGGCGCACTCGGTGCGCCCTGAGTCGTACATGGAAATCTCTAATTTTTACACGGTTACCATCTATGAGAAGGGAGCCGAGGTCGTCAGGATGCAGGCCAACCTGCTGGGCCCTGAACTGTTCAGGAAAGGCACGGATCTCTATTTCGAACGCTTCGACGGCCAGGCGGTAACCACCGAGGACTTTGTCAGTACCATGGAGGAAGTCTCCGGGATCAACCTTGGCCAGTTCCGCCGCTGGTATACCCAGGCCGGTACTCCGCGTCTTGAAGTCAGCGGTAAGTTTGATGCGGAGGCTTCAACATTCACGCTGCATGTTAAACAGTCGTGTCCACCAACACCCGCCCAACCTGAAAAAGAGCCCTTTTATATTCCGCTTACCGTTGGTCTTCTCAGTGAGGAGGGGGAAAGCCTGCCTTTAACACTCGCAGGTGAATCAGTGGGTGATGAAGCGGTCCTGCATGTCAGTGAAGCGCAGCAGGATTTTGTCTTTGAGAAAATTCGTAGTCAGCCGGTGCCCGCGCTCCTGCGTGGGTTTTCTGCCCCTGTGAAACTGCATTACCCCTACAGCCGTGATGAGCTGATGCTGATGATGCAGCACGAGAATGATGGTTTTGCCCGCTGGGAAGCCGCCCAGCAGCTTGCGCTGCTGGTTCTTGGCGACTTGCAGTCAGGACGGAATGAAGTGGATGAGCGTCTGGTCAGTGCATTTACCTCAGTGCTTTCTGCGGCGTTGGACGATTCCCAGGACAAGGCCATGCTGGCCAATCTGCTGATTCTTCCCTCGGAAGCCTACCTGGCTGAAATCGCCGAGGTGGTGGACGTGGATGCTATTCACCAGGCACGCGAATCACTGCGCCGTCATCTGGCCTCGGCGTTGGATGAACAGTTCCTTGCCGTTTACCAGCACTGCAGCAGTGATGCCTCCTATGTATTCAATGCAGATGAAGTCGCCAGGCGTAGTTTGAAAAACTCGGTGCTGAACTATCTCGTTGCGTTGGATAAGGAGGCTTATTGGTCACTGGCGAGGGCCCAGTATGACAGCGCCACCAACATGACTGATTCCAGTGCCGCGCTGCGCGCCGTGGTTAACAACCCGGGAGCAGATTCGCAGGGACTGAAACAGGAACTGCTTGATCACTTCTATAACACCTGGCAAGACGAAACGCTGGTGATTGATCAGTGGTTTGCCATGCAAAGTGCGGCCAGCATTCCCGACAACCTGTCCCGTGTGAAAGCGCTCATGGCGCACGAAGCTTTTGATATTCGCAATCCAAACAAGGTGCGTAGCGTTATTGGGGCCTTCTGCCATAACAATGCCGTGGGTTTCCATCAGCTGGACGGCAGCGGTTATGACTTTCTTGCGGAGCAGGTCATTGCGCTAAATGAAATCAATCCGCAAATTGCCTCGCGTCTCCTCACTCCGTTAACGCGCTGGAAAAAATACGGTGAGCAAAGGCAGCAGCTTATGCAGGCGGCCCTGCGGCGAGTCTTGGAGCTGCGGGGTATCTCCAAGGATGTTTACGAGGTCGTCAGTAAAAGCCTGCAGTAATGCCTTGAGTTGTATTGGAAGAAACAGTGAATTAAGCTTTGTCGCTGTTTTTCTATATAAAAAACATAAGAAATATAAGAACAAGAAAAACATTTTCCGGGGGTAAATATGAGCACTGATCCACGCCAGGTTCTCGATGATTCGGCCATGAGCCGACTGCAGTACATTATTGTCGGCCTAACGGTCGGTCTCAATGCCCTCGACGGCTTTGATGTTCTCGCCATCAGTTTTGCCGGGCCGGGTATTGCGGCGGAATGGGAATTGGGTAATGCCGGGTTAGGTATCGTGCTTTCCATGGAGCTTATCGGCATGGCCGTGGGCTCTGTTTTGCTGGGCAGTGTAGCGGACAGGATAGGGCGCAAACCTACGATCATGGGCTGTCTCTTTGCCATGGCGATCGGCATGTTTATGGTGACTATCACTTCCAGCCTGACAGAGCTTTCCATCTGGCGCGTGGTCACCGGTCTCGGCATCGGCGGCATGCTCGCCGCGCTTAACGCGGTCACGGCTGAGTTTTCTAGCAGAAAACAGCGGGCACGCATGATTGCCATCATGACCATCGGGTACCCGGTGGGCGGTGTGGTTGGCGGCTCCATCGTGACAAATCTCATGCAGTACTTCGACTGGCGCGTTGTATTTTATTTCGGCACGGCCGTCACTATCGTTTTCATTCCGCTGATTCATTTCATCCTGCCTGAGTCCGTACACTGGCTGGCGCGCAAGCAGCCGGAAGGGGCGCTAGACAGGATCAATGCCACGATGAAGCGTCTCGGCCATGCTGCGATTGAGCAGCTTCCGAGTATCGAAGAGGCAGCAAGAAAAGTGTCCACATCGTTCCTCTTTTCCCGTGCCATGATTGCGACCACCATCCTGGTCACCGCAATCTACTTCCTGCATGTGGTAACGCTGTACTACATCCTGAAATGGACTCCGAAGGTAGTAGTCGACATGGGCTTTCCGGCCTACCTTGCCGGTGAGGCATTAACCGCTGCCAGCCTGGGCGGAGCACTTGGCTGTGTCTTCTTTGGTGTGCTGAGTACGCGCTTCAGTTTGAAAGCGCTGACAATTTTTACCTTTGCGATGGCCTGGGTGTTTACCGCCATCTTTGGCCGCGCGCCGGCGGAACTGGGTACAATCAAACTTTACGTAGGCATGGCCGGGTTTTTCGTTAATGCCGGTATAGTCGGGATGTATGCCATCCTCGCCAACGTGTTTCCCACCCATGCGAGGGCGTCGGGCACCGGCTTTGCCATCGGCATCGGCAGGGGTGGTTCTGTATTGTCGCCCATCATTGCCGGCTTCCTGTTGGAAGGCGGACTGGAACTGCCTGGCGTTTCGCTGATCATGGGGGCTGGCTCAGTTGTCGCTGCTTTCTTGCTGCTATTTTTGAAACTGGATTCAAGCGGCAGCTCGCAGGGAGCAGGGAGCAAGGAAGAAGACGAGGTTGGTGAAGCGTTGGGTAAACCCGCACCTGCCTGACAAAAATGTTGACAAAAAAACCGCTGCACTGCAGCGGTTTTTTTATGGGGTGAAAATTTAGCTGACTTCCTGGATGTTGGTCAGAGGAATGTTTTTCGCATTCTCCGCTCCTTCCATGTAGTCGGCAATCTCGTTGAAGTTCATGTAACGGTATACATCATCAGCCATGGTGTTGAGGCTGTCCATGTAGCCCATGTATTCCTCCATATCTGGAATCTTGCCGAGGATGGAGCACACGGCTGCCATTTCCGCAGACGCCAGGAACACGTTGGCGCCGTCGCCAAGGCGGTTCGGGAAGTTGCGTGTCGAGGTGGAGACCACCGTCGAATTCGGCTCAACACGTGCCTGGTTGCCCATGCAAAGAGAACAACCCGGCATCTCGGTACGCGCACCGGCCTTGCCGTAGATGGAGTAGTAACCTTCTTCGGTGAGCTGGTGCTGGTCCATCTTGGTGGGTGGTGCCAGCCACAGGCGGGTTGGAATAGAGCCTTCCACCTGTTCCAGCACCTTGCCGGCGGCCCTGAAGTTGCCGATGTTGAGCATGCAGGAACCAATAAAGACTTCGTCAATCTTGGTGCCCTGGACTTTGGAAAGCGGTTTCACATCATCCGGGTCGTTCGGACAGGCGAGCAGGGGTTCCTTGATCTCGTTGAGATCAATTTCGATGATTTCCTTGTACTCGGCGTTGGCATCGGCTTCTAGCAGTTCGGGATTGGCCAGCCATTCTTCCATGGCGCAGGCGCGACGTTCGAGCGTACGCGGATCACCGTAACCCTGTGAAATCATCCAGCGCAGCAGTGTTACGTTGGACTTGAAGTACTCGATGATCGGCTCCTTGTTGAGCTTGATGGTACAGCCGGCGGCGGAACGCTCGGCGGACGCATCGGAAAGCTCAAAGGCCTGTTCAATCTTCAGATCAGGCAGTCCTTCAATTTCCAGGATGCGGCCGGAATAAATATTCTTTTTGCCTTTCTTCTCAACGGTGAGTAGGCCTTTCTGGATTGCAGCGTAAGGAATAGCGTTAACTAGGTCGCGCAGGGTAATACCCGGCTGCATTTCACCCTTGAAACGCACCAGCACTGATTCGGGCATGTCTAGCGGCATAACGCCGGTTGCGGCTGCGAAGGCCACCAGGCCTGAGCCTGCAGGAAAGGAGATGCCTATCGGAAAACGGGTGTGCGAGTCGCCGCCGGTACCAACGGTATCAGGCAGCAGCATGCGGTTCAGCCACGAGTGAATGATGCCGTCTCCGGGGCGCAGGGAAACCCCGCCGCGGGTCTGGATGAAATCAGGCAGCGAGTGCTGGGTTTCAATATCAACCGGTTTTGGATAGGCCGCCGTGTGGCAGAACGACTGCATGACAAGGTCGGCTGTGAAGCCGAGACAGGCAAGGTCTTTCAGTTCGTCGCGGGTCATGGGGCCGGTAGTATCCTGTGAGCCGACGGTTGTCATGCGGGGTTCGCAGTAAGTACCGTGATGAATACCCTCAACACCGCAGGCCTTGCCGACCATTTTCTGGGCCAGCGTAAATCCGGCCGTGGTTTCGGCAGGCGGCTTGGGGCGACGGAATACATCGGTTGGCTCCAGGCCCATTTTCTCGCGCGCGCGGTCAGTGAGACCACGGCCGATGATCATTGGAATACGGCCGCCGGCCTGAACTTCATCCAGCAGTATTTCGGTTTTGAGCTCAAACGTTGAGATGACATCGTCAGAGCCATGGGTAGTGACTTTGCCGTCGTACGGGTAGATGTCGATTACATCGCCCGTATTTAGGTTGCTTACATCGCATTCGATGGGCAGGGCGCCGGCATCTTCCATGGTGTTAAAGAAAATTGGGGCAATCTGGCCGCCGATGCAGATACCGCCGTCGCGCTTGTTGGGAATATGGGGAATGTCGTCTCCCATATGCCAGAGCACGGAGTTGGTGGCGGACTTACGCGAGGAGCCCGTTCCTACCACGTCGCCCACGAGAGACACGGGGTGGCCTTTGTGTTTCAGTTCCTCGATCTGCTCAACGGCATTGGTGATACCCTCGCGCGGCATCTTGTACATGGCCAGGGCGTGCAGTGGAATATCGGGCCGCGACCAGGCATCTGGCGCAGGGGACAGGTCGTCAGTATTGGTTTCGCCGGGCACTTTGAACACGGTAGTGGTGATTACTTCGGGCACCTTGGGCTTATTGATAAACCATTCGGCATCGGCCCATGACTGAATGGTAGTCCTAGCATTTTTGTTGCCGGCATCGGCTTTTTCAGCCACGTCGTGGAAGGCATCGAACATGAGCAGGGTGTGCGAAAGCTGATTGGCGGCCTCTGCTCCGAGTTCGGCATCGTCGAGGAGTTCCACCAGCGTGCTGATGTTGAAACCGCCCAGCATGGTGCCGAGCAGTTTCACGGCATCAAGCTTGGAAATGAGGGGCGATTCATCTTTGCCCATGGCCAGCGCGGAAAGAAAACCGGCTTTGACATAGGCTGCTTCATCCACACCGGCAGGGACACGGTTGCTTATCAGGTCAAGGAGAAAATCCTCTTCTCCGGCTGGTGGGTTTTTCAACAGTTCAACGAGACCCGCCGTCTGTTCAGCGTCTAGAGGCTTGGGGACGATACCCAACTTGGCGCGTTCTTCCGCATGGCTACGATAAGCTTCAAGCACTTCAAATTCCTCTTGAATTTCAAGGTTTTTTGGGGGATGCCAGAAATTAGAACTAGCATAGAAAATAGCGCGCAATCTTACTCGAAATAGCCCCTAAAGACTAGGTCCGGCATGGCCTGCACGGTACAATTCGCACCATGAATTTTGTCAAAACCCCCTGCATTGGTATCTGTTCCACCACCTCTCTTGGCGATAAAATTTGCCGCGGCTGTAAACGCTTCAACTACGAGGTAATCAATTGGAATCAGTACAGCGAGGAGGAGAAGAGGGCGGTGCTCCGTCGCATTGACCAGCTTACTACCCAGATCATGGGGGCCCGCTTTAACATCTTTTCCGTGGAAAAACTTCAGCAGGCCCTGCATGACTACCGTTTTTTCTACGATCCCGATATGTCCCCTCACTGCTGGCTACACAACCTGCTACAAAAAAGGCTGCACCTTATTACCTCTCTTGGGGATATCGGGGTGGAGCTGGCGCCTGATTTTGCCAGCACCAATATCAGGGACCTGATCCTGGATATTAACGAGCAGTTGTTCAACCTGAGTCAGGCCCATTTCGAGCGCTACATCGACAATTACAACCGGTAATTGTCTGTACTGGGAATCCCTCCCCGAACCCGCTATGTTTCATAGACTTTTCCAACTACCCGGTTTATTCTTTTTGAAGTATTGGGGGTGTCAAGATGCTGCAAAGACGTTTAACAACGTTGCTTCTGGGGGCTGTACTAGCAATCCTGTCTGGCGTTTTATTGGCGCAGGGTGATTCGATTCCACGCCGTGCTGACGGCAAACCTGATCTAAACGGCATCTGGCAGGCGCTTAACAATGCCAACTGGAACCTTGAGGCTCAGGTTGCGAAACAGGGTGCCGTCGAAAGCCTTGGTGCAATAGGTGCCATGACGCCGGGAAACTCGGTCGTTGAGGGCGGCACCATCCCTTATTCTGCGGCTGGCCTTGAGCAGCGCAAAGCGAACTTTGCCAGCCGCCGCACTGAAGATCCCGAGGCCAAGTGCTTCATGCCCGGCATCCCTCGTGGCACCTATCTGCCGCAGCCCTTCCAGGTATTCCAGACCGACACGGATATCATGATGGCCTACCAGTACGCTGACGCCGTACGCACCATCTACATGAGCAATCACAAGAATGCACCCGTTGACAGCTGGATGGGGTGGTCAAACGGGCGCTGGGAAGGGGATACCCTGGTGGTTGAAGTCAAAGGTCTTAATCCCAACTGGCTCGACCGGTCCGGCAATTACTACACTAATGCCGTCACAGTCACTGAACGCTACACGCCAATATCGCCCTATCACCTTCAGTACGAAGCCAACATTAATGATCCCGATGTCTTTGAAAAGCCCTGGACTATTAGCATGCCGCTGTACCGCCGCGTTGAAGAAGGGGCTAGATTGTATGAATTCAAGTGTCCAGAATTTGCTGAGGAAATCATGTACGACTACCTAGACAAGGAAAACTATTTTCGCAACCTCGGCATCGATCCGAGTGAAGTAAGGAATGCGCAATGATCCCGAACAGGAAGCTAGCCTTATTTGCAGCCGCGGCCAGTCTGAGCACCACGGTTACAGCCGCGGAGGAAACCTGGTCCATGCCAATAACCTCGTGGGGTGACCCGGTGATCCAGGGCTACTGGTCCAATTCCACCATGGTGCCGCTGCAGCGCCCTGAGGGCTTGGGCACAAAAGAATTTTTCACGCCTGAGGAATACCGCGAGCAGCTGCGGCTGGAATTTGAGGAGGAGTACGGCGAAACACAGGCCGGCACCGCGGCGGATGTCCACTACCAGTTTGATGACTACCTGATGAACAAGCAGGCCGACACTATTACCGACAACACCCGGACCTCAATCATTTACGATCCGCCCAACGGTCGTTATCCCGCCCTGACCGAGGCGGCGCTGGCCTCACGCGAAGCCTACAATGCATTTCGCCGCGACCATCAGTGGGAACGGGCGCAGAACCGCAGCCAGTCGGAGCGCTGCCTGATCTGGGATCAAGAAGGGCCGCCCATCCTGCCGCTGGGTTACAACAGCACCTACCAGTTCATGCAGACCGAGCACTATGTGGTGATTCAGCTGGAAATGATTCACGACGTACGCATTATTTCCCTAGATGGAGGAGATCCTTCAGAGGGCGCCATTCCGCAGTGGCTGGGCAATTCCCGCGGGCACTGGGAGGGCGATACGTTAGTGGTGGAAACTACGGGATATTCCGGGCGCACCAACATGCCGGGACTGCGCGGTATCCCCATGAGTCATGATGCTAGGGTTACCGAGCGATTTACGCGTACCGATGACATGACCGTGGAGTACCAGTTCACGGTAGACGACCCGACCGTCTGGGCAAGGCCTTTCTCAGGCTCCTATCCCTTCCAGAGTATTGAGGGGCCGATGTTTGAATATGCCTGTCATGAGGGCAACTACGGCATCGTTAATATTCTCAGTGGCAAGCGCGTCCAGGAGCATGATGCTTGGAAAGCTAAAAATGGGATTAAGGAGTAAACGATGAAGAAACTCTTGCTGCTAGTTGTTCTTGCCTCAGTCTGCATGACAGTGAGTGTCAATGCACATCATGCCTTTTCACAGGAGTTCAGCGTAGACCTGCCGGTCAATCTTGAGGGTACGGTCACCAAGGTGGAGCTCATTAATCCCCACTCATGGATTCATATCGCCGTGGTTAACGAAGACGGATCAGAGGAAAGCTGGATGATCGAAGGTGGCAGTCCTAACTCTTTATTCCGCCAGGGGGTAACCAAGGATTCAATTCCGATCGGCGCGATGCTTACGGTGTTCGGTTACCAGGCCCGAGATCGAAGCCTGAAAGCGGTAGGCAGGGATATTGCCTTCGCGGATGGCACGCCGCTCTTTTTCAGGGGCACGCGGGTTCCATAAGCGTTAGGAAAAAATTAAGAAAATTTCTTAACGTTTTCCACTCGCCGCCTTCAGGCACTCGGTATTAAGATCGAGATAGTCTTTTCTATAATCTTCAGATTTCGGGAATGGGGAAATCGCCCAACGTATAGCCCTGCGGCGTTATGTCCAGCATCCAGCCTAGAGTATGCCAGTCACCTAGCACGATACGTTTGCCGGGTTTACCGAGAATGTCGAGGTCGTGTTCGGCGGGGCGGTGGGTATGTCCATGCACCAGGATGCTCTGGTCCATTTCCTGCAGCAGCTGCGTCACCTCCTCGTGGGTGACATCCATAATATCCTCGGCCTTGTTGCTGGACATCGCCTTGCTCTGTTCCCGCGCCCTGGAGGCATAGGCCTGGCGTTCCTCTAGGGGTTTGCTGAGGAAGTCGGCCTGCCAATCGGCATTGCGCACCATGGCGCGAAAGGCCATATAGTCAGCATCGCGGGTACAGAGGGCATCGCCATGTACAAGAAGGTACTCAGTTTCGCCTACCCGTAAAGTGTAAGGCTCATGGATAAGCGTGGCGCCGCACTGTGTACAGAAGTCCTCGCCTAATAGGAAGTCGCGATTGCCGTGCATGATGAATACAGCCACGCCGGTATCAGCAAGGGCTTTGAGCTCGGCTTTCACCTGCGCAGCAAAGGCAGAAGGATCGTCATCGCCTATCCAGACGTTGAAAAAGTCGCCGAGGATGAACAGGGCGTCGGCGTTAATTGCGGTGTTCTGCAGAAAGGTCGAAAAAGCATCGGCAATGTTGGGCTGGTCTGCATTGAGGTGCAGGTCCGAAATGCACAATACCTTTTCAAACAAAGACATGTATGGGCAGGAAAGGCTTAGTTTTCGGTGACCGTTATCGAATTGATCACAATATCTTCCAGCGGCACGTCCTGGTGACCCATCATGGAGCCGGTGTCGCATTCCTTAATGCTGTTCACCACGTCCATACCGTCAGTGACCTTGCCGAACACGGCATAGCCCCAGCCCTGCGGGTCCTTGCTAGTGTGGTTGAGAAAGGCGTTGTCGTTGACGTTTATGAAAAACTGGCATGTAGCGGAGTGGGGGTCCATAGTGCGGGCCATGGCAATGGTGCCAGCGTTGTTTTTCAGACCGTTGTCCGCCTCATTCTCAATGGGTGTGCCTGTGTCCTTCTGCTTCATACCAGATTCAAAACCGCCGCCCTGAATCATGAAATTGTTGATGACTCGGTGAAAAATGGTGCCATCGTAATGACCCGTCTTGGCATATTCCATGAAATTGGCGCTGGAGGCCGGGGCATTGTCAAAATCCAGTTCAAGGGTGATATCGCCGGCGGTGGTGTGAAGTACGATCATTTGAAATCCTGTGGTTAACGTTCTAGTTAGAGAAATTGAGAAAGGCTATAATACGGGCTTTGTGTGTCCTGCGAAAGCTGGCACATTTGTACTTGAAGTTTGAACAGTTTGTGCATGAGTGATTCCCCAGCTATACCCTCCAACTTTATTCACCAGATAATCCGTGAGGATCTGAAGAATAATAAGAACGATGGTCGGGTGCATACCCGTTTCCCTCCTGAACCCAATGGCTACCTGCACATTGGCCATGCTAAGTCCATTTGCTTGAATTTCAGCACCGCCAATGAGTTCAAAGGCCTTTGCAACCTTCGCTTCGACGACACCAATCCGGAAAAGGAGGACATGGAGTACGTGGATTCAATCCGCGAAAGCATCCGCTGGCTGGGGTTTGACTGGGAAGACCGACAGTACTATGCCTCTGATTACTTCGACAAGCTTTACGAGTTCGCCGGTGAGCTGATCAAGCAAGGCAAGGCCTACGTCTGCTCGCTGAACCAGGATCAGGCACGCGAGTACCGCGGCACGCTCACCAAGCCCGGCAAAAACAGTCCCGACCGTGACCGCTCCGTTGATGAAAACCTCGACCTGTTTAACCGCATGAAAGACGGAGAGTTTGACGACGGCGACTACACCCTGCGCGCTAAAATCGACATGGCCTCGCCGAACATGAACATGCGTGACCCGGTAATCTATCGCATCCGCCGTGCCGAGCATCACCAGACCGGTAACAAGTGGTGCATTTACCCCATGTATGACTATACGCACTGTATTTCCGATGCGCTCGAAGATATTACCCATTCCCTATGCACGCTGGAATTTGAGGATCACCGCCCGCTGTACGACTGGGTGCTGGATCAGCTCGAGTCGCTGCCGCATCCGCGACAAATTGAATTCGCGCGTCTTAACATTAACTACACCGTCATGAGCAAGCGTAAGTTGAAGCAGCTCGTCGACGAGGGCCTGGTAGACGGCTGGGATGACCCCCGCATGCCCACCCTAGACGGTATGCGCCGCCGCGGTTACACGCCTGTGTCCATTCGTAACTTCTGTGAGATGGTGGGGGTGACTAAGGCCAATAGCGTGGTGGACGTTGGTATGCTCGAGCACAGTCTGCGCGACGACCTGGATAAAACCTCGCCGCGCGCCATGTGCGTGCTCAACCCGTTAAAAGTAGTGATAGAAAATTATCCCGAGGATAAAATTGACGTGCTGACCCTGCCGAAGCATCCGAAGGATGAAAGCATGGGTAACCGCGAGATTCCCTTTCGCCGCGAGGTATGGATAGATCGGGCCGACTTCGAGGAAGTTCCGCCGCCGGGCTTCAAGCGCCTAGTTACCGGTGGGGAAGTGCGCCTGCGCGGCAGCTACGTGATCAAGTGCGAGGAAGTGATCAAGGATAACAACGGTGAGATTATGGAGCTGCGTGCCACCTATGATGCAGCCACGCTCGGTGCCCGCCCCGAGGGCCGTAAGGTCAAGGGAGTAATTCACTGGGTGTCCGTGCAGGATGCCCTGGACGTGGAAGTGCGCCTCTACGACCGTCTTTTTAACTGCGAGAACCCAGATGCCGCCGAGGGCGACTACCGAGACTACATCAACCCGGACTCTCTTGTGGTGAAGACCGGTTGCAAGGCCGAACCCACCATGGCCGATGCCGCTCATGAAGAACGATTCCAGTTTGAACGCGAAGGTTACTTCTGCGTAGACCGCAAGAATTCCGCTCCGGATAAGCCGGTGTTTAATCTCACCGTTACCCTGCGTGACACCTGGGCTAAGAAAAGCAACTAATTAAAAGCAGTTTACCGTGCTCCATTTATACAATACGCTTACCCAGCAAAAAGAAGAGTTCACGCCGATTGAGGCGGGCAAGATCCGCATGTACGTGTGCGGGGTAACCACCTACGATTTCTGTCACCTAGGTCATGGCCGTATGCTAGTGGTCTTTGACGTGATAGTGCGCTTCCTTCGCTTCTGCGGCTTTGATGTCACCTACGTGCGCAATATCACTGACATCGACGACAAGATTATAAACCGCGCCAACGAGCTTGGCATTCGCTTTGAAGAGCTCAGTGAAAAATTCATTACCATCATGCACGAGGACGAGCAGGCGCTGAACATCCTGCCGCCTGATATCGAGCCGCGCGCCACGAAGCACATACAGGAAATTCTCGACATGGTGGGCACGCTGTTGGAGAAAGGCTTTGCCTATGCAGCCGTTAACGGCGATGTGTATTTCTCGGTCAACAAGTTTCCGAACTACACCAAGCTGAGCAAGCGCAACCTTGACGAAATGCTCGCCGGCGCCCGCGTGGAAGTAGACGAGGCGAAAGAGGATGCCCGCGACTTTGCGCTGTGGAAAGCCGCCAAAGAAGGAGAGCCAGGCTGGGACTCGCCTTGGGGCTTTGGTCGACCGGGCTGGCATATCGAATGTTCGGCTATGTCCACTAAATGCCTTGGTGATACCTTTGATATCCACGGCGGCGGCAGCGACCTGATTTTTCCGCACCATGAAAATGAGATTGCCCAGTCTGAATGTGCCACGGGCAATGACTTTGCCCGTTACTGGATGCACAACGGTCCGCTGCGCATCGATGATGAGAAAATGTCCAAGTCGCTTGGTAACTTTTTCACCATCCGCGAGGTGCTGGAAAAATATTCACCGGAAGTTATTCGCTACTTTCTGATTTCCAGCCACTACCGCAGCGGCATCAATTACTCCGAGGACAACCTTTCCCAAGCGCAGGCCGCGCTCGAGCGTTTCTATAATGCTCTGAAAGGAATTGATGCGGGCGCAGTTGCGCCAACGGCGGATACCGTCTATGAAAAGAGCTTCCGCGCAGCCATGGAAGATGATTTCAACACGCCCGAGGCCATCGGTGCACTGTTCGACCTGGCCCGCGAAATCAACCGTCTCAAACAGGATGATGCGGACGCCGCTGCCGGGCTTTCAGCGCTGCTAATTAGTCTTGGCAGTGTACTGGGTGTGCTGCAGCTGCCCGCCGATGAGTTCCTGCGGCAGGGATCTGAGAATATTGATACCGTGTATATCAAGGAACTGATTGCCAGGCGCAATACCGCCCGAGCGGAGAAGGACTGGGCCATGGCGGACCAGATCAGGGATGAGCTGCAAGTGCTGAACGTGATTCTGGAAGACAAGGACGGCGTAACTAGCTGGCGCTTTGAGAAATAGCGGTAATAAACCGTTTTAATGGCCTGAAAAGGTAGAATTTATTGACGAAATATACACGCATGAGTATGATGCGCACCTTCTTTAAAGATCGATTATTCGGGGTATAGCGCAGTCTGGTAGCGCGCCTGCTTTGGGAGCAGGATGTCGGGAGTTCAAATCTCTCTACCCCGACCAATTTTTTGCTTGTACTGATTTTTTTCAGTAGGGTGGCGGAACCTGATGAGAGCGCCCGTAGCTCATCTGGATAGAGCATCGGCCTTCTAAGCCGAGGGTAGCAGGTTCGAGTCCTGCCGGGCGTACCAAATTTTATGCTAGTCTTGCAGGAAAATCAGCCAAGGAAACGTCACAGGTAGGCTGATACGGTAGACAAACGAGTAAATGTAATGGTGGCTGTAGCTCAGTTGGTAGAGCCCCTGACTGTGACTCAGGTTGTCGTGGGTTCGAGCCCCATCAGCCACCCCATATTTGGGCTTTAAGCCTTCCAATTAAAAAGCCCGCTCATGCGGGTTTTTTAATTCTAATCAATTTTATCTTTCTTCTAGCACTGGATGTGAGACAGCCTATCCGCAGGCAGCGTGGAGGACAAACTTCTGCCCGACTTTAACTTTCACGAGGAACAACTGGCGCCTCTTGAAGTTGCTTGATCTGATCGTCCTCCTGTTTGGTCGCTCGTTGGTACCTTTCCTTTAATGATTTGTAGAGTAAATTCCTGAAATCGGTGTGGTCTGAATCCAGTTCGGTCATGACCTCCACCAGATGTTCGTTGTCTTCTTTGCCATCCCAAAGTTTCTGGTAGGTTCCATCCTTGTATCCATGGTCCTGACGGAAGAAATTGAGCACGTTCTTACCAACATATTGGCAGAACAGTTCGTTCCAGTTCATCTCGCAGTCTACTAACAGCGCCTCAAATAGGGGAATGCTGACACGCTTAGCACAGGCCAGGCCGATGCAGAGCTCAAGTTTTGAAACGGCGTCCAAGCTATTTATAGCGATAGACTGCCCGTCAAAGTTCACCATGGCACTGTCGTTTTTCAGAGTCAAAAGGTTGGCAAGGGCGGCGGTATTATCGCCGCCGGTTTCCAACAGCAGGTGCGATAGCGTGAAATGCCAGATATCCACCAGCTCCATCTGCAACTGCTCGAGGTCGCAGTCCTGCTTTTTCCACCATTTCCAGCCATGGTGCTCGATGGCCTCGGCGCCCTCGATCACGACGGCCCGCAGGTAGGGGTAGGCCGCCTCCACCCACTGGGGGTTCACCTTGGCGTTCATAGCGGCCTGCATTTCAAGCATGGTCTTGGCTTGGGTTTCTTTCAACATGGTCTATCTTTTCTGCTGCCGTGTGGGATTTCAGGTATGTAAAAAGGCGTCCGGTGTATTGTGTAATTCGGCGGATCGCAGTGATTTTTTCAACTCGTTTCGGCGCAGCAGAAGAGGGGCCAGCTGGCCGGCAAAGATGATGCTTAGTATGAA
The DNA here is from genome assembly GCA_009922595.1 of Gammaproteobacteria bacterium. Lineage (GTDB taxonomy): Bacteria > Pseudomonadota > Gammaproteobacteria > Pseudomonadales > Pseudohongiellaceae > Eutrophocola. Next base: position 17,685 of record RFVC01000018.1, on the reverse strand, counting down.
AAGGATGCGAGGCATAACTATTTACTTCTTAAAGATGGCCAAGATTTTAGCAAGGCTGTGCATGACGGTCGAGGAAGTGGATGATAACTGTGTAGGATTTCTTTTTGCTATAATGGTAGGCAGATTTTACTCTTCCAAATGTTTCTGCATGACACCCGCAATTTGTATTCAGGACCTGCACAAGACCTACGATAACGGCTTCCAGGCACTCAAGGGCATCAGCCTGGATGTTCAGGAAGGTGACTTTTTTGCCCTGCTGGGCGCCAACGGTGCCGGCAAATCTACCACTATCGGGGTGCTCTCCACGTTGGTCAGAAAAAGCAGCGGCCTGGTGCAGGTGTTCGGCAAGGACGTGGGCTCAAATAGCTATGAAACCAAGCTTTCGCTGGGCCTGGTGCCGCAGGAAGTGAACTTCAACCACTTCGAGAAAGTCTTCGACATCGTGGTGACCCAGGGTGGCTACTACGGCCTGCCCATGAAGCTGGCCAAGGAAAGGGCGGAGAGATACCTAACCCAGCTGGGCCTGTGGGACAAGAACCAACAGCAGGCCCGCAACCTGTCCGGCGGTATGAAGCGGCGCCTACTAATTGCACGCGCCCTGGTACATGAGCCACGCCTGCTGCTGCTGGATGAGCCCACCGCCGGGGTTGATATCGAGCTGCGCCGTTCCACCTGGGAATTCCTGCAGGAAATTAACCGCAACGGCACCACCATCGTGCTGACCACGCATTACCTGGAGGAAGCCGAAAACCTTTGCCGCAATATCGCCATGATCGATGCCGGTGAAATCGTCGTGAACACGAGCATGAAGGACCTGCTGAAAAAACTGCACCAGGAGCATTTCGTTCTGGATATCAGGGGCGAGCTGGACAATGCGCCGGTGCTGCAGGGCTTCGGGTGTGAACTGCTCGATGCTAGCACCCTGGAAGTTGGGCTGGAAAGTCACCAGAACCTGAACGACGTCTTTGACGCGCTGCAGTCGCTGGGCATTGAAGTGAAAAGCATGCGCAACAAGTCGAACCGTCTTGAACAGTTGTTTCTGTCGCTGCTGAAGAAACCCGAGGCCAAAGCGGCCAGCGAAATCACGGTAGAAGCCTGATGTCCGATACCCCGTTTAATTATAAGATCACCGCGTTCAACACCATTGTCTGGAAAGAGGTTAGGCGCTTCCTGCGCATATGGGTGCAGACCCTGGTGCCGCCGGTCATCACCATTTCCCTCTATTTCGTGATCTTCGGCAATCTGATTGGCCGGCGCATCGGCGACATGGACGGCTACACCTACATGGAATTCATCGTGCCCGGGCTGATCATGATGGCTGTAATCAATAACTCCTACGCCAACGTGGTCTCTTCCTTTTTCAGCCAGAAATACCAGCGCAGTATTGAAGAGCTGCTGGTCTCACCCGTACCCAACTACGTGATCCTTTCAGGTTTTGTCATCGGCGGGGTGGCCAGGGGGCTGGCGGTAGGAGTTATTGCCACCATCATGTCGCTGTTTTTCAGCGGCCTGCACATGCACAATATTTTCATTACCCTCATGGTAGTACTGATGTCGTCCATCGTGTTTTCACTGGGCGGTTTTATCAATGCGATTTTTGCCAACAAGTTCGATGATATCTCGATCATTCCGACCTTCGTGCTCACGCCCCTGATTTACTTAGGTGGGGTGTTCTATTCTATCGACATGTTGCCGGATTTCTGGCGAACAATTTCCCAACTCAACCCGATCTTTTATATGGTCAATGCCTTCCGCTACGGCATCCTGGGCGTGTCAGACATCAACGTGCTGTTTGCCTTTTCCATGCTGGTGATCTTTACAGTAGTGCTGTTCTTTCTTTCCCTGTGGCTGCTGCACCGGGGCAGAGGCCTCAGGCACTGATTTTTTCCCATGGCTGATAACCCTTTAGGCAAGGCAATTGCGACCCCGGACAGGTATGCCCCTGAGATCCTGTTGCCGATACCGCGCGCGGACAACCGCGGCATCCTCGGCATAGACGAGAAGAACCTGCCGTTTCACGGTGCCGATGTGTGGAATGCCTACGAGCTGTCATGCCTGGATCCCAAGGGCAAACCGGTTGCCCTGGTAGGGCGGCTGATACTTCCAGCAGACTCTCCCTGCATTGTCGAATCGAAATCCATGAAGCTGTACTTCAACTCCCTGAACATGGAGTCCTACAACGGCCTCGAAGCGATTACTGGCATTATCCACAAGGACCTGAGTGAAGCCGCCGGCGCTCCGGTGGAAGTCATGCTGGCTCTCTCACAGAACCTGCCGCTGCCGGATCAGCCCACTGGCGTCTGTCTTGATGACCAGGACATGGAAATCAGGCACTACACCCTGGATGCATCGATTCTGGCCGAGGCGCCCGATGCCCCGTTCGTGGAAGTCACCGAGGAAGTGCTTTACACCAATGCCTTCCGTTCCAACTGCCCGATCACTAACCAGCCGGACTGGGCCACCGTGACTATCAGCTACCACGGGCGCAAGCTGCCCCATGCCGAGGTGCTGGAATACCTGGTTTCCTATCGCCAGCACAATGATTATCATGAAAACTGTGTGGAGCGGATATTCCGTGATCTCATGGCAGCCTTCGAACCGCGGTCCCTGACGGTGGAGGCTAACTTCTTGCGCCGGGGCGGACTGGACATCAATCCGATCCGCACCACGGAATCGGCACTTAACTATACGGCGTTTCCCCGTTTTAACCGGCAGTAACCATCAATCTCATAAACAACTTTATACAGTAGGTAGAACCTTGGACGCACTCGAAGCATTACAACAACGAACCGCCTCACCCCGCCTGGTTGAGCCCATGCCTGGTGCCGATGAACTGGAAGCCATCTACAAGGCAGGGCTGCGAGCGCCTGACCACGGCATGCTACGCCCCTGGCGTTTTCTCGTGGTGCAGGGTGAGGCTAGAGAGAAGCTGGGTCAGATTTTCGTCGAGGCGATGCAGCCTGAGTCGGAAGAGCAGAGGACCAAGCTACTCAATGCGCCACTGCGTGCTCCCCTGGTCATTATCGCGGTGGCGGAAATCCAGGAACACCCCAAGGTGCCTCCTGTGGAACAGATCAGCGCGGTAGCGGCCGCTATACAAAACATGTCGGTAGCGATTCATGCGCTGGGGTATTCCTCCATCTGGCGCACAGGATCGGTCGCGTTCCATGACGGGGTAAAACAGTCACTGGGCTTCAAGTCGCATGACGAAATTGTCGGGCTTTTGTATGTTGGCACGCCGACTGTGGAAAGACCTATACCGGAAAACAATATCGAGGATTATTTTAGGAACTGGATGGGGTAGCGCTTGAGTTTACAGTGGTGATTGGATAAAGTGCCGCGTCCTCGGGAGAAGCGAGTTGTGAGATAAAAGTTAAAATTTAAAGATTAAAGGTGAGGTGTCCGAGCGGTCGAAGGAGCACGCCTGGAAAGTGTGTATGTCGAAAGGCATCGAGGGTTCGAATCCCTCCCTCACCGCCAAAATAAAAACACCCGGTCTGTGACCGGGTTTTTTATTTTCGCCTAGCAGGTGGATTGATGAGACCACATGGTTCGGAAAATGAGATAGTAGCCCAGACACGCGTTTCACCAGCGCGTCCGAAGGGTGATGAATTTGGCTTAGTTAAATTTATTATTAATGTATTGAAGAGCAAAAAAAACCGCTCAGTGAGCGAGTTGTTTAAATTTCGCAATGGCTAAAACATTGAGCCGCCTTCCACCACCGGCGTGCCGTCTTCCCGGGTAGGGATGTTGCCGCCGCCTTCCATCAGAATACCGTAGACGCCTTCCTTGCGTGCCGGGTTGCCGTGCACGGTGATGATTTCACCAGGCGTAAACGTGTCTGCGGTATAACCCTGTCTCTGTAGGTGTACCACCGCGGCTCCGCCGTAGCTGGCGTCCCAGTCGCGGGCCACGCCGTTTTTATCCTCCGCAGTGATGGTGAGGTAAGGGTGGGGGTTAACGAAGGCCCATTCCTTGACCGTGCCGGTCAACTCTACCGTTACGTCTTCATGGTAAATCCCGCGCGTGCTGTGATGGGCCATAATTGGTAGGGCGAGTACTGTGGGCAGTACCAGGGCAAGTAATCCAATGATAAGTTTTTTCATGTGCAGTGCTCCACGTTAGCGGTATTCAATTCGGTCAACTTCCGGATCTTCCGGGTACTTGGAAATTTCAAAACGTAGGCTGCGGCGCGCACCCTCAAGCTCGCAGATCCAGGGATCACCCATGTCCTCAGTTCGGGTTGATGTGACGCGAAAGGTCCATGGCTCTTTTAGGAAAAAAGGGTCGATGGTACTAACTTCCAGGACCAGGGTTTCGCCTTCGAGTGAGAAGCGTTCCGTCATCTGTTTCTGTGTTGAGGAGGGAATACGGAAATCCGCATTCAAACCCTGTGGGTCAAAGGTAAACTTGTCTGTGACCACTACCAGTGCACCCTCTTCGTATCGCCCCTCGGCATACCCGTAGTAAAGAAATTCATTAATGTCCGGCTTTTCGTGATTGTGGCCTTCTATCCAGATGGTTCTAACCACGTCGTCCTTGCCGTAGTACACCAGCACCCGGTCGTCCAGTTGTTCAAGTCGAAAGTTGTAAGGATCAGTGTACATGTGCGGAATGGGCATTGGCGCGCAGTCGTACTTAGGCTGGGCGATTTCATCAATAGCCGCCTGGTAGGCTAGGGCGCGATCGGTAAGTTTTTCATCGTCCTCGCGCAGGGTCATGCAGCTAAGAAAACCGCCATCCGGACAGCGCCCGAAAGTCCAGATGCCGTCAAGGTCTGGTATGGCGTCATCAGCAGCTTGGGCCATGAGTGCGGCTAATCCCAGTCCGGCTGCAGCGATGGTGCGCAATATGCTTGGTGTAAGTGTCACGTTGAGAAATCCCCCCTGGTTCAACCCGGCCTTTTTTACGGCGTCGTAATGATCCGAGTATAAAATCCTTCATGGATTTACGCTACACTTTGCCCATGTGTGGCCGCTTCCAGATTGAAAATAACAAGAAATCCAAAAAGCTCCTCAACAAGCTGGATGTAGACGGGGCAAATATTCTTTTTTCACCTGACAAGTCCCCCGGCAGCAAGATTTCCATTATTCATCGCAAAAAAGCCAGTAACCTGGTGACCACTGCCACCTGGTGGCTGCTAATTGACCCGGCCACTGGCAAGCCAAACTACAAGTATGCTTCTTTTAATTCACGGTCCGACAAGCTGGACGCGCCGCGCTCAATAGCCTACCAGCCTTTCCGGGAATCGCGTTGTATTATTCCGGCCACGGCATTCCTGGAAGGCAAGGGAGATAAAAAGACCCACCACAAGATCGAGCTGGAAGACGAAGCCATTGCCTTTGGCGGTCTGCACCGGGAAACCCTTCACAAGGAAACTGGGGAGGTGATTCACAGTGCGTCTATTATTACCCTGCCGCCGTTGGAGGAATGGGCACAGATTCATCCTAAGTCCATGCCGCTGATGCTGCCAATGGATAACGAGGCGCTGGTCAACCAGTGGCTGGCACCGTCCTTTACCCACGTGGAAAAATTTGCTGACCTGCTTAAACCCGCCATTCGCACCACTCAGATTCTCACGCCGATAGAAAAACCTTCCCGCTGGTATGAAAACGGGAAACCTTTCAAAATAGCAGCGCACTGACTTCTATATTTACACGATGCAAAAAAAGACCCGGAATTTTGAGTTCCGGGTCAACGCATTGCAGCTCAAGGTCAAACGTTGTAACAACTCTTTATTTCAACTGTTTACTTGCTACTCTCTATTTGCAGCTTCCTAGTAATAGGGTCTTTCCATCTCACCCACCTCCTAAATTCATTTCAGTTGGCTAGCTTGCCATATCGAGCGGCAGGCTCTCTATTTCCTCTCGCGCCTGTTCCAGCCAACACTGCAGATGTTCGTTCTCGAGTAGCGTGTCCATGTACAGGTTTGTTTTCCAGCTCAGCTCTGCACCGTACGCGCGGAGGGCAATGACCACCGGGGCCATGAAAGCGTCGGCAATGGAGAAGCGGCCAAACAGGTATTTGCCGCCGTCACCATACTTGCGCCGGCAGCAGTACATGATGGCATCCAGGCGAGCAATCTCCTGCTCCAGTTTTTCATCCGGGGCCATTTTGACGTGCAGGGAACAGTTCATGGGCCATTCCTGCTTGAAGTGCTGAAAGTCACTGTGTACTTCTGCCACAACGGAACGGGCTGCGGCCTTTTTCTTCAGATGACAGGGCCAGGCCTTGTTCTCTACAAAGGTTTCGGAAATGTATTCACAGATAGGCAGTGAGTCCCAAACCTTGATGTCGTTGTGAATCAGTACAGGAACCTTGAGGGAAGGAGAATACATACCGAGTTTTTCAGCGCTATCTCCCTTGAAGAGATCGATGGCAATTTCGGTAAACTGCAAGTTAAACTCCTGCAGCAGCAGCCAAGCACGGAGAGAGCTGGGTGAGAAATTCTTGTTGCCTGTGATGAGTTGCAATTCGGTCATGGCAGTGTCCTGGTCGTTATGGGTGAGTTTAGTCGTCTGCCTGTGTCAGCATGGGGCTAGTGGCCGGCACCAGTTTCAGCACGACGCGGCGGTCAAAGAAATTGTTTTCGAGAGAATCTTCACGTGAGTCAGGCGCTTCTTCTCCATAGGCGCTGGTATCAAAGGAGTGCTCAGATAGGCCGAGGTGGCGTAGCCGGTTTACCACCGTGGTGACGCGCTGCCTTGAGAGCATCATGTTGGCACTGGAATCACCACGGCGGTCGGCATGACCGATTACGGTGACTACGGTATTGCGATGCTGGCTTGCCAGCGCCACGAATTCAGCCAGCTTGCTTTCGTAAAGTGGCTGCACTTCTTTGGAGCCGGTTGTGAAGTGAAGGGTGATTTCAGCGTCGTCACAGCAGCCTGCTATTGCCGTCATCTCTGCTTTGGATTTCCTAAGTGACTGCAGCTGGGATTGTGTACTGCGGTTTTCCTGTAGGGCCAACTGGTGGATCGCCTGCAGTGCACGGTATTCGGCCTGTACGGCCAGCAGCTGCTCCTGCTGGGAGTCAATCTGCCTGGCGAGCAGAACATTTTCCTTTTTAGCGATGGCATTTTCGCTGACCCAGTTGCCAAAGGCAGCGGTGACCGCTGCGCCAACAGGGCCGGCGACAAGGCCACCAAGCACGGCGCCGCCGATAACACCGGTAGCCTCATGCCGTGCGCGTTCTGCGTCACTGATGGAAAGTGGGTCACTGTCATTGGCTTTTAAATAGGGCGTGGCCAGTATCAGTGCAGTACCAAAGAGGATGATAAGAAAGGGTTTGTTATGCTTCATGGAGCGCTCCTATTAATGATGTGTTGCTCTAGGGCAGCATTAAAAGGGGTGGCTCTAGCGAAGCAGGGGAGTAAAAAGGGCGGGGTGCTGATGAAATATGGCAAGATTATGGCAATCCCCGAGGACGGAAATTTATTCCTGCAAGCGGGGAATAAATTCGGGTATTCTGCATCGAACTTAATATCACCACATTGTCCGTAAATAACTGTTTTTATTCGGCAAGTTCAGAGCAAAGAAAACTTAAAAAGACTGAGATGAGTAAACGTATCGCCATCGTCGAAGACGAAGCCGCCATCCGCGAGAATTATGCGGATGTCCTTCGCAAGCAGGGCTACGAGGTGCTGACTTACCCAAACCGGCGCAAGGCAGAAGATGCCTTCAGCACGCGCCTGCCGGACCTGGCTATAATCGATATTGGGCTGGAGGATGAAATTGATGGCGGGTTTGCCTTGTGCCAGAACCTGCGCACCATGTCGAAAACGCTGCCAATTATTTTCTTGACTGCCCGCGACAATGATTTTGACACAGTCAGCGGCCTACGTATGGGCGCCGATGACTACCTGACCAAGGATATCAGCCTGCCGCATCTTGCGGCGCGCATTGCAGCACTGTTTCGTCGGCAGGAGGCTATCGGTAAACCCACGGCACCGGAAAGCCTACTTGAGCGTGGGAATCTGGTTATGGATCTCAGCCGCCTGACCGTCGCCTGGAAGGGTGAACTGGTGGCACTGACCGTGACCGAATTCTGGATGCTACATGCGCTTGTAAAATTTCCCGGCCATGTGAAAAGCCGTGATGTGCTGATGCAGGAATCGAAGATTTACGTGGACAACAGTACCATCACTTCGCATGTTAAACGCATGCGCAAGAAATTCATCCAGAGTGATTCTGAGTTCGACTGCATAGACACCGTGTATGGCATGGGCTATCGCTGGAACGATTAACGTCGGCAACCTTCAATGAATGCCCTGGTGAAAAATCTTTTCAGTATACGATCCAAGCTGCTCCTGCTGTCGCTGCTGCTGTTCGTGATACCCTGGCTAGGTTACAGCTATATCTTGGAGATGGAGCAATACCTGAGCCGAGGCCAAGAACAGACCGTGTTGGGTACTGCGAGAGCATTGTCCACTGCGCTGAGTGAACGCCCAGAGCTGTTTAATGAAAGCAGCTTCAGTCGCCGGGAGGAGGATGACTCCCTTTACGTGTACCCGGTGTTTCAGTCGCTCAGTATCGAAGACGGCACGCTGTCAGACTGGCAGGACTACCGCCAGTACGAGCAGCACTTCGAGGCTTCAAGCCTGATCCCCAACCCGCAGAATCCGCTTAGCTCCATTCCCGGGGAAGAAGTCTTCGGCGACCTACTGCGCTTTCGCCTTATGGTGGGGGAGCATGATGACAGCCTGTTCATTTACTTGCGCGTGCTGGATGAGCATGTGGTCTACCGCAGCCGTGATGGCCTGCGCGTGGATCGCAGTGACTCGGTCAGGCTTTCACTCATGAACCGTGACGGCCTTTTCGAGCGCTACGTGATAGCGCCCTACGATGACCGGGTGGTGTACCCCTTTCGCATAGGCACTGACATCGTGGATTTTTCCGCGTTTGAGCACGAGCCCCGCATCATTGGCAGCTGGCGCATGATCCCGGAGGGTTATGAACTGGAACTGCGCATGCCGATTGCCATGGTAGGCAACCAGTTCGGGCTCGCCGTTTATGACGTGGACAACCCGGTAAACCGCCAGGTGACTTCCATGGTGGCTACGTCCGGACTGGATGATCCACAGGCGCTTGGCCCCCTGCGCAGACCAACTCCGGAAATCGATCGCATTGTTGCCGGTATGGGGCATACCAACTCACGCGTGCAGGTGGTGGACCGCAGTCAGCGTATTCTCCTGAGCGTGGGGGATATTAAAACGGCTACGGGCTTTGTATTAGCAAGCGAGGAAGAGGCCGGCGGTTTCCTTGGCTGGCTGGGCAATATCCTGCATCCCATTTATGACACCTTTCTCATTAGGCCGACCTCTGACTTTGTTGATGATCTTTACCAGAATGGCATGGTGGGCAGTGACCACCTTGTGCTGCCGCTGACCGGGCAGGCGACGGTAAATTACCGGACCATTCTTAACGACAGTTCGGCAAGCGGTTCGACCCGCATCTTAGAAGCGGCTTACCCCGTTCTGGCCGACGGAGAAGTGCTAGGTGCGGTAATCGTCGACCAGAACATGAACGGCATTCGCACCTTCCGCAACCAGGCTCTCGAAACACTGATTGATACCATGCTAACTATCATGGTCTTTACCATCGCGGCCCTGTTCATCTTTGCCAGCTCTCTTACTGGGCGCATACGCGGGCTGCGCAACCAGGCCGAGATGATCATCGATGATGCCGGCCGCATCACCAACACCATCGAGCCTTCTCGCAGTGCCGATGAACTGGGTGACCTGCACCGCTCCTTTGCCAGTATCGTCGATCGGCTAAGCCAGTACACGAACTACTTGGAAAACATGTCCTCTAGACTTTCCCATGAGCTGCGCACACCGGTAACGGTGGTGCGCTCCTCGCTGGAAAACCTGGAGATCATAACAAAAGAAGAGGGTGCGCAGGTTTATATCCAGCGCGCCGAGGAGGGCATTACCCGTCTTAACCTGATCCTTACCAATATGAGTGAGGCGGCGCGTCTTGAACAGATTCTCCAGTCGTCAGACAAGGAAGAGACTGAAATTAACAAGGTGATAGATGCCTGCGTAGAGGGGTATCAGCAGATTTACTCCAATGTGGAATTTGAAAGCAAAATCTCTATTGCCCCGGTGCGCATCCTGGGCAATCCGGACTACATTGCCCAGTTGATGGACAAGGTGGTCGCCAACGCCGTGGAATTTTCAGAACAAGGCAAGCCTATTCGAGTGGCCTGCTACGAGGACAACGGCGAGGCAATTGTCAGTGTTGCCAATTCCGGCCCTTACTTGGACCATGACATGAAAGACCGCATCTTTGATTCCATGGTCTCGGTGAGACCGGAAAGTAAAAAGAAACAGCCACATCTTGGCATGGGTCTGCACATCGCCCGCATGATTACCGAATTTCACCAGGGTTATATCTATGCGGACAACCTTCTTGAAGAAGAAGGTGTTATTGTTGTGCTTCGTATTCCTCTGATATAGAGCATTTCCTGAGCAGTACACACTAAAATGGATCACCCCACGCTGCTCACCTTTGTGGTGAGTTATTTTTTTATCGCGCTCAGCCCGGGGTTTTGCATGACACTGTCCATGACCATGGGTAGAAGTATAATGTGCCGAAATTTCTACGCATGAATTCCAGGGCGACTAATATGAGTTATCTGAGAGCGAAAGAGGTCAGTTGCTATGGCGTTGGGCGTGGAACTAATGCGGAGGGTGTCTCACTTAGCTTCGGTGCCCACAGTGACCAGAAGCGCATCCTAGAGCAAGAGCTTTACCGCTTTGTATAGGTCGTGAATTAAATTGTGGTACAGCTGTCGGCAGCGGAATAGTTTATTCCTTCATTACGGCCTGCAGCTTGTCGGGGTCGCGCCACTTGTTGCTCCGCAGGCGCGAAACGAAGACGGCGCAGATGCCGAGAATCATCAGCACAAAGCCCATCCAGCTAACCCGCGGACCAAAATCCAAGACCTTGATGATAAAGAACTGCGCCACCAGCATAGCCCAGTGTAGGGAAACCGACGCAAACATGATCCAGCGCGTATCACCGGCACCGCGCAGCACACCCGAGGCAACCTGCAGTATTCCTTCCAGCAGCACGTAGCAGGACAGTCCAATCATCATGAAGCGGGCCAGGCTGCGAATCTCCTCGGCCTGGTCTTCGTAGAAAATAAATATCTCCACCAGTTGGTTCCTGAACAGGATGAAGAAGATAAACAGGAATGTGGAATAGCCAATACCCAGGATGCAGCCCGCCGAGGTCACCTCGTTTGTTTTTGTCATGTCGCCGGCTCCGACAAAGCGCCCGATCATGCTCATGATGGCAATGTTTAGGCCAAGCAGGGGGACGAAGGACAGAATGTCCCAGTTAAAAACAATGGTGGCTGAGGCTGCCTCCGGTATTCCGTAAGACTGGAACATCAACAGGAACAGGTTGAAGGCGGCGATGTTGAGAAACATTTCCATGCCCGAGGGGAAGCCCAGGCGAATGTAGCGGCGACTGATGCCGGCATCAAAGACTAAGGAGTCACCGATAAAAAATTTCTCACGTTTGTCTTTGGCCAAGTAAAAGGCGAGGTATAGCGTCATGGTGAAGACCATGCTGGCGACCGAGCCGAATGCGGCACCGGCAATCCCTAATGCAGGTAGTCCGAACTGGCCGAACACCAGCATCCAGGTGAGAGGTATATTGAAGAGCACACCGGCTACATCGCAGATCATGACCGTGCGTGTCTTCCCAATCCCTGAGAAGAAACAGGATAGGCAGGTGCGTGCCATCATCAGGCTGCCGGCCAGTGTCATGATGACGTAATAGGTTTCTTCCTCAACCACCTGGGCCGGGTCGTGTTCCATCGCAGCGAACATCCCTTTACCGATGAAGGCAAGGACAAAGAAAATGGGCATGCAGGCAACCGAGAGAATCAACCCCTGGGTAATGACCTTTGAGCACTTGCCGTCTTCTCCTGCCCCCATGTACTGCGCCACCAGTGCGGTGGCGTAGGCGAGGATGCCGTTGGGTAGTGAAATGCTGAAGTACCAAGCGACACCACCGCCGAGAGCCGCAGCCATGTGTGTCGGACTGATCTGCGCCATGAACCAGCGGTCGGTGAAGATCATGAGGGCAAATGCGCCCTGTGACACGACCATGGGAAGTGCCATTTGAAGTAACACGGAAAGGGTCTGCGGATTAAACTGCCAGTCGCGCAACATCAAAAAGTTCGCTTCTCTGAATGATAAGTGGATTGAATAAATAGTGGAGAGGGCGGGGATTTTAGAGGAGCAAGTAGTAAGGAGCAAGGAAGTAAACTAAAAAGAAATTTAGAAAATTCTTATAGGAATAAAAAAGGTCTGTTAAAAATCAGTTTAAGGTCTCAGACTACCATCTCTCTTTGCTCTTGTTTCTTGTCCTTAAAAAGGGGAAGAGTCCTCTGCCAGCTCAAGTCTAGAATGCGGCGTATTGAAATCCAGCGTCGGTCCCACTGGAATAATCAGGTGCGGGTTCACCGTGTCGTGGCTGCCGTAGTAGTGCGCCTTGTTGTAGTCGATATCCACCGTGTCGGCGATACCGGGTAGCTCGTAAATGTCGCGGGTGTATCCCCACAGGTTGGGGTAATCGACGATGCGCTTTATTGCGCACTTGAAGTGACTGACATAAACCGAGTCAAAACGCACCAGCGTGGGGAAGAGGCGGATGTCGGCCTCGGTCAGTTTGTCGCCCAGGAGGAAGCGTTTGTCACTAAGCCTTGCTTCAAGCTTATCAAGGGTGTCAAACAGCGGAATAACCGCCTCTTCGTAGGCTTCTTGGGTGGTGGCAAAGCCTGAGCGGTAAACGCCGTTGTTAACGTTGGGATAAATCCACTCGTTCAGCGCATCGATTTCCTCGCGCATGTGCTGTGGGTAGAAGTCGCGGCTGCTCTCGCCACCGATGCCATCAAATTCAGTATTGAACATGCGTATGATTTCGCTTGACTCGTTGCTGACTATGGTCTGGCGCTCCTTGTCCCAGAGCACGGGAACGGTGGCCCGGTCGCTGTAGTCAGGCTCAACTAGGCGATAGAGCTCGTACAGGTATTCAATGTATTCATCGTCATCGCCATCTCCCGAAAAGATGCGCCCGGCCTCGGGCTCGTAAGTCCAACTGTCTGGGCCCATGTAAGAGTTCGAGTTGGATACGCTGATCATGTCTTCCAGGCCCTTGAGTTTGCGAAAGATCAGGGTGCGGTGAGCCCAGGGGCAGGCCATGGAGATAAAAAGATGATAGCGGCCGGCCTCGGCCTTGAAGCCACCGACGCCTGTGGGGCCCGGTACACCGTCATGGGTTATCCAGTTGCGGAAAAGCGCGTCGTGACGCTCAAAGCGGCCGCCAGTGGACTCGGTGTCGTACCACTCGTTTAGCCAGACCCTGTCCTTTCTTATCTGCGCTTTTTTCATGACTGGTATTCAAACATCTCGTTGCGGTGGTGGAGGGTGAGGCGATTGCCTGACTCACTCTGCTCCGTCCGGCCAATCACCTGAGCATCGATGTTAAAGCTGTTGGCAACGGCAATAATCTGCTCAGCATCGTTCGGGTCACAGTAAACTTCCATGCGGTGGCCCATGTTGAAGACTTTGTACATTTCTTTCCACTCGGTTTTGGAGGCCTCCTGGATTGCCTTGAATACGGGCGGCGTGGGAAAGAGATTGTCCTTGATGAAGTGCACGTTGCCGCTGCCGAATTTAATGCACTTGGTTTGCGCGCCACCGGAACAGTGAATAAGTCCTTTAATGAGACCGGGATGTTCACCCAGCAGCTTGTATATGACCGGGGCATAAGTACGCGTCGGGCTGAGGATGGCTTCGCCAACTGTCAGGTTGGACTCAGGCAGGGGGCTCTCCAGCTTGTATGGGCCGCAATACATCAGAGAAGGATCCACGTTGCTGTCGAAAGATTCGGGGTAATGCTGGGCGTAGTACTTGCTGAGCATGTCGTGCCTGGCGCTGGTCAGGCCGTTGCTGCCGATGCCGCTGTTTTCCTTGTTCTCGTAAGAGGCCCGGCCAGTGGAGGAGAGCCCGACAATAGCGAGGCCGGGTTTGATCTCATCGCCGGTGATGACGTCTTTCTTTTTCATGACTGACACCGCTACGCTGTCGACCACGATGGTGCCGGTGAGGTCGCCTACGTCGGCGGTTTCCCCGCCGCCGCTGTATATGTTGACGCCAAAGTCGCGCAGCTGGGCCAGAAAATCCTCACCACCCTTGATCAGCGCGCCGATCACCTCGCCGGGGCAGTTGAGGGCGTTGCGGTTGACGGTGTTGGACAGGAGAATGCGGCCGTTCACGCCTACGCAGAGCAGGTCATCGAGATTCATGACGATGGAGTCCTGGGAGATGCCGTGAAACACCGAGGTGTCGCCTGTTTCCTTATAGGCCAGGTAGGCAATGATGGACTTGGTGCCGCTGCCATCGGCATGGATGACATTGCACTGTTCCGGGTTACCGGTTAGGTAGTCCTCAGTGATCTTGCAAAAGGCATTGCTGAACAAGCCGTGGTCGAGGTTTTCGACGACCTTATGTACCTCTGTTTTGTCGGAGGAGACACCGCGGGCCTGATAACGGCTGGCATTGTCGTTCACCGAGGCGGCGTTTTTGGCAACCAGGTAGCCGCTGCGGTCCTGGGCAATAATTAGCCCGCGGAATTCGAGCTGGCGCATTGCCTTGACGACCGTATTGGTGGCCAGTCCGTATTCGGCCGCCAGGCTGCGGATGCTGGGCAGCTTTTCACCGGTTTTGAGATCACCCGTGTTTATCTGGAAGTGGATCTGGTCAATGATTTGCTGAAAAACGGGGGTGGAGGAGTCGGTTTCGATCTCAAGCTTCATGATGTTAGTGATTTCCGAGGGAGATTAATCTGTATCACAGAGATGATACAGAAGGTCTGCAGCCCCTACAACCCCTGAGCTGCAGGATTGGTTATTATTTACTGAATCGGCATCCGGTGAGGGCGATCCGCCGGAATATGCTGGTCAATCGCAGTGAGAATGATGGCTGCCATGGCGTAG
The DNA here is from genome assembly GCA_009922595.1 of Gammaproteobacteria bacterium. Taxonomy (GTDB): domain Bacteria; phylum Pseudomonadota; class Gammaproteobacteria; order Pseudomonadales; family Pseudohongiellaceae; genus Eutrophocola. The sequence continues at coordinate 2,669 of RFVC01000018.1, read as the reverse complement.
TCGCCCATGATGGCCGCAATCTCCAGGGCACCCTGTTGCCCGAACAGTGACACTGCTTCAGCCCAGGTTTCGGCGCTCAGGGTATGGTTACGAAATATCTCGCGGCCGTAACGAATAATCAGGCTTTCGCTTGCCGGCAGGCTGTCTGTGTCCAGGTGATGCTTGATGACATCAATATGCGCCTGGGGCACGTCTTCTGCCAGGGCCAGGGCTTCGTGTGCTGCCCATTCGTACTGCTGGTCCAGTTCTCTAGCGGCGACGAGGATCGCCAGCTCAATTAGTGGGCGGCCGATTATGCTGTCGTAGCGCAAGTACTTGTTGATCAGATCCATACCGTCGGCCACGCGGGGCATATGGACGGAAAACATGGCGGGCCCGTAGATCGGACCAGGATTGTTGAGGCCAACGACGCGATCGTAAATGTCGCGACCGTATTCATTCATGGTCGTGGGATCAGCCGGGGACAGGCGCGAAAGGGTGTCCTCGCGAACATCGGGGGGTAGGTTGTCCACCTGTGCCAGAGCCGCACTGGTTAGCAGTAAGCCGTTGATAAGTAGAAGCGAGAGTGAGCGTAGGTGCTTAGGCATATGGATTCCTCCTGATTATCGTTATATGCCCAGTCTACCCAAGGCGTTCTGGTTTTCATACGCCTGCGCTTAAGCTACATTGAAAACATGATCCACGAAGAGATTGAAATCCTTTTTCAAGAGATAGATAGCATCGAGGGCAATATCACCAAGGTTGCCCCTGGCCACGGCGGCAGCATCAATCAGAGTTATCTCGTTACTCTCGACACTGGCCAGTTACTATTTGTTAAAACCCATTCCAACACTTCTATCCCCGGTATGTATGAAGCCGAGGCAAAGGCGCTTAATCTTTTAGCCGTTCACGATGTCATCGAGGTGCCTCGATCTATTCATGCTAGTGACGATTACCTGGTCCTGGAAGCTTTTCAGGAGGAATGCCGGCACCGGACAGGCAGGAGCAGATGGGCAGGGGGCTAGCACTGCTGCACCAGCTTACACGTTCATACCAGTTTGGCTTTGAGTGTGACAATTTTCTTGGCACGACCCCCCAGGAAAACACCTGGCGCGATGATTGGATAACCTTTTGGCGCGAGCAGCGCCTGACACCCCAGTTGGCACTTTATGCAAAGGTGGCTGGTAAAGGAGAGTCGCTACTGACAAAAGGTGAGCAACTGCTAAACCGTCTTGATGAGGTTCTTGTCGCGGATCCTGAGCCGGGTGTGCTCCTGCATGGGGATCTTTGGTCAGGCAACGCGGCTGCTAATGCCGAGGGGGCACCTGTAATTTACGATCCGGCCAGCTATTACGGTCACAGGGAAGCGGAGTTTGGCATGATGCGGCTGTTTGGCGGATTTGGTCCTTCATGTGAGGCGGCATACCAGGAGGTATGGCCTTTGCAGCCCGAGTATAATCGGAGGGTTGCGGTTTACGTTCTATACCACCAGCTTAATCACCTAAATATCTTTGGAGATAGTTATTACCCCGGCTGTTTATCGACTCTAAAAAATATAATCTAAGGCCTGGGTGGTGGGCCTCCGCCTTGACCGCCTTTTTGAAAAGAGTCATTAGGTGTTCCCATGTAGCAACTAAGGATGTAAGGAAACTTATCAATTACATAGTAACCGTACACCCCATTCACGATCATGCCATTACATTGGTCTAAGTCGCCAGAACCCTCTATGAACTCGTAGTCATCTCTATAGGTGCCATCATATTCACCGCCGGGGTCACCATCACCATTTGGACGCGCACCAGACTTTAATTGATAACTGCTCTCAGCTTTTCGAACTACCCCATTGTCATCGAAATATGAGCCATAGATAGGGAAACCATCTGCGGCGAATCCAACAAGAGGTGATACTACAGCTTTATCAAAATCAAATAGTGCCATAGGGTTTCCGTGATAATGATAGGCACCGTTAGGCTGGGTGTGGGCATTATGAATGTCTGTTCCAAATCGGTTGTTTGGGGACATGGGGTCAAATCTCCAGGGCTGATTTATATCATTACAACCAATTCTCTCATCGCCAACACCAAAACAGGCCGCTGCAAAAAGATCGACTTTTACTCCATTCAAGAGGATGGCGTTGTCTGAGTCCAAAGTAAGTGAGGTCGGCGAAACCCCGGCCACTGGTCTGGATGTAATTGTGTATATATTTTCAACTGCTGAGACTGGTGTTGCAAAAGAACCACCCTCACCGAAGTCGTGATTTGGGATGCCATTACTCGTAAATGTGCATGATTGCTCTTCAACACTTATCACGGTGTTGCCCTCAAAGGTAAGGCTCCTACTAACATCGGTGACGTTAGAAACATATTCCCCGGCATACTCGGCGCAATTTGCGCTGCGGTTTGAGAGAATTATGTCAGTGATATCTGAGGGTTCCTTCGGGCTTGAGTCCTCTTCGCTCTCACTAATAAAAAGAAAAATACTGCCCAGGTAAATTATGCCGCCCCCCTTGTCTGGACGAGAGTAGTAGACGCCGCCGTCGCGAGTAGCCAGGTAGATATTTGTGTCTTCGTAGTAGCGCACCAGATAACCCTGGTAATCGACATTTTCAGCGCCTGCAGGTGAAAAAAACTGTGGATAGTTAGTTTCGGCCCAGCGGAAGAAGCGGTTAGAGTCCTCCAAAATTTGTGAAT
>RFVC01000170.1 GCA_009922595.1 Gammaproteobacteria bacterium | reverse complement strand
TCATCAGCTCCTCTCGGGTTTGTGGATACCGAAGTTTCCTTTGCTACGGGTGAGTGGAAAAACCTGACAATCACCATCAATCAAACAGAAGGTTCGATCGATTACAGTTACGATGGTACGCTGATCTATACAGGAAACCTCTTCGGTGCAACTATTGCAGAGCAGGCCATTTTCCTGCATGACAACTGGAATGCCGGTGAAGCAGGGTATATCGACAACTTCCAGTTTGATGCCGAAAGACAGTGGTTGTCTGCAGATATGACTAGTGGAACGATTTCTGCTGGTGATTCCATGGAGATCGAGCTTGGGTACAATACCGCTGTAGAGGTTGGTGAATACGCAGCAACTCTTCTTGTTGCCACCAACGATCCGGCTGCAGAACTCATTCAAATTCCGATCAGCTATACACTGAATGAGGCTCTGAACGTGGATTACAGCCTGACCCTCACAATGAGTGACGCACAGCCAAATGTATTCGATCTCGAGTTGGGTACGTCCCCGGATGCGACCATTGGATATGATCCTGATTTCGATCAGCTGGCGCCACCTGCTCCACCGGACGGTGCGTTTGATGTACGCTTGATAGTAGATGGAACATCATACTTCAAGGCCTATCAGCCAACAACCGTGACAGAGACGATGTGGAGAGTGGAATTTTCCCCACGAGCTGGATATGAGCCAATGACCATCAGTTGGGATCCGGCCGAACTTCCAGATTCAGGTAGTTTCATGCTCACCGACGTTGCTGACGGTAGCTTCTACAACGTAGATATGCGATCCACGAGCTCAATAACTGTAACGGAGGACTTCATTACTGCCCTTACACTTACACACAAGCTGGGCCAGGACGTGTCTGCATCCTACATCGATGGATGGAATATGGTTAGCCTACCTGTAGAGCAAGCACATGATAGTTATCTGGATCTGATGCCGGATGCAGAGGCTGGAACACTATTTGGATTCGATTCCGGATATCAGAGTGAAACTACCATGACGGTAGGTGCTGGTTACTGGGTGAACATGACTGCCGACAACGATGTGACTTTCAATGGTGAAGAAGTCAGTAGTCTTACATTAGATGTCGCAGCTGATTGGAACATGATTGGCTCACTTTCAGAAGAAGCAACAATCGTTGATGATTCAGAGATCGTAGAAGCTACTTGGGCCTATAACAACGGGTATTTCATTCCGGATAGTTACATGCCTGGAAGTGCATACTGGCTCGCAGCTTCGGCCGCAGGCAGCGTAGATCTCATCTATGCGAGTGATGCTGGTTCAAGACCTGCTTCATCTACTCGAGGAATTGAAACAGAGCTGTTCCATAACGTTTCTGTCATGAGCGGAGAAGGCGAAGTAGACCTCTACTTTGCAGGAAGTTTGGGTGAAGAGGTCTCTGACCTTCAAATCGCCATGCCACCCGTACCCCCTGCAGGTCTCTTCGACGCACGAATTGCTGGAGACCGTTGGATTAGTGCAGACGATGTGATTGCTGTTCAGGTACAACATGGAGAAGAGCCCGTTACGGTATCTGTGAACGGAGATGAGATCTATGAGTTGGTGATCTACAGTGGTAAAGACGAGGTACGTCGCCAGGAACTTTCAGCAGGAGAATCCGTAGAGATTCCAGCAAGTTCCGATAACTTTACCATTGGATTGTATGATGCATCTGCCATTCCAGATGTATTCAGCCTCGACCAGAACTATCCAAA
>RFVC01000169.1 GCA_009922595.1 Gammaproteobacteria bacterium | reverse complement strand
TTGCGACGCGTCGCCGGGAGGAACCACGTCAGTGTGACCGGCAAAGCAGAGCACCGGGCCGTCACTGCCTTTCCTTGCCCAGGTGTTGGTCACCTTGCCAAACGGCATGTCCTCAATGGTGAAGCCAAGTTTTTCAAGACGCTTGCACAGGAGGGCCTGGCAGGCGCCGTCCTCTGGACTGATCGACGGCCTGCTAATTAGAGTCTGTGCGAGTTCGAGCGTTGCTGACATAACGTTTCTAGTTGTGTGAATGCAGTTCCGCGTTCAGTTCAACCTTGGACTTGTTGGTGCGGCATTCCACAACACCGGTGGTGGAGTTGCGAATGAACAGCAGGTCGCTCTTGTTCGAGAGCTCCCTGGCTTTAACTACCTCAACAGGGTTCAGCTCGCTGTCCATTACGGTCACCTTGCTGCCGGCGCTGACATAGAGGCCTGCTTCAATAGTGCAGCGGTCCCCTAGAGGAAAGCCGAGGCCGGCATTGGCTCCGATAAGGCAGTCTTCACCAACGGAAATCACTTCCTTGCCGCCGCCTGACAAAGTGCCCATGATACTGCAGCCGCCGCCAAGGTCGCTGTTATTGCCGACAAAAACACCGGCGGATATACGACCTTCTATCATTGCTGTACCGGCAGTTCCGGCATTAAAGTTTACAAAACCTTCGTGCATGATGGTGGTGCCTTCACCAATGTAGGCGCCCAGCCTGACACGGGAGGTGTCGGCAATACGCACGCCCTTGGGCACCACGTAGTTGGTCATCTTGGGAAACTTGTCCACTGACTGCACATCGATGGTTTCACCGGTTAGCCTGGTCTGCAACTGGCGCTCCTCTAGTTCATCGATGGCAATCGCGCCGTGGCTAGTCCAGGCCACATTGGGCAGCACGGCAAAAAGACCGTCCAGATTAAGGCCATGGGGTTTTACCAGGCGATGGGAAAGCAGGTGCAGTTTCAGATAACCCTCGGGAACGCTGGCCGGCTTGTCGTCAGTTTCCAGGACAACGGCGACAACGGGACTATTGCTCGATGCCAGTTGATCAAGACCGTCGACCAGTTCGTCAGGGCAGGACTCCAGGAAGCGGGCAAGCTGCTCCTGGTCCGGCTCAATAGCACTGTTGCCGCCCGCATAACCCAGTGCCGCAAGGGCGGGAGCCAGTGATCCGGCATCCGGATTGAGCGCCGGGTTAGGATAAAACACTTCCAGCCAGTTGCCGGCCGAATCCTTGGTGCCGACACCAATAGCAAAACTAAACATGGGTTATAAATCCTCGTTGCAGACCCTGCTTTGTGGGGGAGAGTTGAAGAGGGACGTATTATAGCAGGCTTTAAAGCAGGGATTGATAGGCGTTTTTGTCAAAGCCCAGAATGCGGGTGCTGCCGCTGATCAGCACGGGACGTTTAATGACAGAGGTGTGCTCGCACATAATGTCGATGGCGGAGGCTTCATCAACGTTGTCCTTGAGTGTGTCATCCAACTTGCGCCAAGTGGTGCCTCTTTTATTCAGGAGAGATTCAAAACCAAATTCCTTGCACCAGGCCTGAAGTGTTTCCTTGTCGATGCCGGCTTTCTTATAGTCGTGAAAGTTGTATTCGACATTGTGGTCATCAAGCCAGCATTTGGCTTTCTTGATGGTATCGCAGTTGCTAATTCCATAAAGGGTGGTCATAGATTTTCCAGTGAGCTCGAAGGGTTAGGATCTGACCTCGGCGTCCA
>RFVC01000168.1 GCA_009922595.1 Gammaproteobacteria bacterium | reverse complement strand
GACTAGACGAGTACTGGTTGGGTCTTTATTCTTGCGTATCGCTCATACAAATAAGGAACTCATATGAAAAAATCCCTATTAAAATTCTTAGGCCATGTAATTTTTTTCCTATCTCTTTCCCCAAGTGTGTTCGCACAGGATGCAGAATACGTCACCATCGAAATGGAGATTGATATCAACGAATCCGCCGCCGACGTCTGGGAGGTGGTTGGGGAGTATTGCGATATCGAGGAGTGGGGTGGATTGCCCTGTGAAGTGACTTCCGGTAATGGCGGCATGGGCACAGTTCGTGAGCTGGCATTCGGGCCACGCTCGATCATAGAAATTCTTGTAGCTCAGACGGAGCTTTCCTATGGCTACACCCAGCCTGTAACTGAGGGGCAGTACTACAACCTTTACCACGGATTCATGGAAGCAAGACCGGTCACGGCAGACACCTCCAGGATGGTCTACACCCTTGTATATGACGTCTCCAACCTAGAAAACCAGGAGGCCAAGGATGCTGATATGGCAAGGCGCAGAGGTGCCTTCGAGGGAATGCTGCAAAACATGAAGGAGATCGCTGAAGCCAACTAGCACCCTAGCACCAGGGTGCCCACTTTAAAAAGTCGATGTATTCACCGCCTTTTTTGGATTTTGGGGACTGGACGACACACCCCTGCCGCTATATTCTCTGTCAAATTATCTTTTTAACGTTACCTAGGTAAATCTATGATTCGTAAAGTCTTTCTTCCATATATAGCCTCAATCTGTCTTGCTGCCTGTTCTCAATCAGAAAATGAAACTGCACAGTCAGATACCGGCGCCGGGGTGTCTTCCGCCACTGCCGCCGTCAACGTTACCTATGACCGCTTGCTCAATGCTGAGAATGAACCTGGGCAGTGGATGATGAAGGGTGGGACTTACGATGAAACCTACTACAGCCCCCTGAGTGAAATTAACCGTGACAATGTCGACCAGCTCGAACTGGCCTGGTTTGCCGACTACGATGTCAACCTGAGTCAGCAGGGGACGCCTCTCTATGTGGACGGCGTGATTTATGTCTCTACTGCCTGGAGCATGGTTAATGCATTTGATGCCCGCACCGGCGAGCTGCTCTGGCACTACGATCCGCAGACTGACCGCGAAATTGTCACCAAAGTTTGTTGCGGAATCGTGAATCGCGGCATAGCTGCCTATGAGGGCAAGATCTACCTCGGCACCCTTGATGGCAACATCGTGGCCATCAATGCGCAGACTGGTGAGGAGGAATGGCGCAAGCTTACCGTAGACCCTGACATGTCCTACACCATCACTAGTGCCCCGCGCATCATCAAGGGCATGGTGGTGATCGGCAATTCCGGAGCCGAGAAAAGTGCTAGGGGTTATCTCGGTGCCTACGACGCCGATACCGGTGAAGATCTCTGGCGCGTCTACACTGTGCCCGGCAACCCTGAGCTTGGTTTTGAGACACCGCAGATGGAAATGGCGGCAGCCACATGGAGTGGTTCCTGGTGGGAGCTTGGCGGTGGCGGAACAGTCTGGGATTCCGTGGTTTATGACAACGTAAATGATCTCATCATCTTTGGTACAGGTAACGGCACACCACCAGCGGGCTCGCGACCCTGAAGGTGGTGACAACCTCTTCGTAGCTTCACTGCTAGCTGTCGAAGCAGACTCAGGTGAGTATGTGTGGCACTACCAGACCACGCCGGGCGACACCTGGGACTAC
>RFVC01000167.1 GCA_009922595.1 Gammaproteobacteria bacterium | reverse complement strand
TGCCAATACATAGACCACTTTCAGACCATGCGGCCGTTACAGGAGAGTCTGCTCAATGCAGGTTTTACGCGCATAAGCCATGAAAGTGGTACCTTTCCGGTCTTATTTAACCCACTCAACTATGAAAAGCCGCCCATTAATTACGGCTGGAAATTATCTCCTGAGCTCCAAAGCCAGATGAAAGAGCAGAACTTCGCCCACTACGTGGTGAAATCTGACAGTGATCAGGACCGGCCTACGCCCAGAAGCTGATTACTGACTCGCACAGTAGGCGATAATTTTTTCAACGCTATTGCATTGGTCCAGGTCATTGTCGGGTATTTCAATCTCGCAGTAGGTCTGCACCTCAAGCAGCAGATTGAAGAAATCTATGCTGTCCAATTCAATATCATCAAAAGGCGTATCGTCTCCGAGCGCAGTTAAATCTATATCAGGTGCTACGCTGGCGATAAATTGTCGGATGGTTTCCGCGGTGATATCGGCCATAAGGCCCCTCCCAAAGTGTGTTACCCCACTCTCTCAATCAGCATTGAACCCCAAGACAGCCCAATGCCAAATCCCGAGAGAACTAATTTCCGCAACCCTTCGTCGTTAAGTCTGGGTTGAAGCAGTAACGGAATCGATGACGATACGGTGTTTCCCGTTTCAGCCATTTCGCAGGGGAACCTGTCTGACACGGCAGGAAATTTTGCCGCAATTGCCCTGACAATTGCCCCACTTCCTTGATGTATGCAGTATTGATCTATGTCTTGCTCCGTTAGAGACACTTCGGTCAGCAATTGCCGAATCTGCTCGGGCACCTGAGTGGCGGCAAAGCTGAATACCTGCCGACCATTCATCTCGAAGGTTCTTGCTACCGTTTTAATATGCTCCCGTTTGGATCCATCGGTTTGCAGAATGGCGTGCCCAACCTGCCATTTTCCAGTGGGATCCAAAATTGTCGTCGTCGCAGCATCGCCAAATAAAAGAGAGGTGGAGCGATCTTCGGGATTAATAATTCGGGAATAAGGGTCTGCTGTGACCAGTGCAGCCCGCTCAATGCCCATCTGCTTCATCAGGCCTGACAAAATGACCAGCCCGTATACATATCCAGAGCATCCCAGTCCAACGTCAAAAGCCAATACATCGGTTCCGAGGCCCAATTTTCCGTGTGCGATAGCAGAAACATGTGGGATGGTTTCTGCTCCGTCTCCATTCTGAGTGACAACCACTAATGCCTGCAGACTGCTGGTATCGAAAGCGGCACTTTTGCAAGCCTTCTCAACAGATTGCACAACCATGTCTGAAGGTTCCAGTGCTGCGTCAAGCACAGGAAGCTTCCGCGGCCCAATTTTCGTCGCCAGTGCCTGATCCTGAATGCCAAATTGCAATGCTCTTGCGACATTGTCTACGCAATAGGAGGGGATAAAGCTTGCAATCGTGTGGATGTTCAAGTGTTCCCCGCGCAAAAATCGATGTCAGCTATCTGGCGATCATCTGCAAGTGCACGGAATTTTGCAAACCTCCCTTTAATTTGCTGAACCTGCTCCACGCGCAGCTCAGCTACGGTAGAAGACTCTGGAATTCCGCTATGGCTTTTCATCCGAACAAATAGCCAGCTGCCAGCGGCTGGAGCGCCATCTCTATAACAAACCGCTTTGATCATCAAGATCAGTGTGTCCTCGATCGGAAAAGGTGCCCTGCCTGTGAGAACGCCTGCTCCCCGCTCGAAATCCATCAAGTCGGTCACTAAACGTTCATCATAAGGCCGCCTGGATTGCAACGGCACCT
>RFVC01000166.1 GCA_009922595.1 Gammaproteobacteria bacterium | reverse complement strand
TAATATCTCTTTGTAAAAACGATAAAAGCCACGATAGCTGGTTTCACCGATAAAACTGGCACCAACAATCCCAGGGTAGTCAGGATGGGGGCCTTCGTGGTTCATACCCATAGTAGATTGAAGGGTGCCTCGCCTTGTTAATGCGCCGCGATTTGAATATGTACAGGTCATCATGTTTTCGCCGTCGTCTGCTTCCAGGGTGCCGGCGGTGCCAAAGCTAAAAGCCGCGCCTTTTTGTATCTTCTTTCTCAGCTCCGGATCCATGTCCTTGTGTACGAGTGTCCAGGTCCACACTTCAATTTGGTGGGGGCCACGGGGGTGCCAGACTTTGAATGTGTTGGTTCCATAAAGGAAGGAGTTGTTCGGAAACAGCGTGCAGTTCCAGTGCCCGTTAAACAAGTTAGCACGCTCTTGGCCCAGGTTCTTTGTTACCTTTGGCAGTTGGTCTGCCATAAACTGGTCGTAGGCAGCGCGGTCTGTATGGATCGATGTCGCGGCGTTGTGAATGACTCCGAAACCGTGACCATGGCGGGTAGTAAATTGCTTACCCAGGTCATCAAATGGCATATCGGCGCGATTTCCCGCCAACTCTGCCAGTTCGCCACCCATTACCTCCAAGGCCGCCGCGTGTGTCCAGCCTACGTGGTAGGCATCACCCACAAAATTTTCTGCAGGCACTTTCCAGTTGCAGTCGAGGATCGATTTGCTGGGAGGACCCAATAGTTCGGCTCCATTACCCGCGCCAATCATCCAGGTATCTAAAAACCATCCAAACTCGCCGAGGTATTCTTCCAGGGAGGGCGCATCCGCGTCGAAACAGCCATAGAGAAAACCTCGGTAGGATTCAACTCGAACCTGAGGCAGGCCACACTCTTTTTTGTCCACCTGGGCGTGACAGCGCTGCTCCAATGGTATGTCAACCAGGGCACCGTCTGTGCCATATGCCCAGCCGTGGTAGTTACAAACAAATGCGCGGGTGTTGCCGCTTTCTGCGTGGCAGACCTGGTTGCCGCGATGAGTGCAGGAATTGACAAAGGCACGTACAGAGTCATCTTTTTGGCGACACACAATAATTTCTTCTTCCGCCATGCGGGCGCTGACAAAATCACCGTGTTTGGGTATCAGACTTTCGTGGGTGAGGAATAGCCAGCATCGGCCAAAAATCCGCTCTATCTCTAGGTTATAAAGATCTTGATTCCAGAATATTTCCCGGGATTGTTCGCTTCCATCATCTTTGACTAGCTTATCGATATCCACCATATAATCAGTCTCGCTTTCCTATAGAATCCTGCCGCCGCATCAGCGCCATCGAATTTTGCCAAGTAGGGCTGGCTCTTACGGAGACAGGGTTATGGTAAATGATTTTGTGAAATGCTAGCATTCCAGCTTGTTCGATGGCAATGGCTCTTCGCCTGTAGAATTCATTAATGCAGACCGACCATTGGAAATGAGACCAACATGACAGATACAAGACTACGCACTTCCAATAATGCTCTCTCAGGTAAATCTGGAACGATTCTTAGAGAGTTGGAGATCAGGTTTGTTCGCGGTGAGTATCTTTTTGGCGAGTCGCTGTCCATTAATGCCCTGGCCGAAGAGTTTGATGCGAGCCGCCAGCCGGTAAGCATGGCAGTCAGTCACCTGCGTAGCATGGGCTATGTCACCATAGTTCCTCAGGTTGGATGCAAAGTGGTATCCCCCAAAAAATCAGAGATTGCAGACTTTTTCTATATGCTGGGGAAAGCAGAAGGTGCGCTTACCGGCCTGGCCC
>RFVC01000165.1 GCA_009922595.1 Gammaproteobacteria bacterium | reverse complement strand
GCTTCTTATTACCTTCCGCATCCTTGATGACCTTGCCTGATGCATCCTTCTCATCAATAAGCAGAGGCTTCCAGAAGAATACGACAGTAGATTTCTGACCCTTAATAACCTTGCCGCCTGCGGCATTCCATTGCTTGAGCGTACCCCAGACAGAAGAGGTATACCCCTTGTCCATTGCTTCCATTGCAAGCAGTAAAGTATTGATACCCTGGTATGCCTTCTTGCTGGCTACGTTTGAAGGCAGGCCTGATGCAATCGCGGTGGATGTCCAGGGCTTCTGCCAATCTGTGCCATGCTCTTCCATCAGAGCCAGGATTTTGTTTGCGACACCTTGTGCCAGTTCGTTTTGTGTTTGCTTAGCCATCTTATATCTCCCTTGATTAGCTGTTCGCGTCACGTTCTGTATTGTAATATGAGCTTGCTATCAGCTATTGTCAAGCTATCTGGTGAATATTTTTTTGAGAGGAAATAAAACTATGGAAGAACAAGAGCTTGTTGTTCTGTATGCCAAGGTGCGAAAGCCCCTGAAAGAACAGCTTGAGCGAGAGGCCAAGCTTCAACGCAGAACATTAGCCAGCCTGGTAGAGGTCATGCTTGCTGAAGGGTTACGCAGAGAGAGACTGCGTGACCAGGGTGAGGTAATAGGCCATGCCGTTTAGAGGTGGCAGTAAATATAAAGCTAAGAAATACAGCATTGATGGCATCACGTTTCACAGTAGGGCAGAGGCCGCATACTACTGGTTCACACTGAAGCCCAGGCTTGAGGCTGGCGAGATATCGCACCTGGAGTTTCAGCCTGTCATCAAATGCGTAGTTAATGGAGAGCATATATGCAGATACACAGGGGATTTCCGCTACATAGACCCAGCGGCAACAGGCTCGAAGGGTCAGCGCGGTGCAACAGTATTGGTGGAAGTAAAGGGGTACGCGACACCAGAGTACAAACTGAAGATGAAATTGGTAAAGGCCTTGAACCCTGGCCTACTTATCAACGTGGTTCAAGCAAGCTCTTTAAGGTCTCTAGCATCTGCTCTGCCACCTGTAGAGTAATGGACATAGAGCCTATCGCATTTAAGGGTGACAGAAGAGACAAGTACCTGGTGTTGGCCAGGCACATTGCCTACTACCTATGCCGTGAGCATACGATGAACAGCTACCCTGACATTGCGTACCAGGTGAACCGTGACCATACGACAGTTATGTATGGGGCAAAGAAAGTAGCCAGGCGTTTGGCTCACGGTGATGCAGATATCCGCATGGTCTGCGATGCAATCCTATCATTGCTCAGAGCAAACCAATGAAGAAAACAAAGATAACACCAGACCCAGTGCGTGACCCACCAAAGCAATCAGGTGGTGAGTATCAATGTCCTGGTGCTTATATGATTATCCCAGCCAGGGCATATGGTGATGACAGGTTCAATCAGTATCCGATGACCTTCAGGGCATTTGGTATTTGTTGCGCCCATGCCAACAGCTGGACAGGTGTATTCTTTCCTAACCAGCTCTATGTAGCCAACGTCCTACAGTGTAGCCAGCAGGCTGTCTCTCAGCATATGAGGAAGCTCGTCAGCTGGGGATATATAGAGAAGCTACGCAACCAGGATGTACGCAGAACATATGGCAAGAGAGGCGCATTGTGGCGTGTCATCTATGACCCTACCAAGACTATTGAGGATTGTATTGCTGGTCAGCCTGCACAGGATAGAGACCCAGAGCTTGAGGCTGAGATAGCCAGGAATACACTGGCCAAGCTAAAGAATGACCTGGGA
>RFVC01000164.1 GCA_009922595.1 Gammaproteobacteria bacterium | reverse complement strand
TATCCACATCCATATTAGTAATAATCCCGAAAGATAGATCTGGGAAGCATATGACTTCAGCTCCATGGGAGTCGCCACCGCAGGAGTGGTCCAGGCGCCTACTGCACAAACTAAAGGAATAGAAATAGCAATCCAGAAAGCCGGAATTTCAGTTCTTGCTGATTTAATATCTGAGACGCTTACGGCAGGGCTATGGTTGGCCGCTGGTTTTTCTTTGTCTCGAGTTCGCTTGTTGCGACTTTTCTTTCCCATTGGAAATTCATTTGATGTCCTATAACTAGCAAATTATAACCTCTGAGGAGGCTGCCAGCCACAGGAGCTAGTGCTGCCTAGACATTCCATTTAAAGAATCTTATGCTCACTTTCCTGTTACTTGAACATTCAATTTAATCAAGGTCATCCGATCAACGGAGGGAGATAGATGAAAGCTGGATTCAGAAATCGGGGTTGCCTTTTCCTTGTCTTGTTAAGCATCACATCAGGGTTGCTAGCCCAGTCTGCTGAAGAGCGCCGTGAGCAGCTCAGCCGGATGATTCCCCAGCATCCAGGACAGCTTGGTGCTCTGGCGCCGAAAAATCTGGCCGCAGACAGACCTCAACCCACTTTCGACCTTACGGGTACCTGGTTCGTTGACCTTAGCGAAGGGTTCGCTAATTTCCTGTTCGGTCCCCCGTACCCCGAATTTATCGGTCAGACCAAGCTGGATTTCGAAGAAGGCCAGAGAGCACAGGCAGAAGGCCGTCCTTATCGTGACGCTATTGGCCAGTGCTTTCCAGCTGGAATTCCAATGATCATGACGCGCGTCTGGCCGATTGCCATGGTCCAGCTGCCAACAGTTATCTTCATGGTTTCGAACTTCAATAACAGTTTTAGGCAGATCTACCTTGATGGCCGGGACTATTCCGATCCGGACCTGGTGATTTATACCTACAATGGTGAATCTCTGGGTCACTGGGAAGGGGAAGAGCTCGTCGTAAATACCCGTTACATCGAGACCTATAATCACTTCATCGATAGAGGAATTCCCATTTCTGAGGAATTCAGGGTCCAAGAGCGCATGCGCTTACTTGAAAACGGTGAAGTGCTGGAGATCGAATATATTATGACAGACCCTAATGGCTGGGTAGGCGAGTGGCGAAACACCAAGCAATGGCTAAGAGTTGATGAAACAGATATTGGTGAGGTGGAATGCCTGCCTGACCTGAATGACAATCTGCCAAGCACCCAGGCGGGGCAGGTGGGACTGGACCGCTAGAACACATTAATTAAGGTTTTAAAACCGAATAAGCAATATCCAGGTAACTAATATGAGTAAAGTAAACAGATTCAGCAAAAAAATTGGCGCCGCACTTGTGATGGCTGGTGCTTTTTCCGCACCTACCATGAGCCATCATTCAACTGCGGCATTTGACAGCAATAGTGTGGTTGTCATTGAAGGTGAAGTAACCCAGGTCAGGTGGATCAATCCTCATGCGTCCTTCAAGCTGACCGGTGATGCCAGCCAGGATCACCCTGACGGTCTATGGACAATTGAAATGACGGCCCCGAATGTATTGATTAACCAAGGGTGGAAAAGAAACTCTCTTAGGATCGGTGACCAGGTCACAGTGTTCGCTAACCCCCTCCATAATGCCATCACACTTAATGACGGCAGTCAGGGTGGTCTTTATGTCGGGGTTATTCTCCAGGATGGCTCTACACTGGGCAGGACCGATGGTGAGGGGCAGGGTTCAGAGAGGTAGTAAAATCAGAACACCGGATTAAAGAACGGGAATAAAAAAAGCGCCACAATTGTGGCGC
>RFVC01000163.1 GCA_009922595.1 Gammaproteobacteria bacterium | reverse complement strand
ATCCATCTGTCATCGCGAAAAGCACAATTCCCTCATGGTCGGAGTTGAAGCCCAGTTCGCTTCCACTCTTCATTTTCACACAGCCGTACCGGGCCGCCTCCTTCGGGGCGTTCCATTTATGATTTGTGGTGGAAATCAACGACCGAACGGCTGCCTCAGGATCTGATCGCGAACTCGCCGGATCAGGCTGCCCCGAGGTTTCCCCCAGCAGGATCGTGCTGGTTGTTCCATCGGTGATATCCTGAAACCGAACACCTTCAACGATTCGCATGGCACCCATATTGCCCCCCATTGCGACTTCATTAGAAGGACCATTCCATGAATTACTGACGCCGGCGCAACCAGCGTAGTCTGAGTACGAACCACTCGCGCCACCCCAGCTAGCCTTGAAAGTCTCCTGTGTTCTTAAGGGATCATCGAGCCGCAACGCAGAAGGGCAGCGAACCTCTTCAAAATGCTGATCAATGACGGCTGAAATCGTGGCGTTTCCCCTCCTCCACCACCCAACTGGCTGCGTTTGAATAACGTCATACGCATCTTGAAGCTCAAGGTAAGGCATGATCTGCACAAACCAAGAATCACTGGGCATGTCATTACCAGCGCCTGCAAGCGTATGAGCCGCCGGGAACCGCTTATTTGCATCTGCAAAGTTGTGGCATGCCAGGGCGAGCTGCTTGAGCTTATTTGTGCACGATGCTCGACGAGCAGCCTCACGGGCCTGCTGAACAGCTGGCAACAGAAGCCCCACCAAAACGCCGATAATGGCGATCACAACCAGCAACTCTATCAGCGTGAAGCCGCGTGGCCGCCGCTTGAAGGAACGATGGATAGTCATCGGAACACCTTTCTGAAGAAGAAACGAAAAAGAAAACAAACTCAAAACTGAGTGCCTAATGGACTAAAGAACTAAACCCGTTATTGAAAATTTTGCTGCATTAAACGGTTCCTGTGAATTGCTATTCTTGACCGGAGGATGGCTATTCTTGACCTCAAAAACTCTCCTAGGAACAGATTTTTCCGCAAATCAGCCACTTTGGTCAGGCAATCATGTCCTCGATGACTTCTCCCCCAAACTGGGAGAGCTGCTTATAGCGGCCGCCATGGAAATAAGTGAGCTTGTTGTCATCCAGGCCCAGGAGGTGAAGCATGGTGACATGAACGTCCCGAATTGGGTGGACACAGTCGACAGCACTTGCCCCAAGTTCATCGGTCGCCCCAACCACACCGGGCCGCACTCCGCCGCCAGCAAACAACATGGTCATGGCCTTGTTGTTGTGGCCTCGACCAATTGAATAGACGCCGCCACGTTTATTGTTGTCAGGCGTTCGCCCAAACTCACCAGTCCAGACAACAAGGGTATCTTCGAGCATGCCTCGCTGCTTCAAGTCTCGGATCAATGCTGCAATCGGCTTATCAACACTTTTAATGCGGGCCGAATGCCCCCGCTCAAGATAGTCATGGCTGTCCCAGCCACCACTGAAAACCTGCACAAAACGGACACCATTCTCAACGAGACGTCGAGCCAGAAGACACTGCCTACCAAAGGCGTTGGTGTCAGGTTCATCAATGCCATACATGGCCAGGGTCTCAGCTGTTTCTCCCGAATAGTCAATTACGTCAGGAATTTCCCGCTGCATGCGGAAGGCCAATTCGTAGTCATTGATCCTGGAGGCAAGCCGCTGATCTTCGCCTGACATTGATTCAAGATGTTTTCGATTGAGAAACGAAAGCTCTTCAACCAGGCGTCGCTGATCAGCCACGGTCCGGTGTGCTGGATTCTCGAGATCCAGCAACGGCGAG
>RFVC01000162.1 GCA_009922595.1 Gammaproteobacteria bacterium | reverse complement strand
GAAATCCATATTTCTGATAAAGGTCAACCGCCTCGCCCATTTTACCAACGTAAAGCGTGTAAGTTCTGAGTTCAAAAAGAGCCATCACAAAAACCTTTCAATATTTGTTTAATTGTCAGCTAACGGTCCAGCCACCATCAATAGGTAAGACTGTCCCCGTAATATCGTCGCCAGCCGGACTGCAGAGAAATGCAGCCATAGCTGCAACACTTTGCATAGCTACAAATCTTCCAGTTGGGTGGCGTTCAGAAATATATTTCTTCTCTACATCAGCAAGCATGGTCCCCTCAGCTTCTGCCATACTTTCTAACTTGGCCATGATAGCCGGCGTTGGCACTGACCCAGGAGAAAGAGCATTAGCTGTAACACCTGAAGCCGCCGTCTCAACTGCAATTCCTCTAGTAAGGCCGATGAGTGCCGTTTTAGTAGTTACATAATCTATGCGTTCAGACGCCCCTCTCCAACCAAAGACCGAAGACATATTTATGATACGCCCCCAGTTCCTAGCCTTCATCCCTGGTAAAACTAGGCGGACGGCATGAAAGGCTGCTGATAAATTAACAGCTATTGATCGATCCCATGCTTCTGGATGCAAATCCTCGATCGCCGAGAAATTCCTGACCACGGCGTTATTCACAAGAATATCAATTCCGCCGAAGCGAGCATTGGCATTACCGATCATACGTTTGATCTGATGCAGATCACTCACATCTGACGGATCAAAAATTGCGTCCACATCATATTCCGACGCAATTTTTGACGCCGCACCGGCGCCCTCTTCTGCAGGCTCGAGTCCATTCAGAACAATATTTGCACCAACTGCGGCAAGGCCTTCTGCAATTGCATTTCCAAGGCCCCCAACAGAGCCCGTTACAAGAGCCGTGCGGCCATTAAGATACCTGTTGGACATCACGAAGCCCCAGCAGTTGCCAGCCGAGCAATGATGCCTGCATCTTCCAAAGCATCAAGCATCCAAACTGCCTCGATAAGTCGATCGATATTTCCAGTGAAGGCTGCACGCTCAGATAATTCCCGGACCTTATTCTCAATATCTAGATCAGAAAGTGGGTTTTTTGCCCCACCGCGCGCTGCATTAATACGCACATGAATTGGTGATTGATCCTCAAGGTCTACCGTCATATCAACCGCATCAATGTCGTAAGTGTCATCATCAACAAATGTGATTTGGGGTCTACCTGCAGCCAGAGTCTCTCGTACTGCAGCATCACTAAACTCAGCCAGTCCAGCCTTGCCTCGTCGGAAAGCTATAGAAACAGCATGCTGCGCCGAAACTTGCGCCTCTCGTCCAGTTGCGACATCGGGTCTATCTGTACGTTGTCGGAGTAACGAATGACCTTTAAGCGTCACATATTTTACACTATTGGGCTCAAAGCCTTGCCTTGATGAAATCTCCAAACTTGCATCAATAACGGGATTTAATACCACGCCAGCAGGATAGGGCTTGTAAGTATTTTTAGCTATCTCCCAACTCTCCCCAAGACCTTCCGTTAAGGCTGAAAAATTAGGGTTGTCACAATATACGCGCAGGAAACCACGTTCACCTGAGAGTGGTAGTGGAGGCCCGTCAAAATCAGCCTTCGCAAGCAGTGCCGACATCATTCCCAATCGCGAAGCGTTTCCAACACTTAAACTTTTTGCCATGTGGCCGAGGCCTTCTACTAACCCAGCTGACTGAACAGCCGCGTTTCCCACCGCAAAAATAAACTGACCCGGCTTGAGCTTTAAAAGCGCCCCTACTCCACAGGCTGAACCAAATACACCGCACGTAGATGTAATATGC
>RFVC01000161.1 GCA_009922595.1 Gammaproteobacteria bacterium | reverse complement strand
CTTCTTTCCGTCGTTCAGGTGATCTCAACGCTGATACCGCTGCTGATCGTTCCTTACATCATGGCGCATGTCGGCCCGAGCGGTTTTGGTCATTACAATCAGGCGCTGCTGTATTCGTCCATATTCATCCCCATTTTGGATATGGGCTTCGACCTCTTCGCCTCAAAGGAAATGACCCGCAATTCAGATGGAGCAGGTCGGTTGTGGGGCATGCAGCTTCAGCAGAAGTTCCTGTTTTGGCCCTTTGCACTCTTGCTGTATGTAGGGATCGTTCTCTCCCTTGGTTCATTCCGGGCCATTTGGCCGATGATGTTCCTCGCGCTGGGGTATGCGATTGGGGCGAGTTTGATGCCCAACTGGTATTTCGAGGGAAACAAGAGATTTCTGCACGTTCAGCTGTATGCATTGGTTTGGAAACTGATCTATGCATTGGGCGTGATCGCTTTTATCCGGCAACCAGAGCACGAGAATTGGATCATGGCCTTCAATTCCATCGGTGCACTGCTCGTACTGGCCTATGCCTGGGGCCGTTTGCTCTGGGAGGGCGTGCGTCCAGAATGGAATCCATGGTCCACTGTTGTTCAGCGGCTGAAGGGAAACGCCACCATTTCAGTGACTCCGATCAGTACCTATCTGCTCAGTTTTCTGCCTTCCCTGATCGTTGGCTTTCTTCTGGGCCCTGTTCAGTTTGGATATTATTCGGTCGTGGACCGAGTGATGCAGGCTTTTCGCTTGCCGGGGACCCTGCTCTCCACGGTGGTCTATGTTCAATACAATAGGCTTTTGTCCGAAAGTCATGCCCTGTTCCTGAAATACCGCAGGAACGTATCGGCCCTGGTGTTTTCTGGCGGGATCCTGCTCACCGTTCTGCTCTTGGTTTTGGAGCAGCCCATAATGGGTCTGCTGTCTGCAGGGCAGAGCAGCCGGTCGGCTCATTTGGCCTATGGGATCCTTGTCTGGTCTGGAGTATTCATCATTCAAAGACAGCATTTGCAAAAGCTCCTGCTGGCTCTGGAGGATCAAAAGACTTCTGCACGTATTTCCATCGGGCTTTTGCTCATGATGCCATTCCTCTTTTCCCTTGCCCATTCTATGGGTGGACAAAGGGTCTTATTCGGCTCCATGCTTCTTTTTGAAGCCAGTTTTGTTCTGCTACTGTCGATCTATGCTCAGCGTTCGCTCCGGCGTCGCGCACTGGTCTCCTGACCAAGATCTGCGGCTACCGGATAGACGATCAGCCAGGCATAGAAGAAAGAGAAAAAGAAAAGGCCGGCCTGTCTTTGGAGCATGGATTCGGTGGTGAAACTGAGCAGGCAAGCCCAAAGGAACAATTGTCCTTGTAGACCGATCGCTCCCCTGTACTTGAATAAGGGAAACAATTCTTTCTGCGATCATAGCTGTTCCATGGGACCACAGGTAATAGCGTTCGTTGGTCTGGAAACCATCCATTTTGTCATTGCGCGCCTGCCACTCCACCAAACTCTCCTGAAGCCGTTTCCGAACGGACGGTGACAGGGTGAAGGCGGCCACAGAAAAAAGGAGAAGCAGGACCCCAGGAAGAGCGAGCCTGCGGTCCGAGCGAAGGTGTTCGATCCAGACCATGATCAGCAAAACAGGAAGGACAAGCCATTGAATGCGCACGGCTGAAAGCGCGAGCATACCGATAAAGATCAGGAGGGTAAGGGACCAGCCCAAAGCGGCTCCGATCTTTTCTTCACTGCGCTTACGCAGCATCCAGTCCAGACTGAGGGCGGCGGAAAAACTGAGGAAAAGTGCGAAATAATGGATGGGCACCATCTCCCAGCGAAAAAGCGCTTTGTAGAAAAAGAC
>RFVC01000017.1 GCA_009922595.1 Gammaproteobacteria bacterium | reverse complement strand
ATAATTAACAACTTTATTTCAGGCTGGATTCTGATGTGGGAGCGACCGATTCGCATTGGGGACTTTCTAGAAATTGGTGATGTAAAAGGCACCGTGGAAACAATCAGCACACGCTCCACGCGCATACGTCGGGTAGATGGCGTACACCTGCTCGTTCCTAACAGCCAGCTGCTTGAACAGACTGTGGTGAACTGGACGCTAATCGATAAAAAAATTCGCTGCGTCGTTAGTGTTGGTGTTGAATATGGCTCGCCGGTTAGGGAAGTAGAGCGTCTCATCATGCAGGCCACGGTTGATCATCCGGACACCATAGATGATCCAGCACCCAAAGTGTTTTTTGAAGACTTTGGTGACAACGCACTTATTTTTAATGTCTATTTCTGGATTGACGCTGTTGGGGAAAGGGACTTGCGTCAAGTGAAATCGGATATTCGCTTCAAGATTGAGGGATTGTTCAATGAGGCCGGTATCGTGATTGCCTTTCCGCAGCGGGATGTCCATATGGATGGGCAGCTCAGGTTGATCAGCGAACAAGTTGCGCCTGAACAAAAGTAAAGGCTATTCCACAAACTCCAGTTTCCTCAGCACCCTGTGGAGCATCGCCTGATTGTACTTGCAAAAAAACTTGCAATCCTACCGGCAGTTTTGTGCCAGGAGAGACATCTTCCTATTGCCGTCCCTCAATTAAAACTTCTGGTTTTATCAATAACATTAACAAATGAGAGGAAAGTGGTTATAACCATTTCCTAGTACGGAAGTAGACGACAATGCCCACTACGATGGCGCCCATAGCAAAGGAAACAAGGTTGAACGCCATGGGTTCCTCTATGCCTGGCAGTCCAGCTACGTTCATGCCAAACAAACCGGTAATGAATGAGATGGGTAGAAAAATCGCGGCGACAATTGATAACACGTAGGTGCGTGCATTTTGCTCCTGGGCGATGCGGTTCATGAGTTCTTCCTGCAGCACTAGGCAACGTTCGCGGACGAGGTCGAGATCTTCAACGTAGCGGATTATGCGATCGGTCTGCTCGTGCAATTCAAAGCCGCGTTTTTCACTCATGACTTCATGGCTGAGGCGGTAAAAGGAATCCAGTGCCTCTCTTTGCGGGGCCAGGTAGCGCCTTATTTGAGCAGACTGGCGGCGCAAATTGGAAACGGTAATCCTAATGTCATTTGAGTTTAGAGACTCGAGGGTGTCTTCGTAGTTGCCAATTTTTTCCTCGATATCGTCGACAACTTCGGAGATTCGGTCTGCTAGGCGCTCAATGATGGTAAGGAATAGCCCCTGAATAGTTGTTGGCCCCTTGCCGGCCTCCATTTCCTTGCGAATGTCCTGAATAGAGAAAACGCGGCGTTGGCGAATAGTGATCAGGCGGTCTTTTTCAAACCATGCGCGCAGCGAGACCATGTCGTCGATATCGTCGCCGGGGTTGAGGTTTACCGCCCGCAAAAACACTATGAATCCGTCCTTTTCCCTGAGCGTGCGCGGCCTGGTGTTGGTCCTTACAAGGCTTTCCACCACCGTGATGGGTAATCCCAAATCACTTAATGTTTCTGCACAATCATTCTCGGAGTAATCTAGGTGCAGCCAGACCGGTTTGCCTTCCGCTGATGTATCGTCGATATCCACACAGGAGCCGTCGCCGTTGAGGACAACGCCATGGACAAAACATTCGGTTTTAGACAGGTCTTTCATCTTTTGAGAGTAGCCTGTTTGGTTCCGCCAGACAAAATACTTTTTATGGCCTCGATATAGAGGTTGGGTTCGGTGGCCTGGACTCGCTGACGCAGGCTCTCCAGCGTGTCATCTGCCAGCACTTCAACATGGGACTGCGCAATTATTGGACCCTCATCATAGTTTTCAGTGACGACATGAACGGTGGCGCCTGATTCCTTATCACCGGCTTTTAGAACTGCCTCATGCACGTTGTCGCCATACATCCCCTGGCCGCCGTGGTTGGGCAGGAGGGCGGGGTGAATGTTGAGTATTTGTCCAGAAAATTCCTGTAGGGTAACGGGACCTATCTGTTTCATGTAGCCTGAGCATGCTACGAGATCGGTATTCACTTCCTTGAGCAAGGACATGATGGTTGCGTCGGCGATCTGCGGCGGGCCATGCGTGGCTGCCGAGACGTGATAAACCGGAAAACCATTGTCACTGCACCACTCGTAAATTGCCGAGCCCCCGTTATTCGTGATGAGGATGCCAGGGCTGGCCTCGAGTTTATCTTCCTCGATTGCCTTGATGATGGCTTTAGCGGAGGAACCGCCGTGGGAGGCGAGGAAACTGATTTTAGGTTTCGGCATGGTCTCTCTTTTTTTGCAGGAAGTAGCTTAATACCCCGGTGGTCATGGCCACGCCTGCCAGAATTAGCATTGCGCCGATGGTGATGTTGAGCGTAATTAATTCATCCAGGAACAGGAAGCCCCAGAATACACCGAACAGGGGAATCAGGTAAGTCACAATCATCGTGCGCACAATGCCGATTTTTTCCAATAGCTGAAAGAACAGAATGAAAGCCAGGGCCGTGCACATCAGACCGAGGATCACGGCGTTAATCCAGCCGCCGGTGCTGATGGTGTTATCAGGCCAGAGGAAAATGGCCGGTGGTAGCAGGAACAAGGCCGCATAGACCTGGCAGCCCGTGGCAGAAACAATCGAGGGAAGACCATCTGTGTATTTTTTTGAGTAGTTGCCCGTCAGCCCATAGAAGAAAGCTGCGCCGAGTCCGGTGAGCACCGGCAGCAGTATAAGTTCGCTTGAAATAGATTGGGTATCAACAACCATGATGACCACACCAATGAAGCTGAGGCAAATTCCAAGAATGGCCTGAATGGAGAGATACTCTTTCAGCCAGATCCAGGCGATCAGTGCGCTCATGATGGAGGTAAAGGAATTAAGAATCGAGGCGAAGCCGGCCGTGGAAAACTGTGTGGTCAGCGTAATAAAGGTAAAAGGCAGTGCGGTGCTGATGAGTCCGAGCACAATGAAATGTTTCCAGTAGGCGACAAACTGTTTCCAGCCTCCTGATAGGAGCATCATGGGAAAAAGCACCGCCGCGGCTATTAATGATCTAACGGCACTAAGAGGGATAGCGCCGAATTCACCGACAGTAATGCGGGCAAAGAGAAAAGAGGATCCCCATATCGCCCCAAGAATGAGAAGTATTAAAAAATAGCGCGGTTTCAATTATTTATTAACCTAGCGATAAATGTTGTCAGCGCCATATTCAATTTCTAGTGACTGGCGAGCCTTTTTGGGCAGGTTTTTGACTACCAGTGTATAGGAGTTTTCCATCATACGCTGGATTTCTATTCTTGGAAGGTTTCCCGCAAGTTCAAGCGTATTCCAGTGCTTCTTATTCATGTGGTATCCAGGCATAACCTCATCAAAGAGGTCTCTTAGCATTATTGCCTCTTCAGGATCGCACTTGAGATTGGAAAAAACCTTGCCGTTGGTTTCCGTTAGGGTTGCAAATATTTTATTACGAACTTTGAATACGGCCACTTCCGCCCCAAAAGGATAATCTAGTAAGGCGTCGGGTAAGTCCATTAGATACTGCCTGGCTTGTTCGTAAGTCATGGCGCCATTGTATGGCGGCATTTTTCAGCGAACAACTGTAGCGAGTTCGGGAGTTGGAAGAATGGACGTGATAAGATCGATCCTTGACTTGAAAAAACAGGAACCCTGTATGTCTGAAGAATTTAGCTCCATTGATGAACAAGCCAGTTACGGTATTGGTCGCCAGGTCGGCGAACAATTGGCTCAACAACCTTTCGAGGGAATGTCCTCCAAGGCGGTGATCGCCGGGATAGCAGACGTACTGGAGGGAAACCCAAGCCAGGTCAGCGATGCAGACATCAGTAATGCCATTGACGATGTAAACCAGCGCCTGCGCAAGCAGCAAAACGAGGCAGCGGCCACGCACGCAGTAGAGGGTGAGCGTTTCCTGGAAGCTAATGCCCAGCGTGATGAAGTCACTGTCACTAACAGTGGGTTGCAGTACGAAGTAATCGAGTCAGGTGCTGGGGAAACTCCCTCGGCTTCTTCCAAGGTGCGTGTGCATTACCATGGTACCCTGGTCAATGGCACCGTGTTTGACAGTTCCGTAAGTCGGGGCGAGCCTATCGAGTTTGATGTGGGCGGCGTGATTCCAGGCTGGACCGAGGCCCTGCAGCTTATGAAAGCCGGCGACAAGTGGAAGCTCTACATACCGCATCAACTAGCTTATGGTGCCAACGGCGCCGGCGGCGCGATCGGACCATACCAGGCCCTTATTTTTGAAGTGGAATTACTCGCGGTAGTGTAGTCCAGCAGGAGATAACGACACCTTGGCAACGGTACTTCCTTTTACCGGCATAAGGCCTCAGCCTGAACTGGCTGAAAAAGTGGCGGCTCCTCCCTACGACGTCCTCAGCAGCGAAGAGGCGAGAATACTGGCGCAAGACAATCCTGTCAGTTTCCTCCACATCACCAAGCCGGAAATTGATCTTCCCTTAGGTGTCGACGTGTATAGCGACGAGGTCTATTCCCGGGCCGGGTTCAATATGACCCAGTTTCTCGAGAAGGGCATTTTCTGCAAAGATCTTGAACCCAGTTTCTATCTTTACCGCCAGAGCATGACGCTGGCGAACGACGAAGTTCACACCCAGACTGGCATTTTTGGGCTAGTCAGTGCCGATGACTATGAAAACAATATCATTCGCAAACATGAACTGACCCGCACGCAAAAAGAAAATGACCGCTTAAGGCACATGCAGGCGGTCCAGGCACAGACCGGGCCGGTATTCCTGACCTACCGTGCAGAACAGGAGCTCGTAGCGCTTATGGAAGGGCAGAGTGCAGGTGAACCTGTCGTCGATTTCGTCAGTGATGGAGTTGCCCATCAACTCTGGCAAGTGTCTGACAAGCAGGTAGTGGATAAAATCAGTACAAGGTTTGCCGCTGTACCTACGCTTTTTGTTGCCGATGGCCATCATCGCTCCGCCGCAGCGGTTCGCTACCGGGAAAAATGCCGGGCGAAATACAGTCAGCACACCGGCAATGAGTCCCACAACTATTTCATGGCGGTACTTTTCCCCCATGACCAGCTCAATATTCTTGGCTATCACAGAGTTGTCAGGGACCTGGGTGATTATGATGCCCAGGGTTTTCTCGATGCCGTTGCCGGAGCCTACACTATAAAGCCTTTAAAAACAGCGGCCATACCGGGCAGAGCCAACCAGTTTGGCCTCTACCTTAACGGTCAGTGGTACCAGCTTAACCTGAAACAAGAGGAGGTCAGTAAGCTAGATGTGACTCTGCTGCATGACACCATTCTCGAGCCAATCCTCGGTATTGAGGATGAGCGCAGCGATAGCCGTCTTGATTTTGTCGGTGGCATTCGCGCCAAGGATAGTCTGGAAAAAGCGGTGGACAGTGGTAACTTCGCAGCAGCCATTGCCTGTTACCCGGTCAGTATCGAGCAGTTGATGCATGCAGCCGAGCAGGATCAGTTTATGCCGCCAAAATCAACCTGGTTTGAGCCCAAGCTGAAATCAGGCCTGGTATTTCATCACCTTGGCGAACTATAGGAGTAAATTATTTGACTGATAAAGGTAACAGTGAACGTTCTGCCAGCCTCCTGGATGCGATGCTTCCAATTGGCTTTCTAATTATTGGTCTATTCTTTTCAGTTCGATTCTTTGGTGAGGATTCCTCTTACGGACCCAACCAGATAGTACTGTTGTTGTCAGGATGTATCGCCCTGCTTTTGGGTATGAAAAACGGCAGCACCTGGGCGGCCATCGAGAAGGACATCTACCGGGGCATGACCGTCATATTTGGTCCCAGTTTTATCCTGATTGCCGTGGGTATTATGATTGCTAGCTGGATTGCCGGCGGCGTGGTGCCCACCATGATTTATTACGGGCTGACCCTGCTGAACCCGACTATTTTTTATGCCGCGGTTTGTCTTGTCTGCGCCATTGTTTCTCTGAGCATCGGCAGTTCATGGACTACAGCGGCCAGCGTCGGTGTCGCCATGATCGGTACGGCAAACGGCCTTGGCTTGTCACCTGCCGTTTGTGCCGGGGCGGTTATCTCAGGAGCCTATTTTGGGGACAAGATGTCTCCCATGTCGGACACTACTAACCTGGCCCCTGCAGTGACCGGTGTGGACCTGTTTTCCCATATTCGGCATATGGGCTGGACGGCGTTTCCGGCACTGATCCTGGCGCTCGTATTTTTTATGGGAATGGGAATTACATCAGAATCGCAGACATCTGGCAGTGAGCTTGAAAACACGCTGCTGATCTTGGAGGAAAATTTCACCCTGGGCTGGTACCTGCTACTGCCGCTGGTTGTGCTGCTGGTAATGGCCTGGAAAAAAATACCTGCCTTGCCTTCGATTCTCGTTGCCGCCTTTCTCGGACTCTTGCTGGCCCTGGTGTTCCAGAATTCCTTGGCGACGCAGTCCGCCGGCTGGTTTCGCGCTGCCTGGACCATCATGTTTTCGGGCTATACCTCCGGTATCGGGGATGCGATCCTGGATGATCTGCTCAGCGGCGGCGGTGCTGCCAACATGATCAACACTATTTGGCTGATGATGTGCGCTATCTTTTTCGGCGGCGCTTTGGAGCAGACTGGCATGCTGAAAACGCTAGTCTCGGCCGTCATGCTAAAGGCGAAAAGCTCTGCCTCTATTATTGCCTCTGCCGTGTTTACTTGCATCGGGGCTAACATCATCACTGCCGATCAGTATATGGCAATTGTTGTACCGGGCCGCATGTACAAGGTCGCTTTTCAGCATCACAACATGGCGCCGGTGAACCTGA
Organism: Gammaproteobacteria bacterium; assembly: GCA_009922595.1. Classification (GTDB taxonomy): domain Bacteria; phylum Pseudomonadota; class Gammaproteobacteria; order Pseudomonadales; family Pseudohongiellaceae; genus Eutrophocola. Next base: position 34,153 of record RFVC01000017.1, on the reverse strand, counting down.
GCCGCGTTATTGAAGATTCCGGGACGGTGACATCTGCGCTCGTGCCCTGGAATACCTGCGGGGCATTCATGGCCGCCACGCTAGGTGTGCCGACGATGGTCTATCTGCCGTTTTGTATCTTCAATCTGAGCATGCCATTTATTTCTATTCTCTACGGCATTATCAATTTCAAGATTCTGCCGCTGGAAGAAGGTCAGCTGTAGCCTGTATAAGATAGGCATAAAAAAAAGGAAGCTTGGTGCTTCCTTTTTTTGATACTCAATCAATTTTTACTGGGCAGCGACTTCCTTGCTTGACGTAATTCCCTGCTCAAGCCAGGTTTCCCAGCGCTCAATACTTTCCGGATCCCGTGAACCGCAGCCGCCATCGGCAGGTCTCACATAGGAATCATCCGGCAGTTTTACCCAGCACATGGCTCCTCCAGGGCGGCCGTCTGCCAGCGGGCTGAACATGATGGTCACTTCGTCACCGGGATTAAAGGTGCGGCCGGTGATTCCCTGCCTGACCAGCTGGGGTGGGGCACCGCCTTCGAATCCCCATTCAATAATTTCACCAGCGTCATTTTCGACATTAATGTAGAGCCACGCGTGTGGGTTGTTGAATGCCCAGCGCTCCACGCTGCCAGTAAGCGCCATTTCGGTGTCGCGATCGAACATGGAGAAGCTATGGTGGGCAGGTGCCATAACAGGAACAAGGCACAAGGAACAAGGAACAAGAAAAAACTTCCACCGCTGTAATAAATTCATTATTTTACAACCTCAAAAAAAGAGTTTATTAATCTGTATATATAGTAAGTCGAATTCATAATATCTTGCTACTAGCTCCTAGCTCTACCTCAATCGCCACTATCCAGCGCAGGGTCATTGTATGGATCTGCCGTCTGTCCAGGCAGGTCCGCAAACAGGGAAGTGGCGCGCGGATCTTTATAGCCAGGCTCGCCAGGCAAGTAAAAATTGGTCAGGCCGTCTTCGTCCAGGTAGGAGTTGCTGCTTTGCTCGCATTCCCAATGCTGTACGCGGTAACCGATTTCCTCGAGTCCCTCGGAACGGCGGAAGGCATAAACAAAATTTAATGGCTTCACGAGGGCATGGCTGTCATACATGGTAACCTGCACGACCAGGCGTTCGAAATCATCAAACTCTCTTAGTTCCCAAGTTTCAACAAGCTCCAACTGGTTGCTGGTCATGGGCGACCAGCGTGTGAAGTCGGCCGGCATCACGTACTTGGTATGGGTAATTAGCTTATTGTCATCCCAGAAACCAACGGTGTCGCCATGCCAGGAATGAGAGCCGTTCATTTCCGCCAGGTTGGTATGTTCCTGGTTGATATAAATGCGGCGAATGGCGTTGGAAAAGTCATTAATGAAATAGGACTGGTGCGGCATGTTGATGAATTCATGGTTGTAAGGCTCAAGCAGCCAGCGCGGCAGGCCGGCTGGCTCGCAGTGCGTCAGTCGGTCATAACGAACCTGGCCTTCTTCCTGCTGCTGCCGCCAGCGTTCTATATAAGCTGCTTCATAGGCAGGGGTCAGGACCCCTTTTTTTACGGTGCCGCCACGCAGACCGCCCTCGATGAAGGCATCCATGTGGTTATTGCCAGCCGTATCCCAGAGCCCGTCCCAGCGCGGCAGGGTATCCCAGGTGTGCTGGGTGCCGCCGTCGGCTTTATCCAGCAGGTACCGGTAATGTTCATCGGAGGTGGCAAATTCCCAATCGGGTGGCTCAATTTCTAGTACCTGGCCGGTGAAACCGACAATTTGAGCATTGGCGCTGACAGCGAGAAGGGCTGGCAGAGCGCAAGAGACAAGTGGACGTAAGTAATTCTTAAGCAAAGATTTTCCCCCAAAAATGACATTGCTATTTTTTATAATTTTAGGCTGTCAAATGTAAACAGGATATCCTGAACTGTCCAGCCCAAATAAGCAGCCGTATTAGTTCCTGATGGCATTCCATGAGGAGAGAAAGCTTTCCTCTGTTAGTATAGAGGAACAGTAATCTGGAAAACTCATGAACCGGCTAATAGCATTTATTTTTTCAACCCTGTTGCCCCTCCAGGTTTTGGCGGATGAAATCACGGTCGGCGTGGCCAGCAATTTCCTGGCTCCCATGCAGGAAATGGCTGCGGCGTTCAAGGCGAAAACCGGCAACACGGTAAACCTAGCCAGCGGCTCTTCGGGCCGGCTGTATGCCCAGATCGCTAACGGGGCGCCATACCATGCCTTCTTTTCCGCTGATCAGGAAAAGCCTGCACTTTTAATAGAAGCAGGACTTGCCGATACCAACAGTCTTTTTACCTATGCCACCGGATCCCTGGTGTTATGGATGCAGAAGACAGACGGCGATCCTTATGAGGCACTGCTGGATAACCGTATCAGCCGTCTTGCCGTAGCCAATCCGCAATTAGCTCCTTATGGTGTGGCCGCAACTCAGGTCATGGACATGCTCTTCGTGGGGGAAACCTCGCTAGCCGAACTGGTGCTGGGAGAAAATATCAACCAAGCCTACCAGTTCGTGATGACTGGCAACGCGGATGCAGGATTTATTGCCCTATCACAGCTCGCCGCTAATGATGTATTACCCCCAGGCAGGGGGTGGATTGTGCCGCCGAATTTGTATGATCCGATCAGGCAGGATGCAATAATCACCAACTACGGGAAAGGCAATAAAATGGTCAATGACCTGTTTGAGTTTGTAAAAGGTGAAGTTGCTAAAGAAACGCTGCTTAGATTTGGCTATATCACAGATTAATTGGTTATAATCCGCCCCTTCTATGAATTTGGGACATTAGCTCAGTTGGTAGAGCACCGGACTCTTAATCCGATGGTCGTAGGTTCGATCCCTACATGTCCCACCAAACAAAAAAACCGGGTAAATCCCGGTTTTTTTGTGTTCGCTTGGGATCGTTAGCAGACATTGTTCGTGAATAGGAATTCACTACAAATCCATGGGTTTGTCCTTAATGCTTCAAAGCTGTATGTGCCATGCATGATTTACTGATTGTATGTGTGCAGTTTCCTTTGCAACTCCGCAAACGTGTGCGACCATAATTTTACTTAATAAAACCAGTTTACTGGTATATTTGCCAAGAGTCTTAAGGGGCAAACATGATTGTTAAGAATACCTGGTACGTGGCCGCCTGGGCTGATGAGATTACCGATCAACCGATTGCACGACGGATCTGCAACGAGCCCATCGTGCTGTATCGAACCAAGGAGGGGCAGGCTGTAGCGCTGCAGGACAGCTGCAGTCATAGAGGTGCCCCTTTAAGTCTTGGTACGGTGGTGGAAAAGGGCATCCGCTGCAACTACCACGGCTTGGTTTTTGGCTGTGATGGTGCCTGCGTCGAGGTGCCCAACCAGGAAATCATTCCCAAGAGGGCCAGGGTTGCCAGCTACCCGCTTGTTGAGAAAGACCAGATGCTGTGGATCTGGCATGGCGATCCTGAAAATGCTAATGAAAGCATGATTCCGGATTACCCCTTTCACAACGACGCTGAAAACTGGCCGCATATCCACGATGTCATGCTGGTCAGGTGCCACTACCTGATGCTGGTGGATAACCTGCTTGATGCCACTCACCTGGCCTATGTGCACCCTGACTCTGTGGGTGGCTCTGCACCCAATGTTCATATGGTGGCGAAGAATTCACTGGATGCCACTGACAACGGCATCACGCTTAGCAGGGAAATGAGTAATGCACCGGCACCTCCGGTTTACAACAACTGTGTACCCTTTCCAGGGCTAATTGACCGCTGGCAGGAATTTGAATTTATTGCCCCTGCATTCGTCATCCAGTACTCAGGCGGCGTTCAGTCTGGCGAAGACCGTGCAACAGCAGGCGCCCCGCGCTTTGATATGCGTATCTGGCATGCACTGACACCCGAGACGGATACTTCCTGTTTTTATTTCTGGTCTACGGCGAACGGGCACGAAACAGACAAACCCTCGGCTACCGAAAAAATTGATTCCGAGATCAGGAAGGCTCTGGCTGAAGACAAAGTTATGGTTGAGGCGCAGCAGGAAAGGATTAATGAATTCGGCGAGGACTGGCTTGTTGATAACAAGGCTGATGCACCGCGTGTCATGGCCAGAAGAGCAGTAAGCAAACTGCAGCAACGACAGAACCCTGAGCATTGACAATGTTTGACGAAAAAACCTTTGAAGTGCATCTGGCTAAATCAGAAAAGACTTTCCCGATTCCAGAGGATAAAACCATTGTAGAAGTGCTTCATGAAAATGGCGTGGAGCATCCTGTTTCCTGTGAACAGGGCATCTGTGCGACCTGTATTGTGACTGTCTTAGAAGGAGAACCGGATCACCGAGACAGTATTCTGACAGATGAAGAGCACAACATTGAGCACCAATTCACACCCTGCTGTTCCCGCTCGTTTTCCGATCTACTCGTGCTAGATATCTGAAATCTTCCCCTACCTTTTTACGTGAAAAGCAGCAATAGTTTCGCCTGGAAACCAAACTGGTTGTCCTGGTCGCTGGGCATGCCAGCCAGGTGAGTAACAGGACCGGATTAAAAAATCAAAATTGACTGAAGTTCTTTTGAGTCATGAATATTTGCTTAATATTTATCACTGTTGGCTTTCAGTGAAGGGCGTAGAGAGACGCAAAAGCCTATAACTGGCTCACTTGAAAGGATGGTGTTTTGAGGTGTAACCAAAAATTTGAACCAGTGTGAATATCTTTTGTGACGTACTCGACGTTTTTAGAAGTGTGCTTCGCTGGAAATAAGCAAAAAAACAGCTTATTTGAATAAGAGGTTGTGAAGTAGTGCTTAAGATGTTCCTTTTAAATACTACTTTGAGTGTATTATTTAGGGCTTGCGCCGGCTTTTCACTGAGTCAGCCAGTTCCTGCAGAAGTCCGCTGGTGTCAACCCAGTTCATGCATGCATCAGTGATGCTCTGGCCGTACGTCAGTTCCTCTCCCGATACGACTTTCTGGTTACCAGCGACAAGGTGGCTTTCCAGCATGATGCCCTTGATGTTCTTTTCACCGGCGGCGACCTGGTAGGCGACGTCGCGGCACACCACTACTTGACGGTTATGATCTTTGCCCGAGTTGGCATGGCTACAGTCGATGATAATGTTCTGTGGTAGGCCGGCCTTTTCCAGTTTTTCCGAGACGTCACGAACGTTTTCGGGGTCATAGTTGGTGTGCTTGTGACCGCCGCGCAGGATGATGTGGCAATCAGGATTCCCAGCCGTCTGGAAAATAGCAGAATGCCCCTGTTTGGTAACCGAGAGGAAATGATGAGGATGCGAGGCTGAACCAATGGCATCAATCGCGATCTGCACGTCCCCGCTGGTACCGTTCTTGAAGCCGACGGGACAGGAAAGGCCGGAGGCCAGTTCGCGGTGACACTGGGACTCGGTGGTCCTTGCACCAATGGCGCCCCAGGCAATCAGGTCAGCCACATACTGCGGGCTGATCAGGTCCAGATATTCTGTACCTGCAGGAATGCCCCTGTCCGCAAGCTCCAGCAGCAGGCTGCGTGCTTTACGCAGACCTTCGTTGATCTGAAAACTGTCATCTAGGAACGGATCGTTAATCAGGCCTTTCCAACCCACCGTGGTCCTGGGTTTTTCAAAATAGACACGCATGACAATGAGCAGGTCATCCTTTAATTCCTGCATCGGGCCTGCAAGGTGGCTGGCATAGTCCAGCGCCGCATCAGGATCATGAATAGAGCAGGGGCCGGTAATCACCAGCAGACGATCATCGTCACCGCGCAGAATGTCCTGGATGCCCTTGCGTGCACTGAAAACAGTTTCAGACGCATTTTCAGTCAGCGGAAATTCGCCAATGAGCTGCTCCGGCGAGAGCAGTTCCTTCATGGCGCTAATTCTTAAGTCGTCTGTCGATTGGAGAACCATAATTTTTCACTTTAAACTTTTTTGATGTTGATTTTCAGTTTGCTGCCTTCGACATCGAAGTCATGCTCACTGGCATACGTTTCGCTGAGGTCGGTGCAAAGCGTTTCCCGGGTAATGTAATCACGGTGTTTGTCGATGGCGCTGGCGAGCTTTTCATCAGCCGAGAAATCAATGATTATTCTGTCGGTAACATTCAAACCGATGTCCTTGCGAGTTTTCTGAATTCGATTGACCACTTCACGAGCCAGACCTTCATCCACCAGGTCATCTGTCAGCACGCAATCCATGTCAATCGAAATGAAACGGTTGGACAGAGCCTCGGTTCCTTCCTTGGCTTCGCGGTAAACGAGAATGTCGTCTGTTGAAAAATCCTGATCATCCAGGGTAAGGGTGCCATCTTCCTGCAGTTGGTTCAGTGCGCTGGCATCCAGCTCCTGTATTAGGTTGCTATAATTGTTCAGCTCCTTACCCAGGCGTTTGCCTAGCACCGGCAGGTTTGGTTTGGCATACAGGTTGATGTATTTGTCTTCCTCGATGGAATACTCGATGCGTTTCACATTCAGTTCCGACTCGATGTAGTTTTCAAGGCGCGCGATCTCATCAAGCATGGCCCGGTCTTCGTGAATGATGGTAAGGCGAGCCATTGGCGTCTTGGTTTTTACTTTCACCTGGTTGCGCTTCTGGCGGCCCAGCAGAATTATGTTTTGCATGCGGGACACGGCCTTTTCAAGCACCGGCTGGATCAGCACCTTCTCATCGGTGGGGTAGTGACATAGGTGTACGGATTTATGCCGCGTGGCAGTGTCGCCGGCAAAATCAGCAAGCTCCTGGTAGATATGCTCAGCCAAGAAAGGGGCGAAGGGCGCCATACAGGTAGTCAGCTCACTGATGGTCGTGTAAAGGGTCTGGTAAGCAGCATTCTTGTCGTTTGTCATCTCTTCGCTCCAGAATCGCGAGCGGTTCAGACGGATGTACCAGTTGGTGAGATCCTCGATAAATTCAAAGAGTGCCGGGACTACGTTGAAGAGTTTGTATTCAACCATTTCCCTGGCCACGTTGGCTTTGAGAGACTGCAGTCGCGACAGAATCCACTGGTCGGTGATGTTTTCCGGTTTAACGTGGTGCGTGTCTGCTTTCCAGTGATCGATGCCGGCATAAGTGGCAAAGAACTTGAAGGAGTTGTACCAGGGCAGTAAAACTCGACGTACCATATCCTTAACGCCGGCATCGGTAAAGCGCTGTTCCTCGGCTTTCACCAAGCCGGAGTTGATCAGGTACAGCCTGAGTGCATCAGCGCCGTACTCCTCCATCAGTATGTCGGGTGGCGTGTAATTCTGCAGTCGCTTCGACATTTTCTTGCCGTCTTCAGCCATGACAATGCCGTTGACAATAACGTTGCGGAAAGCCGGCTTGTCAAAGAGGGCTGTGCTCAGTACCAGCAGTGTATAGAACCAGCCTCGTGTCTGGTCGAGACCTTCAGCGATGTACTCGGCCGGAAAACCGGCTTCAAACATGGTCTGGTTTTCAAAGGGATAGTGCAGCTGGGCATAGGGCATGGAGCCTGACTCGAACCAGCAGTCCAGGACTTCCTCGATGCGATGGTACGTGCCAGGTTCCCCTTCAATGGAAAATGTCAGGTCGTCAACATTTTCCCGGTGCAGATCGTCAACCCGAACGCCTGTATATTTCTCCAGTTCATCAATGGAGCCGATGCAGACGGCCTGGCCACTTTCATCGTTAATCCAGATGGGCAGCGGGGTGCCCCAGAAGCGGTTGCGGGAGATACACCAGTCAATGGCATTGTCCAGCCAGTTGCCCATACGGCCATCACGAATATGATCAGGTACCCAGTTGATCTCCTGGTTGCATGCAGCAATACGCTCCTTGATCTGCTCCACCTTGACGTACCAGGATGGAATGGTACGGTAAATTATGGGAGTGTCGGAGCGCGGACAGAATGGGTAGCTGTGCTGGTATACCTCCTGTATGTAGAGTTTGCCTTCGTCCTTGAGCTTGCGAATGATGTCCTTGTCAGCTTCCTTGACATAACGGCCGGCAAAGTCCGTCACTTCATCGGTAAAGTTGCCTTCAAGATCCACTGGGCAAACCAGCGCCGAGATTCCGTTCTCCTTCATCACACGGAAGTCGTCCTCACCGAATGCAGGGGCCTGGTGAACGATACCTGTACCGGCTTCGGTAGAGACATAGTCATCTGCCACAACAACAAAGGCGCCTTCGCTTTCCTTGTCCGCGAAGAAAGGAAGCAGCGGTTCATAATGCTTGCCGACAAGCTCGCTGCCTGGGTGTTCAGAAATAACGTCGAGGTCCTTACCTTTGCCGACCGCCACGAGCCTATCCTTTGCGAGGTAAAGCTCTTTGCCCAGTTCATTGTCCCTGACTTTAACGTAGGTGATATTGTTGTTGACACACAATGCCAAGTTGGAGGGCAGCGTCCAGGGGGTTGTTGTCCACGCGCTCATGTAAGCGTCTTCATCTTTAAGCTTGAAGAGCACGGTGATAGCCGGATCCTGCACATCCTGGTAGTTTGAGCCGGCCTCAAAATTCGACAGCACTGTGCCAAGTGCGGTCGAGAATGGCACTACCTTGACGCCCCGGTAGACCAGATCCTTTTCCCAGAGCTGCTTCATTACCCACCAGACCGACTCCATGAAGGAGGGGTCCATGGTTTTGTAGTCGTTGTCGAAATCCACCCAGCGGCCGATGCGTGTGATGGTCTTGCGCCATTCCGCGGTGTAGCGCTGCACAATACTACGGCATTCGTCGTTGTAGCCTTTAATGCCAAGCTTCTCAACGGCCTCGATAGCGGACATGCCCAGTGACTTGTCGATTTCGTGTTCGATTGGAAGGCCGTGGCAGTCCCAGCCAAAGCGGCGCTGTACGTAGTAGCCTTTCATGGTGTAGTAACGGGGAATAATGTCTTTCAGGGTTGAGCCCACAAGGTGGCCGTGATGGGGTAGGCCGGTAGCAAATGGTGGGCCGTCATAAAAAATGTAGGGCGGACATTCCTTGGAGTTTTTCAGGGACTGCTGGAATACGTTTTCTGCTTCCCAGAATTTGAGTACCTTTTGCTCAGCTTCGACGAAGGAAAAACTTTCGCCTTGTCTACCTAGGTCAGACTTTTCTATTGTTTTTGTCACGTAAATTCCATATCCCGATAATAAAAAACCCGCCTGGTGGCGGGTTTTCAAACTTTGCTACAAAGATCTACTCTTCAACCGCCCGATCAGCGTCGAATAATGTAAATAAAAAAAGAATAGAAAGTTGTGTTATTCATGGCGGGCAAGGATAGCTGTTATTGCTTACATGTCAAGTACTTGGGGCCTAAACCGTCTTTTTTGTGCAAATATTGGGGAAAATCCGAATTAATCTTTCGCCTGGTTCTCTGAACCTCAGTACCAAGGTATATTCGCTGAATAAACCAGCTTATTTAGGGGGATACCTTGGAAACGCTACGACTCGTTTCATACATTCTATTGTTCTCACTCCTTATTCCAGCAACAGCCATGTCCCAGGAAGGGTTTCCCCTGGAAGGCACCTGGCGCGGTGAATGGGGAGTTCCGGGCGGAGAACAAACCATGGCAGTGATCGTGATGAACTGGGATGGCGAGCAGATCAGCGGTCGAATTAATCCCGGTAGAAACATGATCTTTTTTGAAGAGGCAAGCCTTGATGCCAAGAACTGGATCGTGCGTTTCAGTTCCATCTCCAAGGAAGGGCAGCCCATCACGTTTGAAGGTGTGCTTGAGGATATAGGTTCCTATAACCGGACCATCAGCGGTACCTGGACTATCGCTGGCTTGGACAATGAGTTGGTATTAACCAGGGAATAGGCCAGATGCAATTGAGAAGAAAAAAGAGGCAAGAGGAAAGATACAAGATGCAAGGAAGGCAACTTTGGGCTTGTGGTACGGCCACAGTAATTACGGCAGTCATTTTGCTTTCAGGTTGTGGAGAGCCACCATCTAATGAAACTTCGCAGGCCACGAAAACAGTCTCCCAAATTTCCCGGGAAACACCGCGCTTTGATGACGGGATGGTGCGTTTTGACCGGGTTCCGGGAGAACTTGGTTACTGGGGCAATCCTGGCAAACACTCGCTGGTAGAGGATGGTGTTGACGTGGCCATGGACGAGCAGGGACTGCTTGCCAATATCGAGGAGGCTGATCAGGTAGCACCGTTCATGCCCTGGGCACTTGGGCTTTACAAATATCGCCAGGCAAATAGTTTGAAGGATGACCCAGTTAACGCCTGTATTTCGCCTGCCGGACCGCGTCACATGCACTATGAGGGCGGCTTTCGGATTATCCAGGATCGAAATTACAACAGGATTTATGTTTTGTTTGGCGGCGGTAACCGCGGGTGGCGCCTAATTCACATGGACGGCAGACAGCCGCCCAATCCGGAAGAGGTAGTTGGAACTTACTACGGCCATTCCACCGGCCACTGGGAGGGCAATACGCTCGTTGTCGAATCAAGTGGCTTCAATGACCGGTTTTGGTTTTCCAACGGCGGCCTCCCGCATACCGCGGCGCTGTCGCTTGTGGAACGTTTTACCCGAACTGACTACAACACGCTTGAATATGTAGTAGAAATTAACGACCCCAGAACCTATACCCGCACCTGGACGGCTTCATGGAATCTCGAATGGATTGAGGGAGGGGAGATTGATGAAAACTTCTGTGAGCAGGTTGAAGCGATGGATCAGTATACGGGACGATAAGCATCAAGCGCCAGGCCACAAGTGGTTCAGGATACTTTTTGTGGATAACGCCCCAAAAATGAGGATTTTATTATGAGATTAGTTAAAAAAATAAGTCTGGTGATTGCGGCTTATAGCTTGTGGCTTGCAGTTGTTCCCGCAACGCAGGGACATCATTCCTTTGCTGCCCAGTATGATTCCAACAAGCCCGTAACGCTGCAGGGCTTCGTGACCAAGGTGGAATGGTATAACCCGCACGTCTATTTCTATGTCGATGTTGAAAATACGGAAACCGGTGAATGGGACAACTGGGGCATTGAGATGGGTCCTCCCCACATGCTGCAGAACCGCGGCTGGAAAAGAAACGACATGCAGATCGGCGATGAACTGCTGGTTGAAGCAACCCGAGCAAGAGACGGCAGCCTAACCGCCAATGCCCGCTCGGTAAAACTGGTTGCGCAGGATAAAGTACTTGGGGCAGCTTCCAGTGAAGACCAAACTTTAACCGGTGGTGGTAATAATTAAGCCTCAAGCTTCGAGACACAAGTTAGAAGATGTCTTGCTAGAAAGAAAAATTTGATATGGACTATAGGTATGAAAAAAGCAGCTAATACAAGATTAAGACTTCTATCGCTTGCGACTTGCAGCTTGTGGCTTTTATCTGCGCCTATGGCGCAGGCCCAATTCCCCGAGCCTGAAGTTGACCCCATGCCTGTCCCGCGCAATGAATTCGGTCACCCCAGTTTTGCCGGCACCTTGGAGCGGATGGGCAACTGGCAGGGCCTGCTGGGAACACTTGCCCATCGCGGTGAGGAACCCAGTGCCTTTAATATAGAAGAGGCACTTTTTTATGATGAAGTACCTTTCCAGCCCTGGGCCGCACAGCTGCACGCTGAGCGCAGGGAGAAGGGCGGTGCCTATGATCCGCACACAAGGTGCAAGCCCTCCGGCGGTGCCCGTATGTTTCATACGCCTTATGGAATGGAATTCGTGGACCTTGGCAACGAGATGATGCTTATCAATGTGGGTGCTCCTCATTCATGGCGCCGCATCTGGGTAGATGGCCGCAAGTTTCCAGAGAATATTGAACCCTCCTGGTACGGTTACTCTATTGGTGAGTGGGAGGGCGATACCCTGGTCGTTGAAACCCGTGGTTTCAATACCGGCTTCTGGATCAGCCGCGGAGGTTTTCCGCACACAGAAGAGCTCACCACAATTGAAAAATTCTCACGGCCGGACTGGGGCAGGCTCCGCTATGAAATCACCATTGATGACCCTGGTGCCTATACGCAACCCTGGACTGGAGGTTGGTATATGACATGGGGGGAAGGCGTTGAGCCTTTTGACTATTTGTGCCAGGAAAACAATCTTGATCCTGATCGTATGCTCGGAATAGATCAATAATAGCTAGAAGATTTAGAGTCTAATCACTGTGCTGTAATACTCGAAGTGCGTATCACTGATCGTTGTTTTACCATCAATAGGTGCTGCTGATTCCGGGTTAGGAGTACAAGCCAGAGGAATGTAGTTCTCTGCCGCCATTAGCCCTGCACTGGGATCAAGACCAATCCAGCCTGCTCCGGGAACAAACACTTCCACCCACGCATGCAAGTCGACACGATCCTCCAACACTGGAGATGCGCCTTCTGCGGAAGTGGTTTCTTTTAATAGTACCTGATAACCGGATACGAAACGGGTTACTAGTCCAAGATGCCTGAGGACCTGAGTTAACAGCCAAGCGCTGTCGCGGCAGGAGCCGCTTTGGCTTTTAAGTGTTTCCTCGCAGGTAAGTACTCCGTGTTCCATGCGGTGAACATGGCTAATTTCTTCATGGACGCGTCTGTTCACCTGTACCAGGAAATTGACGGTGTCCTGCTTGTCATGGCCGATGGATTTTACAAAGGCTTTTAGCCTTGCTCCGCGCTCACTGATGAAGAGGTAGGGACCAACATCCTTGATCAGTTCAGCTTCATAACGAAACGGAAACTCGAAAGCCTCTTCATCCACGAAAAAGTCAAAGGGGTTGTAAGGTTCCAGGCGCGCCTTGAGGTTTACATCGAACACAAGTTCATCAGCGAGCTTGGTGAAAATCAGCCTTGCACTGTAGTTGGAAAAGGGATCCTGCTGCCAGTGTATAAAATGCTTGTCAGGTGTTACGCTTAAAGAATATTCGCTGATTGGCGTGCGACAATGTGGTGCCGGGCGTAAACGCACAACATGGGGCATGATCACAGTAGACCTGTCAAAGTGGTAGGCGCTACGGTGGTGTATCGCGACTTCTGTTGTCATTACTGCTGCATTAAAAAGTTTTTAGTTTCAATAATTGCTATTCCTGATTTTCGACGCTGTTCTTGAATGAAGAAGTTGAAACTGCGGGTCCGAATTTGACTGGTGCTGGGTGATAAACTAAAACCTTATCAGGAATTACAAATTTCTTGCAAGATAGCTACAAGTTGTATATTTACCTTTTGAAAACCCTTCGTAGCCCGATGAGCCGGAATAATGGCACTTAACTGGAAATCATACAATCCCGGCGACTTTTATGACGAGCTCATGTTGGGGCCGGGAAAGCCGCGCAGGTCTGCTCGTGCTCTGGTGAAGTACCTTGGTTCCCTGACCAACAAGGAGTGGCACCAGCGCAAGGATTCGGTCGCGGCAGCCATCAAGACAATGGGCATCTCCTTCACTGTTTATAGTGAAGCCGGCAATATTGACCGTGAATGGCCGTTCGACATTATTCCGCGCATTATTACTTCCAGCGAATGGGATAAAACCAGTCAAGGACTAGAGCAAAGACTCCGTGCGCTGAACTGTTTCATTAATGATATTTACAACGACGGCAAAATTCTAAAGGATAAGGTAGTGCCGCGTGACCTGATTATGGATTCAGGCAACTACCGCAAAATCTGCAAAGGCATTAAACCGCTGCACGATGTGTGGGCGCATGTCTGCGGTACGGATTTGATCCGCGGCGATGACGGTGAGTTCTATGTGCTGGAGGATAACCTACGTGTTCCATCAGGTGTTTCCTACATGCTAGAGAACCGCAACGTTACCAAGCGCGTCTTTCCTGAACTTTTTGAAAACTACGACATTATTCCTAACACTGAGTATCCCTCGTACCTATTCGACACGCTGGCGGATATTTCGCCAGAACCAAAAGATTATCCGGAAGTGGTCGTCTTGACGCCAGGCATATACAACTCTGCCTATTTTGAGCATTCATTCCTTGCCCAGCGCATGGGAGCGGAGCTGGTGCAGGGTAGCGACCTGGTGGTAGAAGATGATCATGTCTTTATGAAAACCATCAAGGGGCTTTCTCTCGTCGATGTGGTTTATCGACGTATTGATGACCTGTTCCTGGATCCCCAGGTGTTTAACAAGGATTCCATGCTGGGGGTTCCCGGCCTGGTTAGAGCCTGGCTCAAGGGGAATGTCGGATTAGCTAATGCCCCGGGCGCTGGCGTTGCCGATGACAAGGTTGTCTATACCTACGTGCCGGAAATCATAAAGTACTACCTGGATGAAGATCCCATCCTGCCAAACGTTCCGAGTTATATTTGCAGCGATAAAAAGCAGTGCCAACATGTGCTGGAAAATCTTGACAAACTGGTGGTCAAGCCGGCCAACGAGTCCGGTGGTTACGGCATGCTGATGGGCCCCCAGGCCAGTAAAAAGGAACGGGAAGCATTCGCTAGAAAAATCAAGGCCAACCCTCGCAACTACATGGCGCAGCCACTGATATCACTGTCTACTGCACCTATTCTAGGTGACCGCAATGTCGAGCCCAGGCACATTGACCTGCGGCCCTTTATTTTGCAGGGCTCCAAATCCTACGTGACGCCGGGTGGATTAACCCGTGTTGCCATGGTGCAGGGTTCTTACGTGGTTAACTCATCACAAGGTGGCGGCAGTAAAGATACCTGGATCGTGGAGGACTGATGTTATCGAGCGTTGCTGAAAGAGTTTACTGGCTTGGCCGCTACATGGAGCGGGCAGAATCCTCTGCGCGTCTTCTGGATGTATACTCCTCAATGCTCTTTGATATTCCGAGGGGCTCCAATATCAACTGGGGCCTGCTGCTCGACATTACCGGAAGTTACGAGAATTTTCAGAGCACTGGCAACATGGACTCTGAAATAAACGTGGTCCGTTTCCTGGTAACTGATACCGAGAATGCTTCTTCCATTATCAGCAGCCTGAAAATGCTGCGTGAAAACGCCAGGACTACAAGGGAAGTCATCCCATCTGAGGCCTGGGAGCAGATCAATGTCATGTACCTGCAGACGAGGGAAGCGATTGCCGGTGGGGTTAGTCGGAAGGTAAGACAGGAGCTTTTTGCTGAAATTATTGCCGACTGCCAGCGCCTCGGAGGTTTACTGAGGAGCAGCATGGCGCATAACACCGCCTATACTTTTATACAGATTGGTAATGTTCTTGAACGAGCAGACATGACCTCGCGTATCGTTGATGTGGGTTCCATCTCTCTCCTGCCGGCTTTTGCCAGGGCCCGAAAATCTGATGCCGCCATGCAGGAAACTTATGAAAACGTGGTGTGGATGAATATTCTGCGCAGCGTTGGGGGATACCAGTCCTACCGGCAGAACGTTGCCAATCGCGTGCAGGGAGAAGGGGTAGTACGTTTTCTTCTGCAGGATGATGAATTTCCAAAAGCGGTGAACTTCTGTCTCAACTTCATCAGCAACTATTTAGAAAAACTACCCAATCATGATGATGTGCAGCTGGCGGTGGACCGGGTAAAACGTATTACTGCTGAAGCTAATGTCTTCCACCTGCTGGAAAGCGGTCTCCTTGAATACATCGATGAACTGCAGATCTCACTAGCGGATATTCACAGTGAAATAAGCCGCGTCTGGTTTGGATACGATCCTGATGCTGTTGTGCCAGTTAAAGTTCCCATGCCAAAGAGGACTGAAGTTAAGTCCAAGGCAAGAGTTGTAAAGAAAAAGGCGTGAGCAAATAAGAAAGCCAAGGCCGCGCTGCTCGAAAAGCCGTCGCTAAAAAAAATAAAAAAATAAAAATGAAGAGAAAGGTAAAGCGGGCGGATTAGTAAACGCCGTTATTGCCATCGGCGATCTTTTTCCAGTTCTGGGCCCAGGCCAGCGGTGGCAGCTGATGGAATGCTTCTTTAAGGCGGCTGTCCCAGCTCTTTTTGAGTTCTCGTAAATATTCATCATCTTCTTCAAAACGATGGTAATTATCCAGGATAAACGTGTCGGCCTGGTAAATCAGCATCTCGATGGGCGGCCCAACAGTAAGATTACTGCGCATGGTGGAGTCCATCGAGACAAGTGCGCTTAGCGCCGCCGTTTCCAGGGACGTGTCCAGCGTGATGATCCTGTCCAGGATGGGCTTACCGTATTTTGACTCACCGATTTGAAGGTAGGGGGTGTCCTTGGAACTTGTGATGTGATTTCCCTCAGGGTAAATCATCACGATGCGATGGTGTGAACCTTCAATCTGCCCGCCCAGTATAAAGCTGGCCTCGAACTCCTTGCCTTCATTGCCGTGTTTTTCCTGTTGAGATCTACTTACTGCGCCTATGTAATCTGCGGCTTCACCTATGGTGGCAACGCTATGCAGATTAATATCGGCATTCTGGCGAATATCCTTTTTCAGTTGTGCCAGGGTGGCCTGCGTGGTCGCGAGGTTGCCAGCGGCAAGGACGGTGAATTTCCTGTCCGGTGCACTTTCAAATTTAAACATTTTGCTGTAAGTGCTGACCTGATCCATGCCCGCATTAGTTCTAGAGTCAGAACAAAAGACAATTCCGGCGGATACTGATATGGCGGCGCAATAGGTCATAACTTACTGAAATTAATGGATAATATTTTATTATGGATGCGTGGGATATTTGCATTTTTTGCACTGCAGGGTAACTATTCTACCTAAATACTGTGCTTTGGGAACTCAAAATTTCCCAATGCTGGATAGGGTTTTACAAATTCAGAAGCCGTTGCTTGATCGGCATGGGCAGCGGCTTGTCTTCAGCAATCTCGGTTTCACTTAGGTCAATTACTTCATGGGGGAAAACCAGCCACGCGTTGGTTTCATAAAGCGAGTAATCCGGTGTTCGATACGTTTCATTGTTGGCAGGTTTGAAATAAGGCGTTGCAACTTTTATTGAGGGTGGACTGTTGCGGTAATATTCATTCAATTCATTAATAACGCTATCGATGCTGTTGCCGGTATCGAAGACATCGTCGACTAGCAGAAGCTTGTCTTCTGAAGTTAGGTGGCGCTCCAGGTATTCCAGTCCGTGGACGGTCACATTGGTGCGTTGCCCAATGCTGGTATATGAGGATGTGCGAATTGAAATGTGGTCGCTCTTTATCCCGGCGTACTCGAGTACTTCCTGCACCGCGATCGCAACCGGCGTACCGCCACGCCAGATGCCCACAACGATGTCCGGTCTGAAACCGCTGTCCAGGATTTGGAAGGCCAGTTCAAAGGAATCTGCCAGTAACTGGTCTGCAGTGATGTATTGCTTTTTCATCTGTAATACACTCGATTAGCACTTGGCCTTGCTAGTAAAACAGATGCAGGGGAACAAAAGAAGTTAAATGGATCAAGTTAAATAAGCGCAAGAGGCGATGTGAGTGGACCAGTTAAATAATTTTCTATTAACGCTGGATGGTTACCTGGGATCGTCAACCTATTTCCCTTTCATTCTGCTCGGCGTTGGATTTTTCTTTACGGTCTATCTAGGGTTTCCGCAGTTTCGTTACTTCACCCATGCCTGGAGCGTGCTCAGGGGTAAATATGAAAAACCAAATGATCCCGGTGACACCAGCCACTTCCAGGCTCTGAGCACAGCATTGTCAGGCACTGTTGGCACCGGCAATATCGGTGGGGTAGGGCTAGCCATTTATATTGGGGGGCCTGCTGCGCTGTTCTGGATGTGGATGACAGCCTTCCTGGGCATGGCAACCAAGTTTGTCGAAGTGACCCTTTCTCATGAATACAGGGAAAAAGCCGCCAACGGCACCATGTCCGGCGGTCCCATGTACTACATGGAGAAAGGGCTGAACATGAAGTGGTTGGCCGTGTTCTTTGCCGTAGCAACCGTCATTTCATCTTTTGGTACGGGTAATCTGCCGCAGATAAACAATATTGCCATTAGTGTGCAGTCGAGTTTTGGCATTCGGCCCATCATCACCGGGGCGGTCATGGCAACCCTGTTGTTCCTGGTCATTGTGGGTGGCATAAAGCGTATCGCCAAGGTCGCATCTGCGATAGTACCAACCATGGGCACGCTGTACGTTCTTGGCGCCTTGTCGGTGATCTTCCTGAATTATCAGAATATCGTGCCTTCCTTTATTAGCATTTTCAGGGATGTATTTACGGGTTCATCTGCTTCCGGCGGATTCCTAGGCGCCAGCTTTGCCTACGCCTTTAACAGGGGCGTGAATCGCGGGCTGTTTTCCAATGAAGCTGGGCAGGGGTCGGCGCCGATCGCCCATGCCTCTGCCAAGGCCGATGAGCATGTCTCGGAAGGAATGGTCTCCCTGCTGGAGCCATTCATCGACACAATCATTATTTGCACAATTACCGGCCTTGTTATTTTGTCGTCAGGTGTATGGACGCAGAAATTTGATAATGAATTCCAGACAACCGACCTGATGATCGTTGAAGGTATATATAACGAGCAGGTGGAAGAGGACCGGCAGGCCCTCTTTGATTTTCTTGTTAATGGCAATGAGAGCGCAGTGATGCCTTACAGCGGCACCATCAATGTCACCAGCGGCTTGCCTGACAGTACCGACTTTACTGTTATCCACGCACGTTCCATTGCGGAAGGAGTTGCCTGGTTCAGGGCAGGGGAACTTTATAGTGGCCAGGTTATTATTACAGGGGGGTTGCCCGAAGATCCGGAAATAGTTCTGCGAGGGAAATCCTTGATTCATTCAGCGGCCCTGACCACGATGGCTTTCACCTACGGTATTGCCGGGCAGGCAGGACGATATATTGTGACGCTCTCTCTTGTGCTCTTTGCATTCTCAACGGCAATCGCTTGGTCTTACTACGGTGACCGCGCCATTATTTACCTGGCAGGATTCAAGTATGTGCTGCCTTATCGGGTGATTTATTGCATTGGTTTCTTTGTTGCTGCTTTCACCGATACCACGATTGTCTGGAATTTTGCTGCCGTGGCCATAGTGCTAATGACGCTGCCTAATCTGTTCGGCATCGTAATGATGCGCAAAAACATGAAGCAGCATGTGCAGAATTACTGGAAAGACTTCCAGTAAGTCCAAGGTTATGTCAGCGGCTAGCAAAGACTTTTAATGGAGTAAAGCCGTTACTGCTGAGTTTCTTCTGACTCAGCCTCTGTGCCAGGATCACCGAGGACACCCAGGGTAATAACATTAAGTAGCGATCGGGGCCTTTCGGTTTCGGGGATAGTGAACTCAACCTGTCCGTCCAGGCGCTGTGGACGTTGCGTAGGTGCCAATGGCGCATCACTCTTATTAGAGCCCAGCATGCCGAAGCTGATGGAGTACAGGAAAGAGGGATCCGTGATCTGCGTGGAGACGATGAAGTCGCCATCTTCTGTCAGCTGGGGGCTGTAAGGATAGTTCAGCACTAGGATTTCAATAGTCTGGTCGGCAAGATCATTAAGGCCCAGTCGAAGATACATTTCCGCCATTATTTCTAGTGCACGAGGAACAGCAGGTGTGCCTTGGAAGTTTTCCACCACATAGCGTGCCCGGTTAAGGGAGGACAGGAAGGCCTGGCGTTGGATATAGAATTCCGCTACATGTACTTCGTAGTCAGCCAGCAGGTTTTTCAGGTACACCATTCTTGCCCGGGCATCGGCGGCATACTGGCTGTTGGGGAATTGATTAATCAGCTGGGCAAAATCGGAGAATGATTCCCTGGCTTTACCCGGGTCGCGTTTGCTGGGATCCGTGGGCAGATAGCGGCCAAGAATTCGGGCATCTTCACTATAGTACGCCATGCCTTTCATATAGAAGGCATAGTCGAGACTTTCGCTGTCGGGATAAAGGCGGATAAAACGGTCCGCTGAGGCGCGGGCGGCTTCAGGCTCGCTATTGCTGTAATAGGCATAGATGAGCTCTAGCTGGCTTTGCTCGGCAAACTGCCCAAACGGGAACTGGGCTTCAAGCTGCTGGAAAATCTGGATGGCACGCGGCCAGTTGCTGACGTTCAGGGACTGCACGCCTTCGTTGTACAAGAACTCCTCACCTGAGCCGGAAAAATCCTCATCAGACGAGCAGCTCGCCAGGAAAGTACCGGCAATGAAAAGGAATAATGTGGCTGGCTTTTTCACAACTTGCTGTTCTAATCAATAATCTGGTTTTTATGCCGGGCTAATGAGGAGCCGCTGACTAAACAAGGCACGCAGTGTACTATGATCTTGGGCTTACTAAAACGCCTGATAGGTTTATTCGACTACTCGTAAGGTTTTTAGAGTTAGTAGGGGTTCTAGAGTTCATAGGATTCATACAGTTGATCTAGACAGGAACATGACAGAAAAGTTTGCACAAGACTTCTCCCCTGAAACAGAGGATGAAAATGTCCTTGAAGCCGAGGTGCCAGCGCAGATGAATGGGCTGCGCCTCGACCAGGCTGCAGCTCAGCTGTTTTCGGACTTCTCCCGGGTACGGCTGCAGGGCTGGATTCGTAACGGCAACCTGCAGCTTGAAGGCAAATCCGCAAGGGCCAAGGACAAGCTGGTGGGTGGTGAACTGCTGACCCTGAAAGCCGAAGTGGAGGATCAGGACCACTGGAAGGCTGAAGACATCCCGCTGGATATCATCTTCGAAGATGAGGCCATTATTGTGATCAATAAACCGGTTGGCTTGGTAGTGCATCCTGCCGCCGGCAACCGCAGCGGGACGTTGCTAAATGGTCTGCTGCATCGCTGCCCGGCGCTCGGTAAGATCCCGCGGGCAGGCATTGTGCATCGCCTTGATAAGGACACCAGCGGGTTGATGGTGGTGGCCAAGAACCTGTCTTCTCATGCCAGCCTGGTTGAGCAGCTCAGGGAAAAAAGTGTCAGCAGGATTTATCAGGCTGTTGCATTTGGTCTGGTCACTGCGGGTGGCACGGTAGATGCGCCACTGGGAAGACACCCTACCCATCGGACCAAGCGCGCCGTTTCCCAAGGAGCGGATGCACGCGAGGCCGTAACTCACTACCGTATACTGGATAAGTATCGCAGTCATACCCTTGTGCAATGCTCACTTGAAACAGGACGAACACACCAGATTCGTGTGCATATGGCGCACCTTGGCTATCCCCTGGTAGGTGATCCGCTTTATGGCGGGCGGCCAAGAATTCCCAAGGGGTCTGCACCGGCGCTCATAGAGTTTCTTGAAAAATTCAAGAGACAAGCCCTGCATGCTTGGCAGCTGGGGCTTGAGCATCCTGAAACGGGAGAGTCTCTGTCATGGCAGGCTGAATTACCCGAGGATATGCAGCAGCTGCTGACATTACTGGAGCAGGATAATGCAGTTTGAAGATGTCATCATTCCCCAGTGGCCGACACCGCCTAATATCAGAAGTCTGGTGACTACACGGCTGGGAGGAATCAGTGAGACACCCTATGACAGGCTGAATCTAGGCAACCAGGTGGGTGACGATGAGTATGCAGTGCATCATAATCGCAAACTCCTCGCTGAACTGCTGGGGGAAGAAATAGAATTTCAGTGGTTGTGCCAGGTCCACGGTGACCGAGTCATTGTGCTTGATAATGGGCTGGTGGATGAAGGCACGGAAGCTGATGCAATTTATAGCACTGAAAAAAATATTGCCTGTGGTGTACTCACTGCAGACTGCCTGTCTGTTCTATTTTGTGACAGCGAGGGCAAAGAGTTCGCCGTGGCGCATGCAGGCTGGAAAGGTATGGCGGCTGGTGTACTGCTGCAAACACTGGCTAACTTTGATGCTGAGCCCTCTGACATTATGGTCTGGCTTGGCCCTGTCATAGGGCCATGCCATTTCGAGGTCAGTGATGAAGTGCGGCATGCCTTTTTGAGCATGAGTGTCGATGAAATCCATAACGAGAAAGACATCCTGTTTCAGCCTTCTGAAAATAACGGCAAATGGATGTGTGATCTCTACGCCATGGCCAAGATTATCCTGGGCGCTGCCGGGGTAAAACAGATTTATGGTGATCCCATTTGCACCTACTGTGAGTTTGACAGCTACTATTCCTATCGCCGGGATGGTAAGACAGGCCGCTTTGCAACCCTTATCTGGCGCACTTCCAGCCACAGTTGATATTTTTCAATAAGCCGGTGACTTGTTGGTGCGCCAGCTTGAATCGTACCGTTTAACCCCCACATTGATTGTAGTAACTGTTATTAATACCGGTTCATTAACTTAACCTTAAATTTTGAATTGACATTAATGAACTAGAACTTAAATCGGTGGGCACCAAACCATGCGAATGGACAAACTGACCAGCAGGCTGCAGATGGCATTATCAGATGCCCAGTCACTTGCTGTTGGTAAAGATCACAATCTCATAGAACCGGCACATTTGCTTTCTGTTCTCGTTGACCAGAAGGGCGGCTCATTACGCCCCCTGTTGATGCAGACCGGATTTGATATTCCGGCGCTGCGCAATGATCTGCAGAAAATCATTAATGAGCTGCCAGTGGTGAAAGATCATGGTGGTGAAGTCCAGGTGTCACCGGACCTGGCCAAACTTCTAAACATGGCTGATAAGATCAGCCAGCAGTCCGGCGACCAATACATATCCTCTGAGAATGTATTACTGGCGGCAATGGACGACAAGGGCCAGCTTGGCAAGCTACTTAATTCGTTTGCCGTTTCAAAGCAGGCCCTGGAAAATGCGATCAAAAACCTGCGTGGAGGTGCCAGCGTCGATAATCCAGAGGCAGAAGACAACTACCAGGCGCTCGAAAAATTCACCGTCGATGTCACGCAAAAAGCCGAGCAGGGTGAACTTGACCCTGTCATTGGTCGTGACGATGAAATTCGTCGTACCGTGCAGGTGCTGCAGCGCCGAACCAAGAATAATCCGGTGTTAATTGGCGAACCGGGTGTAGGTAAAACCGCCATTATCGACGGACTTGCCCAGCGCATAGTCAATGGTGAGGTGCCCGAAGGGCTGAAAGACAAGCGTATACTCTCACTTGATATGGGTGCGCTCATTGCAGGCGCCAAGTTTCGTGGCGAGTTCGAGGAGCGTTTGAAAGCGGTATTGAACGAGCTGTCCAAACAGCAAGGCCAGGTCATTCTTTTTATTGATGAAATTCACACTATGGTCGGTGCCGGCAAGGCGGAAGGAGCCATGGATGCGGGCAACATGCTCAAGCCTGCACTTGCGCGTGGTGAACTTCACTGCGTGGGGGCGACTACGCTTGATGAGTACCGCCAATATGTCGAAAAAGATGCGGCGCTCGAACGTCGCTTCCAGAAAGTACTGGTGGATGAGCCCACCGAAGAGGATACCGTGGCCATTCTGCGTGGACTGAAAGAACGTTATGAAGTGCACCATGGTGTCAATATTACCGATGCGGCCATAATTTCGGCGGCGAAACTGTCACAGCGCTACATTACTGATCGTCAGCTCCCGGACAAGGCTATCGACCTGATCGACGAAGCCGCCTCATTGATTCGCATGGAGATTGATTCCAAGCCTGAGGAAATGGATCGGCTCGAGCGTCGTCTTATCCAGTTAAAGATGGAAAGAGAGGCCGTCAAGAAAGATTCTGATGAAGCTTCCAAGAAACAGCTTAAAAAACTGGAGGAAGAGATCAAGGGGCTAGAACGGGAATTTTCTGACTTGGAAGAGGTGCTCAAGGCAGAAAAAGCCATCGTGTCCGGGTCCCAGAAAATTAAGAGTGACCTGGAACAGGCCCGAATTGATCTTGAGGCGGCTAGCCGTGCCTCTGATCTGACGCGCATGTCCGAGCTCCAGTACGGGGTGATTCCTGAACTGGAAAAAAAGCTTAAGCAGGCCGAGGAAGCGGATACCACCGAGATGAAACTCTTGCGTGACAAGGTCACCGACGAGGAAATCGCCGAGGTGGTGAGTCGCGCTACCGGTATTCCCGTTGCAAAAATGCTTGAGGGTGAAAAACAGAAACTCCTGCGCATGGAAGAGGAACTGCACAAGCGTGTCATTGGACAGTCCGAGGCCGTCGATGCCGTGGCCAACGCCGTAAGGCGCTCACGATCTGGTTTGTCAGACCCCAACCGCCCGAACGGTTCCTTCCTGTTTCTAGGTCCTACCGGTGTGGGTAAGACCGAACTCTGCAAGGCGCTGGCACAGTTCCTGTTCGATACGGAAGAGGCTATGGTACGCGTCGATATGAGTGAATTCATGGAACAACATTCCGTGGCGCGCCTGATCGGTGCGCCACCGGGATACGTGGGTTACGAGGAAGGCGGATACCTCACCGAGGCTGTGCGCCGCCGTCCCTATGCCGTGCTATTGCTGGACGAAGTGGAAAAAGCCCATCCTGATGTATTCAACATTCTACTCCAGGTTTTGGATGACGGCCGTCTGACCGATGGTCATGGTCGTACCGTTGATTTCAGAAATACGGTGGTGGTAATGACATCTAATCTGGGCTCTGACCGTATCCAGGACATGATGAGTGATGACTCTGGCTATGACTCCTCCTACAGCTCGGTGAAAAATGCCGTAATGGATGTCGTGGGCAAGCATTTCAGGCCGGAATTCCTTAACAGGATTGACGAAACAGTGGTCTTTCATCCGCTCGCGGCTGACCAGGTTCGCGGTATAGCCGAGATCCAGATCCAACTATTGCAGAAACGCCTCGATGACAATGAATTTCATCTGAACCTGAGTGAAGGTGTGCTCGACAAGATTGCAGAGCTCGGCTTTGATCCGGTCTACGGGGCGCGTCCACTAAAGCGCGCAATACAGCAATGGATTGAGAATCCGCTGGCGCAGAAAGTACTCGGTGGCAGTTACGCGCCGGGTGATACCATCAACGTGGATGTGCAAAACGGCGAGATTGTGTTTTCCTAAACCCGTTAACGCCGTTCATCCAGTTACTGTTTTTCAAGTCGAGCTATCTTGTCGGTAAGTCCGCTGATACTGGTCGCCATTTAGTTCACCCTCTTTTCTTTGGGTATCTTCAGATTAGTTTCTTCAGGTCAGGTTTGGTCACTTTGCCCATAGCATTTCGGGGCAGGCTATCGACAATCTTGATAGCCTTGGGGATCTTGTAGGACGACATTTTCCCGTCGCACCAGTTTTTCAGATCCTCGTAATGCAGAGAAGCGCCTTCCTTGATACCGATTACGGCAACAACGGCTTCCCCCCAGGTTTCATCCTCAACGCCAATCACAGCTACTTCCCTGATGTCCTCATGGGTCAGCAGCATGCCTTCTATTTCGAGGGCTGACAGTTTGTATCCGCCTGATTTGATGATGTCAATGGAGGAGCGCCCCATGATGCGGTAGTAACCATCTTCAATGACAGCAACATCACCTGTGCAGAACCAGCCGTCCCTGAAGCTTTCTGCGGTGGCTTCAGGGTTGTCCCAGTACTCGAGAAACACATTGTCACCCCTAATGCGAATTTCACCGGCAACGCCCTCTGCGCTTATAGGCGCATGCTTTTCATCAAAGAGCTGTACGTCCACCCCCGGCAGAGGTTGGCCAATATAGCCGGCGCGGCGTACTCCATTATAAGGATTGGAGATACCCATGCCGATTTCAGTCATGCCATAACGCTCGAGGAGAATCTGCCCAGTGAGCGACTGCCACTGCTCAAACAGTTTTGCTGGGCACGCCGCAGACCCGGAGATATTCAGACGCATGTTTTTGAAACCTTGGCAGATAGCGTTGACCTCTTCCATGTTGAGGCTTTCGAAATACTGTATAAGTTTTACATAGATGGTGGGCACAGCCATGAATACATTAAATACATTGTCTTTCACCTTGGCGGTAATGTCGGGCATGTCGAACTTTGGAAAAAGATGTACTTTTGCCCTTGCCCAAAGACCGCAGCAAAGGATGTTGATTATGCCGTGTATATGATGCAGTGGCAGAAACAGGGGGACTACGTCTTTATCGGTCCAGGCCCAGGCTTTCAGCAGGGTCTCTATCTGAGCGCGAATCGTGTGGTGGGTACTGACTACACCCTTTGGTTTGTTAGTGGTGCCGCTGGTAAAGAGCATCATGGCGCGACGGGAAGGCTCCATATCTGGGAGGGATCCAGGCTGTTTCGCCAGGATCTCATCTACGGTGCCAAGGGAAATACCAAGTTCGCTGCAAAGGGGCTTCAAGGCATCAATGTATTCACTGTTAGTAACTAACCGGGTGACTCTAGCGCAGGTCAGATAATACTCGAGCTCGGAAATGGGCGAGGCGACGTTGAGTGGTACGGCAATGCCTCCTGCACGCCAGACCCCAATCAGGACAGTGACATAATCCATGCTAGCTGGAAGAAATAGGGAAACACGTTCTTCCTCCAGGTCAACGGCTTCACCAAGCAGCCCGCTTGCAAAGCGATTGATTCGTGAATTTACCTCGGTATAGGTATAGCTCTTATCGTTTTCGACCAGTGCAATGGTTTCCTGATCGCTAGTCAGGCTTGGGAATAAAACTTCACTCATGGTCAGAAAAGCCCGCTAACAATAAAAAACAGGATGGACGGGCCCAATAAACAGCCGACACCGGTATAAAAGGTGGCCGTCATGGCACCATAGGGCACAAGTTTTGGGTCTGTCGCTGCCAGCCCGGCCGCAACGCCGCTGGTGGTGCCCATAAGGCCGCCAAAGACCATGGCTGACTGTGGATTATTCAGACCAATGAAACCGGCTACGAGAGGGGTTACAACCATGACTAGTATCGATTTTACAAGCCCGGCCGCAACGCTCAGAGTGATGACGGTATCTGATGCCCCAATTGCCTCACCGGTAACCGGGCCGACGATATAGGTTACAGCGCCCGCACCGATGGTGGTGATCGCCGCGGGGTCGCTGTAACCGAAGAGCATGGCCACTGCAGCCCCGACCATAAAGGACACAATCACCCCGGTAAAAATGGAAATGACACCTACCAGTCCGGCTTTCTTAAGCTCATGCATATGCACGCCAAAGGCGGTTGCTACGATGGCGAAATCACGCATCATTCCGCCACCCATCACGCCAATTCCGCCAAGCAGCGCAACATCTGCAAGGCCCTGGTTTCCTCCCGAGGTAACGCCACCCCAGTAGGCCGCGATGAGACCCAGCGAAATGGCAATTGCCGAACCGTGAATGCGGCCGCCGGTAAGCCTGTCAGCAAGAAAGTAGGACACCCAGATGGTTGCCCCGATCAGGGCAAAGGCCATGACGAGATTATTACGAACAAAGACAGACTCAATAATGTCCATCAATCCCCTTCCTGTTCCGGGTTGCCGAGCCTGCTTATCAAAGGCACAAGGGCAAAACTGACTGCGACGGCAATCACGCCAGCGGCCAAAGCCAGTAATCCCCCTTCGGTAGCGCCAGCCACATTTTGCTTTGCCGCCATGGCAACGACGATTGGGATATACATGGCGCTCCAGAACTTAATGCCCACTCCTGAAGCTCCCTCTGTAAGTGATTTGAACTTGTCTGAATTACTAGCTAGCACCAGCAGCAGCATAGCAATGCCCACGCCACCAACGTTGGCATCCACATTCAGCAGCACCCCAAGTCCCTCGCCAATCAGCATGCCGGTCAACAGGCATACTGACAGCAGGGCTACCCCGTAAATGATCATTGAATACCCCAATAATTACGAACTACGACGAGAGTATCTTGATTCATATTGAGAATAAACCGGTGAAAGCGAGTGACTGGTCCAACACCAGCAGGGAGGCTGATGAACATCAAACGCGTGGCTGTATTACTGGCTAAGCGCTTCAGCTGCTTTGCCGGTAAGGTCTCCGGCAAAATTCATCACATGAAAGATCACGTTCTGCTCTATACTGCCGCTGATTAGGTGCGCACCCGGGCCAATGGCATAAATGGCAACATCTTCCCCGGCATGGGTTTCACCCCCGGTAGCAACGAGCGTTTCCTGGTGATAGTCCACGGCCGTTGTATCCACTAAGGTGAGATCTTTTCTGCCCGGAGAAGGTGGTCCTGACCGCAAATCAGCATCAGTACTGCCGCTAACGTTGAAACCGCTGCCATTGGCATAGCCAAGGGTGGTGTAGGGCAGTCCCAGGCTGTCGCGTCCGGCAATTCCAAGTATGGGATTACCGCGCTGCGGGTATCCCGCAAATGTCATTACATGACTGTGATCAGCGGTGACAATAATCAGGGTTTCATTGATATCCACCATGTCTACGGCGGCCTGGACAGCCGCGGCCATTTCCTTGGCCTCGTTCAATGCATGGTAAGCGCTGTTGGCATGGTGAGCATGATCAATTCTACCGCCCTCAACCTGGAGGAAAAAACCGTCGGGATCATTCTGCAGAATCTCGATGGCCTTAATAGTCATGTCGGTAAGCGAGGGCTCGCCGGCGATGTCCTCGGAACGGTTTGCTTCGTAACGCATGTGGGCGGCTTCAAAAAGACCGAGGACATTGGATTCACCGGCTATGTCCAGGTTGTCAAAGCCGGCCTGGCCCATGACATAGATGCCGCCGCGCGACTCCCATTCCTGGATAAGGTTTCGTTCATCATTGCGCCGGCCCTCACTGGGTGCTTCTGCAAAACCGTCGAGGGATGCTGGGTCAGCACCAAAGAAATTCTCTCTGCCTCCGCCAAAAGCGACCTCAAGGCCGTCAATGGTGGATGAATTTTGCCCGGCATTGACCTTTGCTATAAGTCTGTCTTCAAAGTCGATGAGCTGTGTTGCGATATCGATACAGCCATTTTCCCGCGCTGATGCTGGCATGGCACTGTCATTTTCCCAGTTGCGATCGGGTGAGTTAGCGTAGGCAGCTGCTGGCGTGGCGTGGGTAAGACGGGCAGTCGATACAATGCCGGTTGCTTTGCCGGCGACCTCAGCCAGCTCCAGTGCAGTTAGTAATGTTGCCCCAGGGGTATTCATGTATTCAGCGCAGTCGCCGCGTTGCGGACGGCTATCAATATTGATTACGCCGGAACGGGTTTTTACGCCAGTCATGAAAGCCGTGGCTGTTCCTGCCGAATCGCTGACCTGTGTATCCGTGGTATATGTCTTGGAGAGGCCGGTCCAGGGAAATTTTTCATAACTGAGTTCATATTCCTCACCGTCCAGTCCCAGCTGCTGACCGGCAAAAATACGTGCGGCCGAAACGGTCGAAACTCCCATTCCGTCGCCGACAAACAGGATGATGTTCTTAGCTGCGCCTGGAGTGTTGTTGTAGGCGCGGCGGCTGGCTGCTTCCACGGTGGCAGCCCCCCTTTCGTACCAGTCAGAATCCGTTGCAAGTGCAGTTACTTGATTCTGTGCTGGCAGGCTGCAACTGAAGAGTGTAATTAATGCTGCAGTGGTGATGAGATGGCTAGTTCTGCTGGAGAAGATGCTCATTTTTTTGGTTCCCGTAAATTGTCACTGTTATTCGATTATAGAAAGACTGCAGTGCTTTTATATTAAGAAAACTGTGGTGAAACATTTATACTAGGGCAAGCAAGGAAAATAAAATCCGGTGCGCAGTATTTCGGATAAAAATACACTATGAAGTTAGCTTCCCCTTATTTTGCCGCAGTCGACCTGGGATCCAATAGTTTCCACATGATTATTGCCCGTATAGATAACGGGCAGGTTGAAATCGTCGACAGGGAAAAAGAAATGGTGCAGCTGGCCCGCGGTATCAAGCGTGACGGCCATCTATCGGTTGATGCGCAGACTAGGGCGCTAGATTGTCTGGAACGGTTTGCCGAGAGGCTTCGCGATATCCCTGCTAATCACATCAGGGCTGTGGGCACCAAGTCACTGCGCTCTGCCAAGCGTTCAGGCACATTCATCCGCAAGGCAGAAAAAATTCTCGGCGCCACTATCCAGATTATTTCCGGCTACGAGGAAGCCAGGCTGGTTTATATCGGCCTTTCACACTCGATTCTTAACGACCAGAACCATCGCCTAGTTATCGATATCGGCGGCGGCAGCACCGAATGCATCATTGGCAAGG
Source organism: Gammaproteobacteria bacterium (assembly GCA_009922595.1). Lineage (GTDB taxonomy): Bacteria > Pseudomonadota > Gammaproteobacteria > Pseudomonadales > Pseudohongiellaceae > Eutrophocola. The sequence goes on along the minus strand of RFVC01000017.1, from coordinate 4,458 downwards.
ATTATGAGCCCATCATCATGGAAAGCCTGAGTATGGGTTGCGTGACTTATACCCAGCGCCATATCAAAAAGGGCAGTAGGCCGGGCAAAACAGACTTGCAGAAGGTTTATCTTGCTGCCTGTGCCGAACTGGAAGCCGTGACGCAGATGTATTTGCGAATGGGCTGGCGGATTGTCTATGGCACCTCGGGTACTGCAAGAGCCATCGCAGACTTGGTGTTGGACCGTGACGGCGGAGCCGTGATTAGCAGGGCCTCCTTGAACTGGCTGATGGAGGAAGTCGTAATCAACAAGTCATTGCTTTCCAATGTGGATGAACCCCGTGCGTCCGTGCTTCCCGCCGGGGTGGCTATTTTGAAAGCAGTATTTGACCAGTTCAACATAGATGAAATGCACGTCAGCGATTACGCGCTCAAAGAAGGCCTGCTGTATGACACCATCGGCCGACTTAGTGACCAGGATTCAAGAACGCACACGGTAAAGAAGCTGCAGGCACAGCACAAGGTGGATACTGACCAGGCCAGGCGCATTGCCGATACGGCCAATGCTTTGTGGAAACAGATTGAAGGCCCGGTATTGCCGGGGGTGTCTCGTACAAAGATATTGCGCTGGGCGTCACAGCTTCACGAAATCGGATTGAGCATTTCACATTCTGGTTATCACCACCATGGTTACTATTTATTGCGTTACGGTGATATTGCCGGGTTTGGACGTTACGAGCAGTACATTCTGGCAAATCTTGTGAGGGCGCATCGCAAGGGCCTTTACACGGAAAAATTTGGCGACATGGATGAAAAGGCCATTGCTGCTTTCATTCCATTGCTGGTTTGTCTGCGCCTAGCTTTTGTCTTGCATAGGCGACGCGAGGATCTTGAGCAAATGGAGCTTCCGACATTAACAGTTGCTGACAATACCTTTACATTGAAATTCAAACGCGGCTGGCTGAACAAGCATCCCCTGACTGAAGCCAGTCTCAAGTCAGAACGTGATGAATACGACAGGATAGGTGTGGCGCTGGAATTCAGTTAGATTTTTCCATGTAATAAAAACGAATAAAGTAAATGTGGTGCCCGGTTCCGTGCTGGGCTGTATTTAACAGCGCTGCCAGGCTGGAAAAACCGGATTTTCTCGCAATCGCTTCAGAGATATCGTCAAAATTAATTTCTCTGATCGAGGTTATGATTACTTCGCCACCGTCCAGTTTGTAGTGACTCCCGGCCATGACGTGGGGATACTTCCAGAACCGGATCGAGGTGGTGATTTCACCCGTTTTAACGCGTTCTCTAAGGGTTTTCGAAAACTGCATCAGGATTGTCTGCCCAAATGATAAGGCTGAGGAGTATACCTGAGGCAATTTAAAAGTCTTTTTCTTTGCAAATTCTACAGTAGGGATTTGTGGTAATGACCTGTAAAGGTCATATAATTCTATAAAAGCCATGACGGCTAACTCTTTTTCTGCTGTTTGGGGGAACATCATGAAAAACAAAATCACTCTTCTTGCAGGCCTTTTACTGTCAGCCATTGCCTCCTCATGGCCGGCCACTGGCCATCACAGTTTCAGTGCGGAATTCACAGAGGACCGTGGCGAAATTCACGGGGTCGTTACCAGTGCCAGCTATCGTAATCCCCATCCCCGTTACCAGGTGGAAGTCACCAATGAAGACGGCAGTCAGGAAACCTGGGAACTGCAGGCTTCTGCGGTAACGGGCCTGCGTAATGCCGGGTGGGATAGGGATTTTGTGCAGGTTGGGGATGAGGTTACCGTGCAGGGTGCTCTTGGCCGCGACGGTGCCAAGAAAATGTTCATCCGCGGTCTCACCAAGGCCAATGGAGACAGCTATCCAAGACGCACGGTCCAGGCGCGTGACCGCAACGAGGTGCATGCTACTTACGGAAAAAACTATGGCTATGCCAAGCTGAACCCTGACGCCCCTTTCGATATCAGCGGCCCCTGGCGCAATTCTTATCGCTTCCGAGTCACGGTTGACGATCTAGAACCGAAACCAACACCATTTACTGAGGAGGCCAGAGAGATTTATGCCAACACGGTGCACTACGATGACTATTCCCTGCGCTGTGTGGCACCCGCCTTGCCGAGAATTTTCGGTGCGCCATATGATATGGATATCGTTGATGCCGGCAGCCACTACCAGTTTGTATACATAGAGCACAACACACCTCGCCGGATTTACATGGACGGCCGGGAAGTGCCGGAAAATTATCCCGACCGCCCAATGGGCTATTCAGTAGGCCGCTGGGATGGCAATGAACTGGTAATTGAAACTACCAAGTTGGCTCAAGGGTTCTGGCTAGATGGTTCAGGTCTGCCGATGAGCGGTGGTGACGGCACCAGGATAGTGGAGCGCTATACCTTTGCAGAAGACCTGCTTTCCATGGAAAGGGAAATGACAATTTACGATGATTTTTACAGTGAACCACTGGTGCGCAGACGTTGGTCTGCTCGTGATGACTACATCATGATTACCGAGCATGACAGCTGCGATCCCACCAGCTATTACTCGGATATCTTGGAAGACGGTTCCCTGCAAAGACGACTTGACGAGATCCTTTAAGCTATATAAAGCCGGGCTGTTTCCGCAGTCCGGCTTGCTTTTCCCTCAACTCCTGCCTGAATGTGCAAGTACGAAGGAAATCAATAACTTGGGCTGATTTTTCAAGTTTTTGTTGGTGTGCTCGCACAGCGTAGAACTCTATAATTCGCACACAAAAAAATTATAGGGAGCAGTATGCCGCTGTTTTCAAATGCCTATTTGTATCGGCTTTTGCCTGTACTTCTGTTTGTATCTGCCCAGTGCCTGGTGAGCTCTGCCCAGGCCCAGCTGACCATGGGCAGCGACGGTGGTAAAACCATTGTTATTCCTAAGCTCAGTGAGCGCGCCAGGATAGATGGAGTCCTGGATGATGAGGTCTGGAGCCAGGCCCTACTTGTTGATGATTTCCATCAGTATGATCCCGTGGAATATGCTGAACCGAGTCAGAAAACCGAGGTGTGGATTTATTACACCGAGGAGGCTCTCTATATTGCCCACCATTTCTGGGAGGACGATCCCAGCCTTATAAGTGCCAATATTTTGCGGCAGGGTCAAGGACTTCAGGCTGATGATTTACTGGCTGTGATTCTTGATCCTTATCTTGATCGCCGTAACGGCTACCGCTTCGAGGTAAATGCTAATGGGGTTCGCTGGGAGGGTCTCTTTCAGAACATCACCAGCATAGACAGCAGCTGGGACGGTATATGGCAGACCCAGGCATCCAGGGATGAAACCGGTTGGTACGGCGAAATGCGTATTCCTTTTCAGACTATTTCGTTTAATCCTGATTCCGACTCCTGGGGCATCAACTTTCGTCGTGCCATCCGTCGCAATAATGAAAGCATTGCCTGGGTTTCCCGCAACCGACAGGTCAATCCGAGTATTGCCGGCACCATCTCCGGATTAGAGGGAATGCAGCAGGGAGTAGGGCTGGATATTGTGCCCTCCATGCTGTTGCGCCAGGACAGGGTGATCGGTCCTAACGGAATGACCGAGCAAAATTTTGAGCCACAGCTGGATGTCTTCTACAAGATTACCCCGCAGCTGAATGCCTCACTGACGTTGAATACGGATTTCTCTGCAGCGGAAGTTGATTCCAGGCAGGTGAACCTCACACGCTTTAGTCTTTTTTTCCCCGAGCGTCGAGATTTCTTCATTCGCGATTCGGATATCTTTGAATTTGGTCAGATTGGCACCGGCGGCTTTGATCAGAGTGCGGGGGCAGGAAATCCTGCCGTCCCTAACGTGTCGGCCCAGAATGCCCGCCCGTTCTTCTCCCGCCGAGTTGGTTTGAGTCCTTCCGGCTCCCCGATAGATATCAATGCCGGCGCCAAGCTCAGTGGCCGTATTGGCGACTGGAACGTGGGATCACTGTTTATCAGCCAGGGAGAGGATGATGCTATTGGGCTGGAGGCCCAGAATATTTTTGTAGGTCGTGCGGCCTTAAACGTGCTTTCTGAATCACAGGTCGGTGTGATTGCCACGAGCGGCGATCCCCAGTCCAACACGGATAACAATCTGCTCGGTGTGGATTTTCGCTACCGAAATTCGCGGCTGCCGGGCGGCCGTGCTGTCCAGGGTGTTTTCTTTTACCAGAAAACCGATACAGACGGGAAAAGCGGCGACGATGCCTCATGGGGCTTTGGTGTGAGCGCCCCCAATAACCAGGGCTGGCGTGGCGCCTATAACTACAAGCGTATCGAGAAAAATTTTGATCCTGCGGTTGGTTTCGTGGCACGCACAGACATGGAGGACCATGCGCTGGATTTCGGATACCGCCATTTTTTCAGGCCTGGTGGTTACGCCCGCTCCATCTATTTTGGCTATGACGGCTACCAGTCCCATGACCTTACCGACGGTAGAGTCATTTCCTCTAACATGGGCCTAAGAATCACGGCAAATAACAA
>RFVC01000160.1 GCA_009922595.1 Gammaproteobacteria bacterium | reverse complement strand
GGGTCGATCCAGATACGTGCCAGCGCTTTGCCCAGAATATCGGGCAGTAAATTGCGAACATCTTCTCTGGTATGGAACTCATGCTTCTCGCCATTTAGCGTAGCTGGCACCAAATCCTGTTTTTGCGATTTGACCACCACCTCGCGCGAGGGCATCGGGATAAGTGAGCGTGAATCACTATTTTTCATAATGGCAAGGCTCCAGAGATTCCAATCCGGTCGATAATATAATGCTAAATTATTTTAGTCTTAACAAGTAGTTTAGATATCTCCCCCCTGATAGAGCACCTGTTCTGCTAACTAAAATGGGCAGCCAGATTTGGCATGATTGTTGCGTTGACCTCTTATCGGATTATCAGGAGATCACGAATGTTTTCAGTTATTCGCTCAGGTTTGGACGCCTCGCTAAAGCAGCTGGATGTATTGTCGAACAATATCGCCAATGCAAAAACCACTGGCTATAAGCGCTCAGATGCCTCCTTTCAGGATATCTATGCAGAAAAGGCAAGCTTTCTGGCACCGGGGCGAATCGGGCATGGTGCGTCTCTGGATACTATCCGTCAATTTCGCTCGCAAGGGCCATTGAAGCAAACCAACCAGACACTGGATTTGGCTATCGAAGGGCAGGGGATGTTTGTCCTGAAGCGTGCCGATGCCGCTGCCGGTGCAAATAACAGCTATACACGTGACGGGTCTTTCACGCTCGATAATGACGGATTTATCGTCTCCAGTGATGGCCAGTTTTTGCTTTCTGATCTGCAGCAACCTATTCAGGTGCCGCGCTCTGCTGTAATTCAGGGGCGCACTTTTTATCTGAATGACATTAATATTGATGAATTTGGCCGGGTGATTGCCCAGATGGGTGACAGCCAGGAACAGATTGTTGGCCGGGTCGGGCTGGCGCTTTTTTCTGACCCTACCCGCCTGACACCGCAGGGGAATAACCAGTTTACCGAAAATGGCGCCTCAGGTGCGGCTGAAATTGGCGGGCCCTTTGAAAATGGCTATGGCAAAATGATTTCCGGTGCGATAGAGCTGTCAAATGTGGATATGACCTCGGAATTGGCAGGACTTATTCAAGCCCAGCAGGCCTTTTCCGGCTCGTCCAGACTGATGCAGAGCGAAACCGATATGACCCGTCGTCTGATCGGCGGCTAATAGCCCTCGCCTTGCAAGCCGCTTACAGGGGCAAGCTGAATTCATCCGGTAATTTCTTTATCAATATGGCGGATACAGGCGTAGAACAGGTCATTACCTGATTGCCCCTGGCCGGTTGTGCTGTCTCGCTAAATAATAGGAAAAAACTGAAAAAAAGGGGGCTTATTGCCCCTTTTGGATAAAGTTTCTCAGATGGGTTATCGCTGCCTTTTTAATCTGCGATACGCGGCCGGTTGACACCTCCAGCACTTCGCCAATTTCAAAGACGTTCATTTCCTCGACATAATAAAGCTGTATGACAAGGGCTTCGCGCTCTGGCAGTGTCTTTAGAGCCTCTTTTAACAGGCTATGCAGCTCTGTTTCATTTAATTCTTCTTCAGGGTTATTTTCAGAAGAGGTGAACCAGATAGCAAACTGGTCATAGACAGAGTCGATAGATTGATGGGTGTTGGCCTGAAAGGCAGCTTCCCATTCTATCAGCTCATCCTCGCTCATCTTCATTTCAGCGGCGATTTCCTCGCGGTCAGGCTGGCGCATAAGACTGCGCTCCAGCTTTTCGGTCGCTTCATTATATTTTTTCTTAATCTGGATGGTTGTCCGGCACAGATTGGAACTTTTGCGCAAATAATCGACGATTGCGCCGCGAATGCGAATGCTGGCATAAGAGGCAAAG
>RFVC01000159.1 GCA_009922595.1 Gammaproteobacteria bacterium | reverse complement strand
TTCAGCCATTTGTCACCATATTTGTCTGCAAACCAGACTTTCATCTTGTCACGCGCCTCTACGAATGTTGCCTTTTCTTCGGGAGATGGAACATAGATCTCGCCGCCGAACCCAACAAACTCCTTCAACGCACGTGCATCATACTCCTTGTTCCAGTCAGACTGGATCATTGATGCTTGCTGAACGCCATCGATCACCAGATCCTGAAGATCAGTCGGCAGGCTCTGCAACCACGCATCCGACATCCACCAGAACGCAAACAGGTATGCGTGCTCATCCAGTGTCACATATTTTACGGCCTCATACATCTTTGTTGGGACGATATCGGTCGCAGCATTTTTTGTGCCTTCAACAACGCCTGTCTGTAGCGATGTATACAGCTCACCCCAGGCAACAGGTGTCGGGTTGCCACCAAGCGACTTGATAAACTCAATCTGCAAAGGCGAATTGATGGTTCTCATCTTGACGCCCTTCATGTCGGCAGCTGATTTGATCAGCTTGTTCGTGGTGAAGAAGTTCCGCCAGCGACCGGTGTTACCAACGGCGACAAGACGCACATTTCCAGTTGCCTTCAAAATCTCTTCGCGCACCTCGTCGAAGAACGGGCTCTGCGAAATACGCTCAGCGATCGAGTCACCATTCATCATGTAGGGGATGTCTGTCACCTGAAGTTCAGGCCAGAAGCTGGCAATACCACCAACTGTCGTATGAGTTAATTCAAGCGTGTTCAACTGAACTTGCTCAATTTGATCCCTGAAATTACCAAGCTGTGCACCTGGGTAAATTTCAACAGCGATACGACCATTTGAACGGCTCTCAAGAAATGACTTAAGGAACTCACCCGGCACCTGATCGTCCGACGTCACCGGACCAACATGTCCATATTTCAGGGTAAATTCAGCCGCGAAAGACGCCGCTGGCAGACAGACAGCCATCAAGCCTGCCATGAGGGTTTTACGGATAAGAGATTTCATTTTACTTCCTCCCACTGAGTTATTTGTTGAAATCATGACATCGGTATCATTATTTGTAAATGCATTTCGCGCTTTATCTGCAGACCAAGCTAAAACCGAATATTTTAGCCAAATCCAAGCAATCTTGGCACCGTCATTGAGACGGCGGGCACATAAGTGACAAGAACGATGATCGCGATATGGACGAGATAAAAAGGTAACATCTCAGACACCACGGACTCGATTCTCTCCCGGCTAACCGCCGACGCCACGAACAGAATCAGGCCCATCGGGGGTGTTGCAAGACCAATTGTCAGGTTAACGCACATAATGATAGCAAAATGCAAAGGGTCCACACCAACGGCGAGCGCAGTCGGTGTCAGGATTGGCCCAAGAATTAGAATCGCCGGACCGGCATCAAGAAACATGCCTATGACCACCAACAACAGATTGATCAGCAGAAGCACAACATATTTATTGTCCGTATATTCGAACAAAAAGGCGGTCAAAAGTTTTGGCACACCTGAAAGCGTGGCGATCCAGGCAAAAACACTGGCCATTCCAACTGCCAACAAAATTACGCTGGAGGAGACCGCGGTGCGGAACAGCATGTTCTTAACTCGCATCAAGGGCAGGCTTTTCATGCAAGCGCATAATATCAACGCATACACTACGGCAGCGCCTGCAGCCTCTGTCGGGGTAAAAACCCCAGAGAGGATTCCACCCATGATGATAATGGGCGTCAGCAGCGGCCAGAATGCATCAAGGCCAGCGCGCGCCGCTGCACGCATTCCCGGAAATTTGTCAGCAACAGGGTATTTCCGCCGCCGGGCAATAATCGAGACCACCGCCATCAAGCCAACACCGGTAAGCAGCCC
>RFVC01000158.1 GCA_009922595.1 Gammaproteobacteria bacterium | reverse complement strand
GCGCGGTCAGCACCAGTGCCAGATGTGAAGCTGGCCAGTGCGTTGCTGGTCAATGCCCGCATACCGCCAAAGTTGCTGGAAATCTGAGACTTTTCCCATGCAGTGCGCACCAGACTATCAGCGGCATTCAGGCCATTCTGGGCAGAAGCCAAGCTGGTAGTGGTGAACGGGTTCATCAGGTAATACTTGTCACCTGACATGGGAACACCAACGCTGTCCATAAGGGCGCCGGCGCCAGCTACGTCTGACCACGCATCAACGGCAGTACCGTGGTTACCGTATTTCAGGGAGGAGTTCTTGAGCATATATGCAGCAAGATCAACTTCCAGATCGGTAACAATGCGGCGGGCCATCGGGGCCAGAATTTCGTCCAGCTGATCCAGTTCCAGCGCTTCTTCTACGTTGCCCCATTCGGTAGCTACGGTGAAGTAGTTCTGGACAGTACCAGTTGCTTTACCAGCAATGATGTCAGACTTGGTAGCAGAACTGATATCACCGCCAGCGGTACGGATTGAGTTGTAATCGTGCGGACGCTTGAAGTCAACAGTAGAGCCGCTGGAAGGATTAAACTTGCCAGACAGCAACTGCGTGTCAACGGTCTTGGTTACAACGCGATTGCTTTCAAACGCATCCAGAAAGACGCGAGCGACTTTCCGGGTTACGTTACTATTAAGATTGTTAGCCATTTTGAGTCACCTCTATTCAAAAGTGGCTCCTGACGGCCCCCTTGGCTTGGGGGATATTCCTGCACCTTGCGGCGTTTCAACAGGGTCTGGAGCCTGATTTACCTTACGTTTCAGGGCAACAGCCTTTGGCTTTATCTCGGTAGCAATTCGGATCGCCGCTTCCATCGGGGACAAGTTTCGGATGTTCTCAAGTTCCATCAGATTCTGCGACAGGTATTTGGTAATCAGTGGGCCTTGATCGTCCTCAATAATGAAGTTGACCAAGTCGTTCTGAATACCAAAGTTACTGACCGTGGCTCCAGCCACTTGCAGTTCTTCTGGCTTGATACCCATCTTGGTTGCCCGTGATGCGTATGCGGCAATCTTGCTGTTCAAAGCCTCTTGCTGCTGTAGGCGCCTTTCCTCTGCCATACGCTCCTGCTGTTCTTGCAAGTAGCGTTGCTGGGCATCGAAAGCGGCAGCCTGCTTTAGCCGCTCGTCCCTTTCTATTACCGCCCTCTTGTATTCCTCATCGGATATAGCAAACGGGTCAGGCATTTCTGGAACTTGCGGACGCTGTTCCTTCGGCATCTGTTGCAACAGCCTTTCCCGCTCACGCTCTAGTGCTTCTGCCCTGCGCTCGGCCTCCCGAAACTTCAGGGTCTTTTCAGCAATAGCTTGATCGAAAATTCTCTGCTGTTCTTCCGAAAAAACAACTTTTTGTTTCTGGGTTCCCCCAGACCCCGGTGATGAATCGGGATCAAGACCTTCGTCCTGATCTTCAGCCTCTTGCGTTTCTTCAACCCCAACTTGATCAAAGTCAGATTCTTCAACGTAATCGTCTGGTTGCATCTCTGCCATAGTTTTGCCCTTTGTATAGGTAAATGCCGTGAATAAGGTCACGTTCCTGCCGTGGATAAGGCCACGTTCCTTCTGCTAGTGTACCACTGCCAGCAATATGACAGCAATACCATTATCTTCTGCGATCTTCAATAGCCCTGAGAGCGCTTTCCGTGATTACACCCCCATAGGGTTTCATCTCAAGAGCGCGTAACGCATTCCTTGGTGGGTTTAAGGGGTCAATTATGCCCATCAATGCGCGAGCATCTGGAAGCAGTTCAAAAACCTGAATATCGCCAGCAATCCTGCCAAGACCCTCACCATAAAGGCCGGTGTTGTATGTCGGATGCACAAG
>RFVC01000157.1 GCA_009922595.1 Gammaproteobacteria bacterium | reverse complement strand
CGGTTTGAATGCCTTGGCCTCCTCAAACTCCATCAAAGCATAGGAAAAGACAATGACCACATCCCCTTTTTGAACGAGTCGGGCAGCCGGTCCATTCATGGTCACTTCTCCGCTTCCGCGTTCTCCAGGAATGATATAGGTCTCCAGTCGACTTCCATTGTTGACATTCACCACAACTACTTTCTCCCCAGAGATCATATGCGCGGCATCCAAAAGGTCCTGATCGATGGTGATGCTGCCGATGTAGTGGAGGTCGGCGCCGGTGATCGTGACCCGGTGCAGCTTTGATTTGACGACTTCTATTTGCACGCGGCAAAAATAGACAAATGAGCAGGCTATCTTCGGCACCTATGATCGAGATCGGCGACACCATTGTTTCCCGGGATCTGTTGAACAAAGCCTTTGTCTGCGACCTCGAGGCCTGCAAAGGGGCCTGTTGTGTCCAGGGAGATTCAGGAGCGCCGCTGGAGGATGAAGAGCGGGCTATACTGGACAAAGAATACGATGCCATCAAACCCTATTTGCTCGATGAAGGCAGAAAGGCCATCGATCGACAGGGAAGCTCAGTGATCGATTCGGACGGAGATCTGGGCACTCCTTTGGTCGAGGAGGGTGCTTGCGCCTACGCCATTTTTGAGAATGGCAAGGCCCTTTGTGGGATCGAAAAGGCATGGAAAGCAGGCGCGACAGCTTTTCGCAAACCCGTCAGCTGTCACCTCTACCCGGTCCGCGTGAGCAGCTATTCAAGTTTCAAGGCGCTCAATTATCACCGCTGGAAGATATGCGATCCCGCATGCCAGCTGGGCGCACGGCTTGAGGTGCCGGTATATGTCTTTCTTAAAGACGCCCTGATCCGACGCTTTGGACCGGAGTGGTACCACGAGCTGGAACAAGTGCATGCCCACCTGCTGGACGGGAAGAGGTAGTTTGTTCACAATGCCTGTGAATTTCTCCACCGCTTAACCTTGAATTAACACTTGTCCATGTCGGGCGTCTTACAATATGGACTTTGCGCGGCATCGCGATCGGACCCCTGTTGAAAACTGATTCACATTGTGCATAAATGCACCTTGCTTCCAAAAAATGCCTGCGCAAAATTTGAAAAGAGATTAAATGTTGGCCCTTCTCCCTCTTGAGATATTTGGTCAGCTAAATCATAATTAAAAAACTGAAAAACAGTCTGTTAAGGCCTTTTTTGAAGGCCAAAAGCAGACCTTTTCGCCCTTGAAGAACCGAGCAATGCAGCAACAAGAGCCCATACTGAAAGAGAATAAGAACCGCTTTGTACTCTTCCCCATTCAGCACCATGATATATGGGAATGGTATAAAAAACAGGAGGCGAGTTTCTGGACGGCGGAGGAGATCGACCTGCAACAGGACATTACCGACTGGAACAACCAGCTCAATGACGACGAGCGCTATTTCATCAAGCACATCCTGGCCTTTTTTGCGGCGAGTGATGGAATTGTAAATGAAAATCTGGCGGAGAACTTCGTCAACGAGGTGCAGTACACGGAGGCCAAATTCTTCTATGGCTTTCAGATCATGATGGAGAACATCCACTCAGAAACCTATTCTCTTCTCATCGACACCTACATCAAAGACCCGGAGGAGCGGAACAAACTGTTCCATGCGATCGAGACGTTTGAAGCGATCAAGAAAAAGGCGGACTGGGCACTGCGCTGGATCGAGTCTCCCTCCTTTGCGGAGCGACTCATTGCTTTCGCCGCAGTGGAAGGCATCTTCTTCAGCGGGTCCTTTTGTTCCATCTTCTGGCTAAAGAAAAGAGGACTGATGCCGGGCCTCACTTTTTCCAATGAGCTGATCAGCAGAGACGAAGGCATGCACTGTGATTTTGCC
>RFVC01000156.1 GCA_009922595.1 Gammaproteobacteria bacterium | reverse complement strand
TGGTAATCAGCCGTCAGTTGATCGTCTGTCAGTTTTGAAAAATCGAGGCCATGCTCATTGGTCATTGACCGTTTGTGGGCAGCCACGGCCCCTCTAAGCGTTGTGACATCTCCCTGGAAGCTCTCCACCGGAAATCCCTCAGATTTCAGGTAGGCAACCATCGTTTCATTCAGGGCCTTGTCTGGACCAATTTTTCGAGGGCTGGGGATATACATAGGAGCGATAAAGCGCGTGTGTGGACCGTAGAGATCTATTTGCACATTGACATCATCGGCAACGTACTCAGATTCGGGATGCACGCCTCGCACGTGATAGGTCTCTGAAAAAATATCAACGGAGGTTTTCCAATTACAGTTCCACTCGATTGTCTCGTCAGAGACGAGCACCATCGAATCAAGCTCATAAGGCGCGAGATGCTCCGGCACAATGCTGAGGTAGTCGACTAAGGGCTCTATATCGGGGTCCATTGATACCCAAATGAATCCTCCCCATGCGTCGCATTTGAGCTCCTTTAAGTTGAGCTTTTCTGCCGGAACACCCTGAGGGAAATCGTGCGCTTCGGGTATCGCTTTTATGCAGCCATTGAGGTGGTACTCCCAGCCATGAAAGCCACAGCTAAGATAAGGTGAATGGCCACAGCCAGACTGCTTGAGCTGGTTCCCTCTGTGCTGGCACACGTTGTAGAAAGCTCTGACGACACCGTCTTCAGCACGCGTGACCAGAATCGACTCGCGGAGATTTTCGAAGACGAAAAAGTCGCCCGGTTGCGCTACGTCGCAGGCAGCCCCGGCCAATAGCCAGGTTTTTGACCAAATGCGGTCATCCTCGAGCTTCAGAAACGCTGGATCGGTATAGCGATCAACAGGAATGCGCTCAAGTCCCAGGTCAGGATCCGGTGCCTTGGTCGTCGGCGTGAATACAAAGTCGGCTGGTTCGCTCATGATCTTTCTCCCCCGGTCACTTTTCCTCGCATCGCTTTGGCTGTCAATCTCAACAGCATGACGCTGCGTTGCCATATGGTGGCTCAGCTACCCCCGAAGGTCGCGCCTTGATATGGTTTCGGCATCTCCAGCGACTGCGGATGCTTTGTGACTGCCCTGATTATCTTACTGGCCATATGGGAGGTGTATTGGACCTACCAAGCCTGCTGGTTGGCATCCAAGCTGGATCAGAAAAAATGGTTCTTGTTCTTTCTTGTATTCAATCTCTTGGGCATTCCCGAAATGATCTACCTGAAGAAGCAGGGCCAGAAACTGCTTCGACGCCCGTAACCCTCTACAGAGTGAGGTGACATGCATGATCAAGCTGGTTTATTGCATTCGAAAACGCGACGACATTGAGAGTGAGGCCTTTTATCGCTACTGGCTCGACGAGCACGGGCCGCTGGTAAAGTCAGTCGCAGAAGCGATCGGCGCCTGCCGCTATGTGCAAAGTCACACCACGTTACCCGACTTGAACGCGTTGATGGTCGAAAGCCGCGGTCTGAAGCCAGCCTATGACGGCATCACGGAGGTATGGTGGGAAAGTCAGGATGATCTCGACCGAGGCATGTCGTCGAAGGAGGGGGTCGAGGCGCAAGCCAGGTTGATAGAAGATGAAAGCCGTTTTATCGACTTCAGCCAGTCCAGTGTGTTCATGACCGAAGAGCACGCTATTTTCTGAACCAGACTCGCTTTATTGCTGTGATGGTGCTCTGGTCTTTCCGATACGTAGCCTCGACCACCTCAGTCTCCAATATGTGGGCGAACTGTCACCTTTTGCAGACCTTGTTTGAAGCGTGGTTTGGTAGGCTGTGGCACATGGAGAAGGTGGGGTTTCGCCGCCGTCGCTCTCCAGTACCCCTGACTAGGAGAAAAACAT
>RFVC01000155.1 GCA_009922595.1 Gammaproteobacteria bacterium | reverse complement strand
CCATAGCGACCGCGGTCTTCAGCAATTTCCGCACGACGATCGAGTCGGTCATTGATGCGATCGCCCTTGTTGTCGAGGCGGCGATCTATCCTGTCGCCCAGGTCGCCTGCCAGTGACAGCTGGGCAAAACCCAATGTTCCCAGTAGCAGAGTAGCCGACACAACGGTTTTAACTGTTGCATTGAAAGCGAATGTATTTTTCATTGTCTGTTCCTTGATACACGTTTGGTAATGCTCTCAGCTGATTTTGCTTGAGGCATGTAACTACAAACGCAGGTGCAGGTGATTGGTTGACAGACAAATGAAAAATTCCAGCGCAGTGTGCCTGGGCGCGAAGATAGGGTCTTGTTTGAAACCTCTGTTTTCCTGAGATTTACGCAGCGAGGTCGCGGCAGCGTCTTACGCTTCTACTTTTTTCTGGTATGCAGCTCTTCTTCAGAGTCTCATCGGCCGTCACCGGTCTACGACCTCGAATAACCAGAAATCGCCGTTAGTGAGTGCAGCTTGCAGTTGCACGGGGCCTGCGCTTGCCAGGCCAGCACCGTACTTTTCGGCGTAGATGGTCATGAGCTCAGTCAGCTGTGGGTGTTCCATCAGTCGTTCCAGGCGCTGCTCATAGAGTTTGCCATCAATACGAAGAATAATACGGTCGTCTTCAATCAAACGATGCGGCCAGTGTTTCCATAACTTTCCAAAGGTCGTATTCATATAGCCACTGACCACGTAAAGACGTTTATCAAGCACTCCCAGCCAGACAACTCTCGACGTATCCGGCGTCAGCGTCTGGAACTCCATTTCCATTCTGCCTTTCATGCTGTTCGGGGGCGTTTTGGCCTGCCCTGCCCTGTTCTATCTATAAGCCTATCATGATTAAGAGATAGGCGAAATCATGGCAATATTCCGCACCACAGGCAAAAAAAGCGCCCCCGAGAGCTATCAGAGGCGCTTTATATTCAAAAATAAGAGGCGTTAAAACGCCGCAAATTAGCGTGAATAATATTCGATAACCAGATTTGGTTCCATCTGTACCGGATAGGGCACTTCATCCAGTGTCGGTACACGCAGGAATGTTGCGTTCATCTTGTCGTGATCGGCTTCGATATATTCTGGCACATCGCGTTCAATAGAGCCAATGCCTTCCAGGATAGATGGCATCTGCTTGGCTTTTTCGCGCAGCTGGATAACATCGCCCACTTTAACGATAACCGAGCCGATATTACAACGCTTGCCATTCAGCAGCACATGACCGTGATTAACGATCTGGCGGGCGGCAAACACGGTTGGCGCCAGCTTTGAGCGATATAAAAACGCATCCAGGCGGCTTTCCAACAGGCCGATCAGATTCTGGCCTGTATCGCCGCGGCGGCGTGAAGCCTCGATATAATATTTTTTAAACTGCTTTTCCCCGATATTGCCGTAATAGCCTTTCAGCTTTTGCTTGGCCATCAGCTGAATCCCGAAATCGGTAGGCTTTTTGCGGCGCTGACCATGCTGGCCAGGCGCATAAGAGCGGGCATTTACAGGAGATTTTTGACGACCCCAGAGATTTACCCCTAAACGTCTGTCAATTTTATGTTTCGAAGAATGTCGTTTATGTTCGACTTTTGGTGCCATGATATTTCATCCTTTATTGTCCCGGTAGGGCAAAATTGCCGTGGCCAACCAGCTTATCTGAAAGGTCAACGTTCCCGGGAATGGCGCGAGGATAGCGATTTATCCGCCATTGTCAAGCATTTCTGCCTATTTTGGCTGGTCACGCCCCAGCAGGGTCAAAATGCCGTGAAGCGTGCGCAGCTCCTGTTCGGTGGGGCGCGCACGGGTAAACAGGCTGCGCAAATTCCGCTTTACAGTGGGTGCCATT
>RFVC01000154.1 GCA_009922595.1 Gammaproteobacteria bacterium | reverse complement strand
TATCTTTCAGATAAGAGTGCGCGCACTCCGGTTGATGTCACAATTAATTCACAAACTGGCTCGGTAACAAATGGCTCAGTTGTGATTGCATCGATTACGTCATGCACCAATACTTCAAATCCGAGCGTCATGATTGGCGCAGGTTTGTTGGCGAAGAAGGCAGTTGAAAAAGGCCTACAGAGCAAACCGTGGGTAAAAACCACGCTCGCTCCTGGTTCCAAAGTAGTAACGAACTATTATGAAAAGTCAGGGCTAACGCCATATCTTGAAAAACTTGGCTTTAATCTCGTTGGCTATGGTTGCGTGACATGTATTGGAAACTCTGGTCCGCTTCCAGTCGAAGTAAGCAAAGCGGTCAATGACAATGATCTAGCGGTAGCAGCAGTGCTCTCCGGCAACCGTAACTTTGAAGGCCGTATCAGCCCTGATGTGAAGATGAACTATCTGGCATCACCTCCTTTGGTTGTTGCATATTCAATCGCTGGCTCTATGGATCATGATTTCGATAAAGATCCACTTGGCAAGGATGCGCAAGGAAATGATGTCTTCCTCAAAGATATCTGGCCTAGCCCTTCTGAGATCCAAGCTGTCATTGATGGAGTGGTTTCCTCTGAAATGTTCAAGAAGGATTACTCGAGTGTTTTTGCTGGCGATCATCGCTGGACTTCACTTGCTACGCCTACTGGAAAAGTATTTGAGTGGGATGCGAAATCAACGTATGTACGTAAGCCACCATATTTTGAAGGAATGCCGCGCAATCCAGTTCCCGTCACAGATATCAAAGGCGCTCGCGTGCTAGCCAAACTCGGTGATTCCGTAACAACAGATCACATCTCACCTGCGGGATCCATTAAAGCTGACTCGCCAGCAGGTAAATATCTTGCTGAGAATGGTGTTGCTAAAGCTGACTTCAATTCCTACGGTTCGCGCCGCGGAAATCATGAAGTGATGATTAGAGGCACATTTGCGAATATTCGATTGAAGAATCTACTCCTTAACGGCGTTGAAGGTGGTTTTACAAGAAACTTCCTCAACAATGGTGAACAGACCACAATCTATGAAGCTTCGATGGCATATCAAGCAGCAAAAATTCCATTGGTCATTCTGGCTGGAAAAGAATATGGCTCAGGTTCATCGCGCGATTGGGCTGCAAAAGGAACAGCGCTGCTCGGAGTCAAAGCAGTTATTGCAGAATCGTTTGAGCGCATTCACCGATCAAATTTGATTGGAATGGGAGTTCTTCCACTTCAATTTAATGATGGCGAGAACCCTGAGTCACTTGGCCTCACTGGCGAAGAGACATTCTCCATCGAGGGTGTCACAGCTCTCAATGAAGGTGGAATCCCCGCTAGCGTAAAGGTGACTGCGGGAGATAAGAGTTTTACCGCGAAGGTACGTATCGATACCCCAGGCGAGGCGGATTACTATCGCCATGGTGGGATCATGCAGTACGTCTTGCGCTCTCTTATTTCTTAGTTCGCCGATACCATTACAACATGAAGTATCTGCCACGCATAAAATCGCCAAGCGATTTGGCGCGCCTCAATTTGGCAGAAGTATATCCAACACTCACACAAGCACAGGCAAGAACATACCTACGTGACAATGCTGTCACAGGACTAATGCAGGACACAGGATCCAGCACTGTAGACTGGACACCAACAGATTTAGACATTGATGCCAATGCTACCACAGCCGCTTGGTTTGATGCTTCAGACACTGGCAGTTATACAACCAGTGGAAGCAATATCACCGCAGTCACAGACAAAAAAGGCAATGCCACTGTCACAGTGACCGGCACACCCAATGTGTCAAACACACTGGCCAGCAAGAACGTTTTCACCTTCTCAGGCAGTGAAGATTTCACCACAGACGAGTTCGCCCAGGTAG
>RFVC01000153.1 GCA_009922595.1 Gammaproteobacteria bacterium | reverse complement strand
GCTGGTACCACCCACTCTTTCAGTGGGTTCTGATCAATTCCACTATCTGAAGACAGCTGGAACAACTGGCGCGATTTTCTATACGCGGGTGCTACCAGACTAACCTGAAGCCATATCTTTCAGCCTCCGGGGAGTATGGTCAGCCTGCTAACATGCCATCAAGCAAGCTACGAAATCAGAGGAGAGTGAGTCGAAAACCTGAATAGGTGCCTATGGCTGCTTTTCTTTTTTACCAAAGTTGTCAGGGACTGACATGCACCCCAGCATGAAGAAGATAAAACCTAGACCATCAATGAGCGGACGAGCCTCAACGCCAAGCAGCCAGTCGACTGACAAGAGCAAAGCGGCAAGCGTAATGAAAATCCAGAAGCGATATTTTTTAAGAGTTTGAATCATGCTCGACTCCAATCAGTTAAGTGAACATTAGGACATGACACATCATGACTAAAACACCCTTCATGCGTGGCAGATCAGCAGGAGCGCGGCCTGGACAGTTTGAATGGAGAGTTAAAGCAAACGCTTTCGGAGCGCCCAGACGCACCGAAGGTGCTTGAGAGGGCTGTTAGTGCTACGCTGGACGGCGACCCCAAGTATCAAACAGTCACCCAAAAGATTCAGCCAGCTTCGGGTACCTGAGATAATTACCATTCCCAACAAACGGAAACTATGAAAAACCTCTTAGTTGCTCTGCTTATCCTCATGCTCTGCATTCTGGTTATTTCCTTTCTGCCGTTTACGCAGTTTGCCTAAATCCGCCGTTTTCAGAAGCCTTGCCGCAACGGTCTGATTACTGTCCGGTTTCAACCCGTATCCTGTTTCCGCTGACGTGCCGCTCCATCTCAGCACAAACTCGTCCATACTCATCGCAAAGCGCGATTTTCTGAATTCCGCTCGCCGCATGAGCCGCCGGAAACAGCTCAAACTCTTTAACCGTTTGCAGGCTGAGATTCACGGCAATAATCCCCAGCAAAATTTTTAACGACTTGTCGTTCATTCTTCACCTCCTTTTTTGGTGTGTTTTTCTATTCGGCGATAATCATTTTTGCGATCCCTGTGAACAGCAGGTTTATTCACAGCATTCATGTTTTTGGCCACAGGGTTTTTCCTGCTTGCCCTCGCTTTTCGATAGGTTTCTTTTGCCATTTGTCTGGCTTCTTCAAGCTCGCTGGCTACGCCGGGCCTGCCTGATAGGGCTCTGCCGGCTTGATGAATATCCTGGCCTGTTTTTTTGTCACCACTCACCATTGAGAGACTAACGCCCCGGAGCAGGTATTAGGAAGAGCAGAAGTCGACTTTTGAGAGTAAATCTGCAGAAACGGGTTGAACCGATCGCCTTCAAAATGGCTATCGGGCTCTGCTACTTGGATTTTGGCCACCCTATCCAGCTTCCAGCAGAGTCGGTGATGCCTTTTTGGCATGCATAGGGGTTGGCATACATAAGGGTTGGCATACATAAAGGAACCTCAGCCGCTTGAGCCTGACAATCCCGGCCCATCACAGCGCTTCGGTGTCGCATCGCCCGCATTTCTGACTCTGAACAACAATGCATTAGTGTCTGCTCAAAACCGTGTTGTTTTTGCAGAAAGAAAGCGGACAGACACCAACACACTGCGTCTGGCGTGAGCGATGCGCTAGCTCGCTTTCGCGTCATTCATCCAGCTGATCGCCTGCGACATTCTCTTGCGCATCTCCACCTTCTTCCCCAGCACTGCAGGACTCTGGCAGGTAGCGCTTGCCGAGAGCCTCCACCGTGACTCTGTCCGCGACACAGTCCCAGGCGATGGAATCGTCGTCCTGGGCGCGCGCGATAAGCAGGAAGCCGGATTCGATGTCTTCAAATCGCGCGCCGAATTCTGTCATGTCTACTAGCGCTCTGAGTGTTCCGGTGCGC
>RFVC01000152.1 GCA_009922595.1 Gammaproteobacteria bacterium | reverse complement strand
GAGGGTGTCCAGGGGGTAGCGGCGATGGCTCGAGGACAACCAGTGGTCACCCTGTTCAGGACGATCAAAAATCCAGAGATCATTATAGGAAATAACGGCAAGCATGCTTCCGTCGGGTGATAGCTCGGCACCGGTCACAGCCATCATTTTTGGGTGGTTTTCGATGAGGGTGAGTGCGTTGGATGCGTCTTCATCGTTTGAGTCCAGACGGTACAGGTTAGCGCCGGGTTCAAACGACCCACTCTGATCACGGTGCTTTGTGATGAGATACAGGCTATCTTCAAACAAAAACAGAGCTTCACTGTCATAGTGGCGCTCACCCAGCCCCGGAAATTCTTCCTGCTCTGGGTAATGCACCGGGATAAACCTGATGGCGGCTGACTGGGTCGATGCAGTCGGGTCAATTTCGCTGATCAGGTAAATGCCCAGGTCGCGCCGGTTGTTAAAGTTATTCCCGGTGTCGGCGATGTACAGGTAACTTTCATCGATTGTCATGGATTCCCAGTCGATGTTTTCTGCATAAAGTACACGGAATCCAGGCCACAGCTCTTTTCCTTCTACTTTTTCTTCGCCGTAATAGGAAAAACGGGAAAACGTTGGAATGATGGTGTTGCCTTCACGGTTAACGGCAAAAAGCCTTGTGCCGTTTCGGCTGTCATTAACCACCCAGTAGGTGTTTTCATAGCCGGCACTTTTTGCCATGCCGCTAACCTCGCTGATTGACTTGGCGGCAATCTTGCCCATGACATCGGGTCTCAACCCTTCCTGCGGTAAAGTGTAGTAATGCAGAAAAATAATCAGACCGACTATTCCTGCAATACTAATGATGAAACTGATCCTTTTGTTCATGTCTTCCTTGAAAAAAAACGTGCAAATTAAGTGGCGGGCAGGTCGCTGCCTACCTGTCCGTTGGATTTAGTGACCTACATAGCGGTTATAAATAATTTCTAACAGTGCCTTAATCGTGGCCGCACCCAACTTAGCACTCCAGGGCGGACAACTCTCTGTAGGCCCGTTCGCGAAAACGTGGTAAACCACTTCGCGGCACTTCCAAAAAAAGCAAGCAGATCAATCATAAGTAAATATACGACGGGAGATCTCATAAAGTCTTTTGGAGCATTGAGGCTAATCTAGAACAAAGATCGGCTTATGAAAAGTTAAAAGAGGTAGACCTTTGATTGAGATCAATGGGGATTTAGGTTTTGAGACCTCGTAATACGAATTCGATATGCGCCCTGGCATACTCATCGAAATCGATGGGCGACTGCTCATCAAATTGCAATCGCCAGATGGCACTGATCATGGCGGGAGCGATGAGGATCTGCGTAAACTGCCGCAAAGCTGACTCTCGAAACTCGCCACGATCCACCCCCTTTTGGATGATATCTCTGAGCAGACTCTGGTGATTTTCTATCATTTCCTTGAAAAAAAAGTCAGTAAGCGAAGGAAAGCGTGACGTTTCGCCCATGATCATAGCTACCAGCTCTGGCATCTTGTCCTGGTGCAGTGTTTCGTACATTTTTTCTAAATGTAAAGTCAGTAATTCGGTTGCTGTTCCCTGAAATGATTCAGCAAACTGCCTGGCTTCATCTCGTAGTGGAAACATGTTTTTGCGCACGACTTCCTCAAAAAGGGCTTCTTTACTGTCGAAATAAAGATAAATAGTGCCCTTGCCTACCCCAGCCCGCACAGCAACATCATCAAGCTTCGCCGCCGTAAACCCCTGTAGGGCAAATTCCTGGAAACCCGCATCTATTATGGCGTTGCGGCGGGCTTCTTTTTGTTGCTCCCGCTTGCTTGGTATGTGTTCTTTTAAGGCTTCCAAGTCGTATAACCCCAAAATTTTCTTGACAAATATCTAAAAAATTATAAAACTGACTGACCAGTCAGTCAATAAAATGGAGCTTTGAAA
>RFVC01000151.1 GCA_009922595.1 Gammaproteobacteria bacterium | reverse complement strand
TGACGATGATGCATCTGCTATCAAAGGCAAGCTTTATGCGATATCCGGCCTCGGCTCGCGGATGGTTCTGAACAGATCCACAGGAAATCTGGTTCCGGCCATCAAGACGAATGCACCGCATTCTGTTGATGGTATCAACTATGCACCGTTCGCTGCTTTTGGTGGCTGGGCTGGTGCCATTAACAAAAAGGCAGACCAGAAGACAAAAGATGCTGCCTATGCGTTCCTTTCCTATATGAACCAGTCAGCACAATCGAGTGTGGATGTCACCATTGGCGCAACGGGCTACAACCCTTATCGCCTGTCACAACTATCCAGCCCTGACCTGTTCATTGAGGCTGGTATGCCAAAAGAACTTGCCGAGAACTATATTGGTGCTATCAATGGGGCTCTGAACAACCTCAATATGGCGTCCGATATGAAAATTCCCGGCGCACAGAAATATACTTCTGTTGTTCTGGACACCGAGCTTGCGCGGTATCTGGCAGGGGAAATCACGGTTGAAGAAGCCTTGGAAAATATCGAGGAAGGCTGGGAAGAAATCACCGAAGATTTCGGTCGTGATGAGCAGATTGCGGCTCAGGCACTCGCTCTTGGCAGCTGATGTAAGACACAATGCCATATAAAACAAGCAACATCCAGCCGGGGGATTCCCCGGCTGGACTTTCATCAGGCGAGAAGTGGCGCGAATGGTGTGACCGCCATGCGGGCAGCTTCTTTATCGCGCCTGCGGTAACACTTATTCTGATTTTTGCTATCTTTCCGACCATCTATTCGATGGTATTTGCGCTGAGCCGGGTAAGGTTTACCGGCGACGGCCTGAAATTCCGCTATGTCGGGTTTCGCAATTTCGAAAAGCAGTTTTTTGGTAGCAGCGAGATGCATTTTCTGGGTCGCACCGAGCCGGTCAGCATTTTGGGGATGATTATTTTTGCTGTGATTGTCGTGGCCGTTCTCTGGTGGCTCTACCGCTCCTGGAAGAATGCAACCTGGGTGCGGATGCTGGGGCGATCTATCTCAGCTGCAATGGCCATTTTCCTTGCCTGGATTTTATGTGCCTCGCTTCTTTCGGGCAATTCTATTGGTACGCTTTATACAACGTTATTTTATGTTTTATTTGGCTGTGCCGTGCAGTTTGCAATCGGTACAGGTCTTGCTTTTCTTTGCTCTCAGCCCATTAGGGGAAGAAATTTTTTCCGAGTACTATTTTTTATCCCGCTCATGGTAACGCCCCTTGGTGTTGGCTTTGCCATGCGGATGATAGCAGATGTAACCAAAGGCCCGTTTGAGCCTATTCTTACCCTGCTGGGGATTCAGGATTGGGTATGGTCAGCCAGCCCCTGGTCAGCCAGATTTGTTATGGTGATCTGCGATTCCTGGCAATGGATACCCTTTATTTTTATCTGTATGCTGGCAGCGCTTGAAAATGTACCGCGTGACCACGTCGAAGCGGCACAGGTTGATGGTGCCTCCAGTTTCCATATTTTTCGCGAGGTGACCTGGCCACAGGTTGTGCCTGTAGCCGTTACCGTTCTGCTGATCCGCGCAATTGAAGCTTTCAAAATTATGGATCTGCCCAATATCATGACCGGTGGTGGCCCTGGCTCTTCTACAGAATCCATGACCCTGCATTCGGTCTATGTCTGGCGGGCTAATGATATAGGCTCGTCTGCTGCCATTGCCTATCTTCTGTTGATTTTAACGGTCGTGGTCTGTGCCTCCTTCTTTAATTATGTGGTTCTCGGCCAGATTAGAAAGGCACGGTCATGAAGGATATCAATATCAAATTTGACCCGCAGAATCGCAGCCTGATGGAACGACTTTTCGAGCCGCCATCTGTTGGCAAGATGGCGCCGGTTACCAAGGTTGCTGTCTATTCTTTTCTGGCCATCTGGTCGTTTTTCGTACTGTTCCCGATC
>RFVC01000016.1 GCA_009922595.1 Gammaproteobacteria bacterium | reverse complement strand
CCAGTTCTTTTGCTGACGTTTCTTTTTAGCTGTATCCATTAAAATCTCCTCTTCATCAGCCATTCCTAGATCCTTGGCAGGAGGATCCGCTCCTTCAGAAAGCGTCTGTTGAGCGAACTCTCTTAATGTTGTCTGCTTCTCCAAGATGTAAGAAGCAATATCTTTGAACGCTTCTCGCCTCTCTTCTGGAGTTATATCTTTTCTGTTTAATCGAACTGCTAACTGAAGAGCCTTCTCATTAACCGTTCCTCGGATGGCAGTCGCCAAGTTGTAATTCCCGCAGGCGATTATTCCTTTTATGAAAATCTGCTTGGCCTGCAGTTGGGCAACCAGCGCAAGATCTCGGGGCGTATCACGACGCGGTTTGGTGACTACTACAATGGCAAGCGCTGGCAGCGTGGTGCCGGTTTGAACTGGCGGCCGACACGCAACTATGACATTGGCGTGAACTACACGGAAACAGAAATAGACCTGCCCGCAGGCAACTTCACCGTTCGGCTATTTACCCTTAATACCCGCATCGCCTTTTCCTCCACCCTGTCCTGGAGCAATCTGCTTCAGTACGATAACGTTTCCGAAGTGATGGGCTTTAATTCCCGTTTGCACTGGATTCCCCAGGCCGGTCGCCAGGCCTTCCTGGTCTTTAACTACGGACTGCAGGATTTCGACAAGGACAACACCTTTGTCTCCACAGGTGCCGATATTTCACTGAAATTTAATTACACCTTCCGGTTCTGAACAGTCGAATAGGGTTTGCGAGTTTTCTTTCCCAAAGGGCTGGTTTATAGTGGGTTGATGAATAAAGACCGTCATTTTTCGCTCTCAAGTACTATGAAAGCGCTTATTACCCGCCACAAAAAATTTCTTGCCCGGTGCGTCTTCACAGCACTGATGGCGTTGGGCTGCTCATTGGTATCTGGACAGCGTGCGGGTTCCATGGTGGTCACGCCAAGAACCTTCGGTAATGTCCCTGCTGATATCGATGGCTCCGAATTTCATTTTGCCCGTCTGCAATACAACGGGAACGGCCTTGGCGGCCGCGGCGGCTGGGGGCGAGGTTCCTGGACTACAGACTGGCCCGAAGCTGAGCATTTTCTAACTGAAGGCATCAGCAGGCTGACCAACGTGGATGTGACCAAAGTCGCCCTCTATAACGGGGAGGGAGGTGAGCGTATTGATCTCACCGAAGACAATATTTTTGACTACCCTTGGCTATACGGTGTCGAGGTAGGACGCTGGTCTCTCAGCATGGAAGAAGCTGCCAAGCTACGTGATTATCTGATGCGCGGGGGCTTCCTGATGGTGGATGACTTTCATGGCTCCTACGAATGGTCCCAGTTCGAACTGGGCATGAAAAGAGTGTTTCCTAACCGCCCGATACTCGACATAGCGGATGACGACGAAGTGTTTCATGTGCTCTTTGACCTGAACCAGAAAGTCCAGATCCCGGGGCTGGGCGCCTTCTACCGCGGCGTCACCTATGAACAGGATGGTTACGAACCGCACTGGCGCGGTATTTATGATGATCATGGCCGCCTTGTGGTGGCAATCAATCACAACATGGACCTTGGTGATGCCTGGGAGCATGCGGATACCCCTACCTATCCGGAACATCTCACTGCGCTTGCCTATCGATTTGCGGTCAATTACGTCATATATTCTATGACCCACTAATCCAGGCATTTGGTTTCAATCTTTAAAATGATATTGAGAAAATTATCTATCAGTTTCATGCTTGCCAAGGTTAACTGCAACGATAGTGTGCTGATCAGCATTCAATAAATTTCACAAGAGCAGAATCATGAAATTATTAAAGTCTTTTCTTCTTGCCTTCTGTCTCCTGCTCCCTGTCTCCATCTTCGCTGCAACCGATGACGATCTCATTGCCCGAGC
Source organism: Gammaproteobacteria bacterium (assembly GCA_009922595.1). GTDB lineage: Bacteria > Pseudomonadota > Gammaproteobacteria > Pseudomonadales > Pseudohongiellaceae > Eutrophocola. The sequence continues at coordinate 41,646 of RFVC01000016.1, read as the reverse complement.
CCGCGCGATTCATGACCGAGTCATGACCCTCGACACCCATGTAGATATCCCGTTTACCTTTGCTACCAGAGAGCATGATCCGGGTACGGCGGAGGCCAAGGTTAACCTCGACAGTATGGAGCAGGGCGGTCTTGATGCCGCCTTTTTCATTGTCTATGTGGGCCAGCAAATCCGTTCTGAAGAGAACTACCGTCTTGCAACGACCGATGCGGTGGCAAAATTTAATGCCATCCACCGAATGACAGAATACATGTATCCCGACCGGATCGGCCTTGCGACCACGGCGGCTGAAGCGCGCGCTTTGCATGCCGAGGGCAAACTGGTTGCATTGATCGGTATCGAAAACGGTTTTGTAATTGGTCAGGATCTTTCCCTGCTCGAAGATTTTCGCGACAGGGGTGCAAGGTATATGACCCTTGTTCACAACGGTCACAATGATATTGGTGACTCAGCGCAACCCAGGTCCCAGTTTGGGGATACGGGACCAGCTGAGCATGGAGGTCTGAGTCCGTTTGGTTATGAGGTAGTGGAAGAGCTTAATCGTCTCGGCATCCTGGTGGATATTAGCCATGTGTCAAGACAGACCATGCTGGATGCCACAAGGCATTCCAGGGCGCCGGTGATAGCTTCGCACTCCAGTGTCACGGCCGTTGCCGATCATCCGCGCAACATGAATGACGAACAGCTACTGGCATTGAAGGAAAATGGTGGCGTTATCCAGATCGTGGCCTTTGATACCTATGTCAGGGAAGGGGGTAGCAGCAATGTGCAGATGCTGGTCGATCATATTGATTATGCGGTGAACCTGATTGGTATCGAGCACGTGGGAATTTCTTCCGATTTCGGCGGCGGTGGAGGCATTGAGGGCTGGAATGATGCCCTGGAAACTTTCAACGTCACGCTTGAGTTGGTCAAACGGGGATACAGTGAAAAGGATATCGACATGCTGTGGAGTGAAAACGTCCTGCGCATAATGGAGGCAGCTGAACGCGTGGCTGCTGAAACTGACTAATATCTCCTGCTTTGCTTAATTGTCGGCATTTTTCCCGCAATTGCACTTGTTCACGCCATGTTTGCTTCGTATTACCAGCAATTCATTGACTACCATGACGAAGAATTCCTCGAGTCTCATGGCGTCGAGCCTTGACGAGCGTCTCAGATTCCCATAAAGTGCGCCCCTCAGGTCGTTTCTGCTTGTGAACAACCTGTTTGGAGGACGGGCTGACTGGAGATCCCATGTTCAGCCGCCAGGACCAATCGATCCTAAATGGATGTTGGTTGACCCCCAGAGACCGTCTACGACAGCACACTGAACTTGGAACGGGTTCAGAAAATGTCCAGACTGACCTGTACATATCGTGTGCGGGACCTCTACCGGTTCAACCAGAACTGACTAAACAGCTACAAGAACAAGATGCATGATACAGGCTTTTCAAGCCCGTTTTGATGCGTACGCTACTTGCCATGAGATTGGGTTGATGGCAATTACTGATTTTTTTATTCGGTTAATTCCGGATGTTTAAGAGGACAGAACAGTGGAAAAGCTTTCCGGTGGAGACATGCTCATTCGTGCCCTGCACGATGAAGGTGTTGAAATTATATTTGGGTACCCGGGTGGTGCCGCACTCCATATTTACGATGCGATATTCAACCAGGACAAGGTTGACCATGTGCTGGTTCGTCATGAGCAGGCGGCGACGCATGCCGCTGATGGTTATGCCAGGGCAACCGGCAAACCAGGAGTTGTGCTGGTGACTTCAGGCCCGGGTGCTACGAATGCGATTACTGGCATTGCCACTGCCTTCATGGATTCCATTCCGATGGTAGTCATTTCAGGACAGGTAACTAGGGACGCAATCGGCTCTGATGCCTTTCAGGAAACTGACATGATAGGTGTTTCCCGTCCAGTCGTTAAACACAGTTTCATGGTGCAGAAAGCTGAAGACATTCCCGGTATTGTGAAACAGGCTTTCCACATTGCCGTTACCGGACGTCCCGGCCCGGTTGTTATTGATATTCCCAAGGACGTCACAGACCCAGGGGAAAAGTATCCCTATGAATACCCTGAAACGATCAAGATACGGTCTTACAATCCGCCTACCAAAGGGCATTCCGGTCAGATAAAGAAAGCCGTTGAAATACTCATGAATGCCCGCAAGCCGGTGATCTACAGCGGAGGTGGCGTTATACAGGGCGAGGGCGCAACCCTGCTGACAGAATTGGCCAAAACCCTGGAATTTCCTGTCACCAATACCCTGATGGGACTTGGTGCCTACCCGGCCACTGACAAGCAATTCCTCGGCATGCTCGGCATGCACGGGACTTACGAGGCCAATATGGCGATGCATGAGTCTGATGTGATCCTCGCTATTGGGGCGCGCTTTGATGACCGCGTCACCAACTCGGACGTATCCAAGTTCTGCCCGGATGCCACCATCCTGCATATAGATATAGACCCGGCTTCCATTTCAAAAACAGTAACAGCCCATGTGCCCATCGTGGGACCGGTTGAGCCTGTGTTGAAGGAAATGATTGACCAGGTGAAAGCCTCCAATCAGAAGGTCGACAAGGAAGCCCTGGATGCCTGGTGGCAGAAAATTGATCACTGGCGTGAACGTCAGTGTCTCGCGGTAACGCCGGCCGAAGGCGATATCATTAAGCCACAGGAAGCCGTGCAGGCACTTTACGAGGCAACCAACGGGCAGGCATATATCACCTCGGATGTGGGACAACACCAAATGTTTGCCGCGCAGTATTACCACTTCGACCTACCAAGACGCTGGATCAACTCCGGCGGCCTGGGCACCATGGGTTTTGGACTGCCGGCGGCGATGGGCGTGCAGCTTGCCTTCCCTGATGCTACTGTTGCCTGCGTCACGGGTGAAGGCAGTATTCAGATGAATATACAGGAACTGGCCACCTGTAAGCAGTGTGCGCTACCTATAAAGATCCTCAATCTTAATAACGAAGCCCTGGGCATGGTGAAGCAGTGGCAGGACATGCAGTACGGCGGCCGTCATTCTGCCAGTACCTATGCAGACTCTCTGCCTGACTTCGTTGCCCTGGCGGAAAGCTATGGTCATACCGGCATCAGGATTGAAAAACGCAGCGAGCTTCAGGAGAAAATGAACGTAGCCATGGCGATGAAGGACAAGCTGGTCTTCATTGACGTTGCTGTTGATCAGAATGAGCACGTGTATCCGATGGCGATCAAGGGTGGCGCCATGAGCGAGATGTTTTTAAGCAAGACTGAGAGGACATAACATGAGACGCATCGTATCTGTATTGATGGAAAACCAGCCTGGTGCGTTGTCACGAGTGGTTGGCCTCTTCTCACAACGCAACTACAACATTAACTCGCTTACGGTAGCGCCGACAGAAGATCCAACGCTGTCGCGACTGACGCTGACCACTGTCGGCGATGACCGCAAGATTGAGCAGATCATCAAGCACCTAAACAAGGTGGTGGATGTCGCAAAGCTTGTGGACCTTACCGAGGGCAGTCACATTGAAAGAGAATTAATGCTGATCAAGGTGAAAGCTACCGGCGCGCAACGTGCCGAAGTCAAACGTATCTGTGATATTTTCAGAGGTGACGTGGTGGATGTCTCGCCCACCATGTATACGATCCAGTTGACCGGCACCAGTGAGAAGCTAGATGGCTTTATCCAGGCGCTTGCAGGAACCACAATTCTTGAAGTCGCCCGTACCGGGGTGTCCGGTATCGCGCGGGGAGAAAAAATTCTCACCCTGTAACGCGCAAGCTGAATGCAGGAAAATCAAAAGCCGGGCAATGCCCGGCTTTTTTTAGTGTATCAAGCGTAAGGCTTAAACGACTTTCTTCATGGCAGTCATGTAGTCGCGAAGGACCTGGCCAACTCCCTCAATTGGGTGATTGCGAATTGCAGCATTCACCTGGATCAGCTCGCGGTCATCCACACCGTTTTCCTTGGCATTGATGCCTCCGCCGATTACTTCCGTATCGATGCTCTGCATATAGTCTTTCAGCATCGGGACTGCAGCATGTGAGAACAGGTAGCAGCCATATTCAGCGGTATCAGAGATCACAGCGTTCATTTCATATAGTTTCTTACGGCCGATCAGGTTGGCAATCAGGGGAACTTCATGCAGTGATTCATAGTAGGCCGATTCCGCTATAACGCCCGCCGCTGTTAGTGTTTCAAAGCAGAGTTCAACGCCAGCCTTGATCATGGCAACCATCAGGATGCCTTTATCATAGTATCCCTGTTCGCTGATTTCAGGTGCGCCGTCAGTAGACGATTTTTCAAAGGCGGTTTCACCAGTCTCTTCACGCCACCTAAGTAGATCGGCATCATCGTTGTTCCAGTCTTCCATCATGCCGGAAGAAAAACGGCCTTCCATGATGTCGTCCATGTGTTTTTGAAACAGTGGACGAAGAATGTCTTTCAGCTCCTCGCTGACTTGGTGCGCCTTTATCTTTGCAGGGTTTGAAAGGCGATCCATCATGTTGGTGATTCCGCCTTGTTTCAGGCCCTCGGACACAGTTTCCCAGCCGTATTGGAGAAGCTTAGAGGCGTATGCAGAATCTACACCCATTTCCAGCATACGCTCGTAAGCCAGGATGGAGCCGGTCTGCAGCATGCCGCAAAGGATGGTCTGTTCACCCATCAGGTCTGATTTCACTTCGGCAATAAAAGAAGATTCGAGAACACCTGCTCGGTGACCACCGGTTGCGGCTGCATATGCTTTGGCAATTTCCAGGCCGTCGCCATTGGGGTCATTTTCACGGTGAACGGCAATCAGGGTTGGTACGCCGAAGCCGCGTTTGTATTCCTCGCGCACTTCGGTGCCAGGACATTTAGGGGCAACCATGATAACTGTGATGTCGTCACGGATTTGCATTCCTTCCTCAACGATGTTGAAACCGTGCGAGTAGGCCAGGCAGGCACCCTGTTTCATCAGCGGCATTACCTTTTCAATGACGGGAGAGTGCTGTTTATCCGGAGTGAGGTTCAGCACCAGGTCGGCTTCAGGAACAAGTTCTTCAAAAGTGCCAACATTGAAACTGTTTTCAGTCGCGTTAATCCAGGACTGTCTTTTTTCCTGGATGGCCGCTTCGCGCAGTGCATAGCTAATATCAAGGCCACTGTCGCGCATGTTCAGGCCCTGGTTAAGACCCTGGGCTCCACAGCCCAGCACAACAATTTTCTTGCCCTTCAGCTTGTCCACGCCATTGGCAAATTCTAAAGAATCCATGAAACGACACTTCCCGAGTTCCTCCAGCTGCAGACGCAAGGGAAGGGTGTTGAAATAGTTCATTAATAACTCCGTTGAAAATAAGGATGATTGCAAAATTTCAGGGCGGCAATATTAAGCAAAAATCCCTTTTCCCACAAATAAAACCCCCTGATTTCCCTGAAAAACCGGCGTTTTGGCAGAATTTGGGACTTTTAGTCGTTATAATCGCCTGTCTCACGTTTATGAACAGGTAAACAGGCCGACATGAACGACGAAACTGAAAATATAGAAGAGGAAGAAGGGGCTGCAAGCGAGTCCATTCTGCTCATTGATGACCACGAGGAAGTGGTTTCCGAGGGCGGTCGCAAGGTTCGCCGCCGCGGTATCTTCCTGCTTCCAAACCTGCTGACCACAGGTGCTATGTTCGCCGGATTCTATGCCGTTATCGCCTGTATGGACGCTGACTTCAGCAGCGCCTGTGTCGCAATTATTGTGGCGATGGTTCTGGATGGACTTGATGGCCGGGTCGCTCGCTTGACCAATACCCAGAGTGCCTTTGGCGCTGAGTATGATTCCCTGTCAGATTTAATTGCCTTTGGTATGGCGCCGGCGCTGATTTGTTTCAATTGGGCGCTGTCGAGCCTGGGTAAAGTCGGCTGGACTATCTGTTTTATTTATGTTGCCTGCGCTGCGCTACGCCTGGCTCGCTTTAATATTCAGCTGGGTACAACAGACAAGCGCTTTTTCGTGGGTCTTGCCAGCCCCTCGGCAGCGGGACTGGTTGTTTTCATGGTCTGGGCTTTCTTTGAGAATCAGGTTCAGGTCACAGTAATGGTGGCCATGGTGGCTGCATTCATCACCTTTGCAGCGGCGGCGCTCATGGTAGTGAATATTCGTTACCTGAGTTTCAAGGACCTGGACTTTAAGCATCGGGTCCCCTTTATCGTCATGATCCTGGTCGTTTTGGTTTTTGCAGTGGTCTCCTGGGACCCGCCCATCGTACTCTTTGCCATGGCCATCATTTATGCCAGCTCAGGCCCACTGATGGCGATCTATGCCAGGCGAGGCAACCTGCTAAAGACCTTTCCGGTCGGTCAGGCGGCAGCAAATTCAGAGGAGGACGAAACCGAATCTGAACCCAGGCAGGATTCCGGCCAATAAAGCGTCAAGTTTTCTATGGCTTTCAGGTTACTACTTTTTAGGATTGAAATTATTTAACGTTGTTTAATAAATTCCCTGGCAGGTAATTATTCATGCTGATCAAAACCAAGAAAGACATTCCCTCTTCTGAGATCACACCCGAATCGGTTTATCGCAATCGTAGACAATTTCTCAAGGATTCCGCGAACATTGCATTTGGTGCCGCGACGGGCAGCGTGTTAGCGGGCCCAGTTAGCGCCCAGACTGGTGATGCTCTTTTCGCCCGTGCACCAGTCGATATTAACCTGGCCAGCAAACCGGAATGGTTGGTGGAAAAGGCGGCAAACCGAACTGATGCGCCTGCAACTGGGCCTTACAACACGGACGAAGAGTTAACCCCTTTCTCGGATGTCACCACTTATAATAATTTTTACGAATTCGGTACTGGCAAAGGGGATCCTTCCAGCAATGCCAGCGAGTTCAGGATTGAGCCGTGGACTGTAGAAGTAGCCGGTGAATGCGCCAAGCCAGGCATCTACGCGCTGGAGGATATCCTGAGACCGCATACCTTCGAGGAACGCATTTATAGAATGCGCTGTGTGGAAGCCTGGTCGATGGTTGTTCCCTGGATTGGGTTTTCACTGGGCGACCTGCTGAAACGCTTTGAACCAAACGGCAACGCCAACTTTGTTGCTTTCGAGACGCTTGTGGACCGTGGCCAGATGCCGGCCCAACGTTCTCGCTTTGCCACTATTGACTGGCCATATCAGGAAGGGCTTCGCATGGATGAAGCCATGCACCCACTGACGATCATGGCAACAGGCCTGTATGACGATATCCTACCGGCACAAAACGGCGCACCGCTAAGACTGGTTGTGCCCTGGAAGTACGGTTTCAAGAACATCAAGTCGATCGTCAAAATCGAATTTACCCGCAGCATGCCCAATAATACTTGGAATGATCTTCAGCCAAGTGAATACGGCTTTTACGCAAACGTTAACCCTGAGGTAAGTCATCCTCGCTGGAGCCAGGCCACTGAGAGGCGCCTGCCTTCAAGCCTTTTCATGCCCCGTCGCATCGAAACCAAGATGTTTAATGGATATGCCGATGAGGTGGCCAGCCTGTACGCTGGTATGGACCTAAGGCGCAACTACTAGGAATAGAAAGGTGAAAGTTGAGAGACTTTCAGCTTAATATTCTTTTGTATTCCTCATGGTGAAGGTAATAGCAAAACCTGTCGTTTTCCTGCTGTGTTTATTGCCTGCTGCTTATCTGGCCTATGGGGTCTACCTGGCATTTAGCGGGGGAGAGGACCTTCTGGGCCCGGATCCCGCCCAATATCTTGCACTGGAAACCGGTGAGTGGGCGATTCGATTCTTGATTGCTTCCCTTGCGATTACACCTCTGCGCTTCCTTTTAAATATGCCATCACTGTTTCGATTGAGACGCATGATCGGGGTTTATGCCTATTTCTATGTTTGCCTGCACCTGCTGGTATTCCTCTGGTTCCTACTCGGGTGGCAATGGGACAACATCGGCAGGGAAATTGCGGAGCGCCCATATATAACGATCGGGTTTTCGTCCTTTGTCCTGTTAACTCCACTCGCAGCAACTTCTTTTAATGTGGCCCAGCGTAAACTGGGACGTAAGTGGAAAACACTGCATCGTCTAACTTATGCCTGCGTTATCCTGGCGGTACTACACGTTGTTTGGATTGTGCGATCTAGCTACTTTGATGCGGTCTTGTACGGCGGACTGGCGCTGGTATTCCTTGGTTACCGGGTGCTGCGCCATTACAGTGAAAGTGTAAGAAAATATGCAATTTTCGGGTGAAGGCAAGGTTTGAATTGATCTGCATGCAATACATGCAATGAGGTGCAGGACCTGAAATTTTGGTCCGAGCTGTTTTGAAAAAGCAATGATAGGAAAAGAGCCAGAACAAAATTTGGTGGGTCTGGGTGGACTCGAACCACCGACCTCATCCTTATCAGGGATGCGCTCTAACCACCTGAGCTACAGACCCAAATTTTGTGTGGTCAGATTTCAGGCGAATCCTAAAACGACCCCATCTTTCTTTTTATAACCCCGCAGGGAAGCGCTCTAACCACCTGAGCTGCAGGCCCAATCCAAGGCGAGACTCAGGGAAAATTCTAGGCAACCCTGAAAAAAGGAAACGCGCATTATACTTATTAAGTGTATGGAAACAAGGGCTTTGGGCATCCCGGCCTGCGTCCCCCATAGTAATTATGGTAATGTCAGGACTTTTATTACGGGAAGATATAATTGACGAAAAAACAATCCCTTGGCGCATCAGAGCTTAATGTTGCTCCATTAGCATTCGGCGGCAATGTCTTTGGCTGGACTGCTGATGAAAGCATGTCATTTACGTTGCTTGACCAGTTTGTGGAGGCCGGTTTCAATTTGATTGATACAGCCAATGTTTACTCTGCCTGGGTACCCGGACATCGCGGTGGCGAATCAGAGCAGGTTATAGGCAACTGGCTGAAGCGAGGAAGCGTTGCCAGGGAGGATGTTGTTATCGTAACCAAGGTCGGAATCAGCATTGAAGACTCCTTTGATATGTCCAAGGCATCACTCAGCAGGGAAAATATTTTAAAACATGTGGATAAATCACTGACCCGTCTAAAGACTGACTACATTGATTTATACCTTTCCCATATTGACGATGAAAAAACACCACTGGAAGAAACGCTGGCTGCCCATGATGAACTCGTCAAAGCCGGTAAGGTGCGCTTTATTGGCGCGTCCAACTACACAAAGAGCAGGCTGGAGGAAGCCCTAATTACCAGCAGGAAACATAACTTTGCTAAATATGTTGCGCTACAGCCCCATTACAACCTTTATCACAGGAAGGAGTTTGAAGGAGAGCTTCAGGATTTCTGTGTAGCAAACAACATCGGCGTTTTTACTTATTTTTCCCTCGCCTCTGGATTCCTGACCGGAAAGTATCGGTCTGAAGATGACCTTGAGGGCAGTTCCCGTGCCGAACTGGTCAAGGGAATGCTCAATGACCGGGGAATGGAAGTGCTGGCGGCACTGGATGACGTTGCCAGCGATCTCAATGCGACCCCGTCACAGATAGCGCTGGCATGGCTGATTGCACAGCCGGGAATAATCGCACCAATCGCTAGTGCGACAAATCCAGGTCAGTTGAAAGAAATTTTAGGCTGCACGAATATCACCCTCTCGGAGTCTCACTTGTCACTACTCAACAGTACGGTGTCCTGAGTGCTAATTTCACACCTTTTCTTCTACAGTCTCTTATGGCTCTCGAACCCATTATTTGCCCATCACGGTAATTTCACCTATGACGGCAGTACTGTTATTACCATTGAAGGGCAGGTGACCGACTTTAACTGGACTAACCCTCACGGGTCGGTTGAGTTAATAACCGAGCCGGGCAGGGAAGTTGAAATTGAAGTGGATGGACCATCACTGATCAGGCCCATGGGCACAACACCGGATTCTTTGCAGCCGGGTGATGCAGTCATTGCTTATGTCAGTCCAAGCAATCGGGGCCGGAATGATGAATTCTTGGGGCGGGAAATCATCAAGCAGGATGGCACGGTGGTTCGTGTCTCTGTGGCCTTTGCCAGGCGTTATGAAAATGAAACGCCGCCAGTAACTGATTCGATTCTCGGCACTTGGGTTCCGGATCGGACCAACCTGTTTACTCATGTCGCCAGCAGCGAGGCCTGGGCCCTGACGCCAGCCGGGCAAGCCTCGTTCGACGCCTATGATGTATCAGAATCTTTTTCGCAGGCCGAGTGCAGGGCAGCCACTACTCCAACCCTGATGATGTACCCAACCGCGAACAGGCTTGAGGGCAGGGGCGACCATATAGAGATCAACGCTGACTGGATGGGGGCTGTCAGAAAAATATACATGGACGGACGCGCACATCCGGAGCCCGAAGAGCAGTTTTACCAGGGGCATTCCATAGGGCGGTGGGAAGAAAATACCCTGGTCATTGATACGGCTAATTTTTACCCCAATGCCATTGGCAACGTTTTCAGTATTGCCTCGGGGGCACGCAAGAACGTCGAAGAAAGGCTGTCCCTGGATTCAGGCGGCAGCACCCTAAATTACAGCTTTATGCTGACTGATCCCGATTACCTGTCAGAACCGGTGACCGCCACTTACCAGTGGCACCACAGGCCAGAGGTTAGCGTCAGTTCAGAGGCCTGTGATCTTGAGTCTGCGGGTGCTTTCCTGGAAGAGTAACCTGCTCTTTTTTAGCAAATATCAATCATAAACCATGGTTAGTACTGAGCCTGATGGAGTATGCTCGCTAACCTGTCTATTTATACGTGGAGAACTCAATGGCCCGCAAACTTTTCCTGTTGCTGTTCCTGGGAGCACTTTTATCCTGTTCCGGTGAAAACCCCGGTGTCGAAACAACTGCAGAAGTCCCAGCTGCTGATTCTGCAGTCAGTGAATCAGAACGAATAAACGCATGGTTTGAAGAAAAAAATGAAGAAAGACTGGCTTTCAGTCCAATGGAATTGACCACGCTTAACCGCAAGGAATTCTATGACCAGATTGATCAGTTAACTCTCGAAGCAGCAGAGGAGCAACTCGACTGGCATGCGGCCACCATAGAAGAGATGCAACAGGAATTCGATTACGCGGCGCTAGATATTGAAACAAAGACATCTTGGGATACCTGGATCTACATGTATGAGCGCAATCGCGGCCTGCAGAATTTTGCCAGCCAGTATTACATCTTTAACCAGATGGGTGGTTCGCACTCCTTTTTCCCAACATTCATGATCAATTATCACCGTGTGGATACGCTTTCTGATGTGGAAGCCTATATATCCAGGTTGCATGAGGTGGGCAGGGCGCTCGAGCAGGAGCTGGAAAAAGCCCAGAGTAATGCTGAGCAAGGCGTCAGGGCTCCAAGGTTTGCCTATGAAATCGTCATCGATGAGGCGCGAAAAATAATCAGTGGTGTCCCTTTCGAAAGTGAAGTGGATTCTGATTCGGCCATTTGGTCAGACAGCCAGGCAAAAATTGCAGCGCTGGTGGAGGCCGGTGAAATAGATGCCGCCGCGGGAGAGGAATTGGCTGATCAGGTCCGCACTGCCCTGGTGAATTCATATCAGCCCGCCTATGAAAATGTCATTGCCTGGCTAAGTCGAGACCTTGATAACACTGACCCACAACCGCTTGGAGTCTGGGCGCTACCTGAAGGCACTGATTACTATAACCAGCTGTTGTCCTATTTCACGACTACTGATCTTACTTCTGAAGAAATCCATCAAATCGGTCTTGACGAGGTTGAACGTCTGACTACTGAAATGAAGGCAGTAAAGGAAGAAGTGGGTTTTGAAGAAGATATGCCGGCATTTCTGGATGCGGTCAGCTCTGACTCACAGTTCTACTATCCCAACACTGATGAAGGTCGCCAAACCTACCTCGATGAAACCAATGCGTTTTATGACTATATAAGAGAGCGGCTGCCCGATTATTTTGGCATCCTGCCCAAAGCGCCGCTGGAAGTGAAACGAGTCGAGGCATTCCGCGAACAGGATGGAGCGCCTGCCCATTATTTCTCGAGCAGTCCAGACGGAGAAACACCTGGAATTTACTATGTCCACATGTCGGACATGAATGCGAACCCGACATATGAACTTGAATCCACGGCGTACCATGAAGGGCTACCGGGTCACCACATGCAGATTGCCATTGCCCTGGAGTCAGAAACGATTCCGGAATTTCGTCGGCAGACTTCTTACAACGCCTACGTGGAAGGCTGGGCGCTGTATACCGAATACCTGGCCTGGGAAATGGGCGCCTACGAGGATCCTTATTCAAACCTGGGCAGGTTGTCGAATGAAATCTGGCGCGGTGTCCGTCTTGTCGTGGACACAGGTATGCATGCCATGGGCTGGTCCAAGGAAGAAGCGGTGAATTATTTTGCGGCTCACACCTTGGTGCCTATTGAATCAGTAATTGCCGAAATCAACCGCTACCTGGTTATCCCGGGGCAGGCTACCAGTTACAAGATTGGCATGCTCAAGATCCTGGAATTAAGAGAGAGGGCGCAGGAGGCACTTGGCGAGGATTTTGATATTAGAGAATTCCACGATGTCGTCCTTTCAGGAGGTGCCTTGCCGCTTGATATCCTGGACAGGCGCATCAACAACTATATAGAGGCTTCCCTGAATGGGGAAGGATGAAGGAAGTCGCTGAAACCGCCTTTACTGGAAGACATTGATTGGGTTAAATTTTCGAGGTCATTGAGGGTAGATTACAAAGGGGATTGAAATGAAAACAATAATCACCAGCCTGTTTGCAGTGATGCTCCTGGGCAGTGCCGGACTGTCAGCACAGCCAGGTGGAGGCGATCAGCCGCGTTCACCAACTCCGCGTATGCCGGACGGCACCGTAGATTTTGGCGGTAATGGTGTCTGGAATTTGCCCTATATCACCAATTTCGCCCAGCGTATGGTTGGCAGAGATTACGAAGCCGGAGAGCGTCCACCATTCCTGCCTTGGGCGCAGGCAATGTGGGAATACAACCGCTCCAACCTTGTGAAATATGATCCAGAGGGTTTTTGCCTGCCTCCCGGTGGTCCTCGTTCAATGGGTACGCCTTACCCGGCGGAAATTGTTCAGGACCGTGACCGCGTAATCATCATTTTTGAAGGTGGCGGACATGTCTGGCGTGAAATTCACATGGATGGCCGTGAGCACCCACCACTGGAAGAGCTGAACCCTACATATTTTGGTCACTCCATTGGGCACTGGGAAGGTGATACGCTGGTTGTTGACACGATTGGCTATAATGAAAAAACTTGGATTGATTTCAACGGCCACCCCAAGACAGGACAGCTGCATACCATTGAGTACTTCTCACGTCCTTACAAGGAAGTGCTTCATTACGAGGCTGTAATTGATGATCCCGGTGCCTATTCAGAGCCCTGGCGAGTGGCATGGGATATCAACTGGATTGAAGGGCAGGAACTGCAGGATTATATCTGCCAGGAAAACAACAAGTTCCTTCTCGACCTCACAGATGATTACGGCGAGCCATTCTTCGAGAAGTCATCAGGACTTTAACAGGACTTTAAAAAGTTCACTCTGATGCGGCCGGGGAAACCTGTTTATAGGTTTCCCCGGGCACATCCAGATCATCAAACAACAGCTCTCCGCACTGCGCCGGTCCGCTGCCCCTGACCTGCCCCAGCTTCCTGCCAATGAAGGTCACGGTTAGATCGGCCTTGATTGCATTACCCAGAATTTTACCGGTATCACTGCATAGTCCTGAGGGGATGTCTACAGACATCACAGAGCAGGGTGAGGCATTAATCATTCTGATGACATCCAGTGTTTGCCCTGTTATATTTCCCGAGAGTCCTATACCCAGCATGGCATCCACGAGCACAGTTGACCTGTCGAATTTTTCGAGTTCTTCAGAAGTATAAGCATCCAACGGCACAATGGTGGCGCCGGCGGCGACAGCGCTTTCATAGGCCAGCCTGGCATCACCTTTCAACTTGTCAGTACTGCCTACGGCAATCACCTCAGAACGGAGCCCTCTCTGAGCAGTCAGTGCAGCGATGACATACCCATCACCGCCATTGTTGCCGCTGCCGCAAAAACAGATTACTGATTCAGTGTTTGGCCATCTGGTTTGCAAGGCATCAAACGCCGCTTGGCCTGCACGCTGCATCAGCGTGAAGCCCGGTATTCCTTTTTCCTGGATAGCGATGCGGTCAAGTTCACGAACATCCGCAGCGAGGTAGTAGTTAACAGCCGTCATGCTGCCGTTACCGGATCAGGGGGAGAGTAGAGCACGTGCCGTGACGGTGACGCTTACCTGGGTCTCGCCTGGTTCGGCGACAGGGACAGCCATTGCGCTGGTGGTATCAAAAGAAGCGCGAGCAGCCATTTCCACCCGCCCACCGAAAACCCCCGGACTGCCATTGATATTAATCTCGATGAGTTCGGCCTCATCCTTGCCCAGTGTGCTGGCAACCCTGTCAGCACGTGCCTGCAGGCTCAGCAAAGCAGAATTCAGCAGCGCGTCGGAGACTTCCTGGTATTTCTCAGTGGAAAGACTGTAATACATATTGCTGATAGTCAGGCCGAGTTGCTGCAGGCGTGCTGCAATCACCAGCAATGCCTCACTGTTCATGCTCTGCAACTGGACGCTTTGCTGTGCGCGCCAGACCGGATTGCTGATGTCATTCCTATTTTGTCGAGGCGGTTGAATGTTGTATACATGGTATTGCTGGATCGACCAGTCGATATCGTCAGTATCATCAAGAATATCGCGTGCTTCACGGATCACCAGGTTCACTTCATTCTGCAATTCCGTGCTGTCACGCCCCTGTATTGAGTACATCAGGCTGACGTTGAGCGTATCCTGTTCAACACTGAGCTGTTCGATAGCGTTTAGATTCAGCACAAGCTGGCCCTGATCCAGATCATCAAGATCAAAAGTGTTCTGGGCAGATACACTGAAAGTAGGGGAAAGCAGGAGAAATAATATGAACATGGAAAGGCTGGGGGATTTCATTGCCGCGCTCCGGTTGTCGGGATTATTTTTTCATTGTTGAAGCCGGTTCATGAATCATACCTGAATCCTGCTTGAGGATTATCAGCGCTAGACAAAAAGGTCATGCAATAAATGAAGAAAAAAAAGAGCCGGCAAGCCGACTCTTTTTTTAGTGTAGAGCGTTCTTATTTCATACGCAGTACAAATATATCATCGTTTCGGGTCGGGTCGGTGGCATCTCTCACTTCTGACACAAGCTGGGTAGAGATAGGTGCTGCATCATGCCCCCAAGATGAACGGATGTAGGTCAGCACATCAGCTATTTCCTCATCTGATAAGAGCTGCCTGAAGTAAGGCATGTCGTTGACGTCAGGACCCTCATTCGCTATCACGCGCAGCGAACCATTCAAGGTTAGGTTGATGAGGGAGCTTGGATCAGGATCCATCACTACCGGGTTGCCGGCTAGTGGCGCCTGGTAGGGGTAGTAACCTTCTCCACTTGTGGCGTGGCAGTTTGAACAATACTCGTAGTACACCTGTGAACCGGGTTCGCTGAAGTCGAGGCCAAGCAGCTGCTCTGTATCGCTGTTGTCATATCTCCATTCCTCGGCATTGACTTCAACAACTGGGGGTAATGACTTCAGGTAGACAGCCATTCCTCTTAAATCAGCTTCGCTCATATGCTGTGTACTGTTGTTGACCACTTCAACCATCGTGCCAAAGGCAGTTCCGAAACGGTTGTGTCCGGTACCCAGGAATTCGGCGGTGTCCTCTACTGACCAGCGACCCAGGCCGCTGTTAATGTCACCGTTCAGGCTTGAGGCAGACCAGTGATCAAGCGGCGCACCTGCTAAGTAAGCGGAGCTGTCTTCATCAAGTCCTTTTTCCTGCATAAGTAAGCCGCGTGGTGTATGACAAGCCCCGCAGTGACCGGGACCCTGGGTCAGGTATGCACCTCTGTTCCAGTCGTCACCATGACTAGCGTCAGGCTCATAGGGGTCGCCGTCCATTGTCAGCAAGTTCCATATTCCCATGCCCATTCGAGCCATGTCTTTCCAGCCAGGAATTTCGTTTGGCAAGTTGGGCTGGTTCACCGGTTCAATTTCGTTCATAAAAAAATCATAGAGTGCACGCATATCCTGTTCTGACATTTTCGCGTAAGAAGGATAGGGCATTGCTGGGTACATGCGGGTACCATCGGACTTCACACCATAACGCATGGCAGCATCAAACTGTTCGAATGTGTAATTGCCGATTCCGGTTTCAGGATCTGGAGTAATATTAGTGGTATAAATGTTGCCCATCATGGGTACAGCCATCTTCAGACCGCCGGCCAGTGGCTCTCCTTCCGGGATGCTGTGGCAGGCTACACAGTTGCCGAGCCTGGCAACATATTCACCGTGAGAAAGCCCGGCGGCTTCAGCCTGAGCTGCACTGTCTGTGGCATAGGAAGATTCTGTAGTGACGGCTCCGGAATCGCAGCCTGTCATGACGACTGCAACAAGAGAGGCTGTCAGCAACTTTCTAAAATCCATAGTTTTCCCCTGAAATTATTGTTTGAGTCTGTGTTAGATGAGGTTACCACTATCATGATTAAAATAACATCTCTGGAAGCGTTATAAACAGCGGCTTTGAGTTGATTGAACTTATTGGGTTTTCCTGTCGGTTCTTATCTTCTATGCTACCTAATTCTCAACTGAAAACATGCCCAATTGGGTGCAGGAGTTGAAAATTGAGTAAACCTAGGGTGCTTGTTACACGTCGCTGGCCCGAGTCTGTTGAAAAAGCTATGGCCATCAATTTTGAAGTCACGCTCAACGATGATGATCACGCCATGTCGGCGGATGAACTGGCAAAGGCGCTTCAGGAATACGATGCGGTCTGCCCATGTGTTACAGATAGTATGCCGCAGTCCCTGTTCGGCGCTAGTTTTATCAAAACCCGAATCATCGGCAACTACGGCGTTGGTTTTGATCATATTGCTATAGATGCGGCCAAGTCCAAAGGGATTGTGGTCACCAATACACCGGATGTGCTTACTGATGCTACTGCAGATCTGGCTATGACGCTAATGCTGATGCTTGCCAGGCGCGCCGGCGAAGGAGAACGGCAATTACGAGCCGGACAATGGCACGGTTGGTATCCAACACACCTCATGGGCACACAGGTGACCGGAAAGTCGCTCGGTATAGTCGGTATGGGAAGAATAGGTAAGGCTATGGCAGAAAAGGCTCACTTTGGCTTTGGCATGAAAATTCTTTATCACAACCGCAAGCCCATACCTGAATCAGAGGAAAGGCGATTAAATGCCGAGTACTGCACCGAGCTGACATGGTTGATGAGTAGGTCTGATTTTGTGTCCTTGCATTGCCCGAGTAGTCCGCGCACGAAAGGCATGGTTAATGAAAAAACTCTGGCCTGCATGCGCCCCGATGCCTTCCTTATAAATACCTCCCGAGGTGACGTGGTGGTGGAAAAGGCGCTTATCAAGTTTCTTCAAAAAGGCTTAATTGCTGGGGCGGGTCTTGATGTTTATGACAATGAGCCAGAACTACCCGAGGCACTGTTGGCTCTCGATAACTTAGTCCTACTGCCGCATCTCGGCAGCGCTACGAAAGAAACCCGTACCGCAATGGGAATGCGTGTTCTAGGCAATCTTAATGCCTTCTTTAACGGTGAGGAGCCGCCCGACAAACTCTGATGCATTGCGCGCTTCCCTAATTGAATTCGATGAGCTAGCCAATACCATAAACACCTTAAAGTAATAAAATAACGATATATCAACAAGATACCATTCCACCAGTGTGTAAACCAATGCCCGGTTTACGCGTTATTGAAGGGTATAGTATTAAAGGAAAGAGTAAGCATTCGGCATGGCCCCAACCTTCAACAATACGCTTTCGGGCGCATGTGACTCCTTGAGAGCTCTGGGCTATGATAATTGCCAGGAACAGGGTGAAAGTAGGAGAAAGGCGCTGGATAAACACCAGGCGTTGGAGAGGTTTCTTGCCTCTGTGGAAAAGCGCGCCTTTCGAATTGCGCAAATTGCTACGAGTAATTCGGATGAAGCTTTTGATATTGTCCAGGACGCCATGTACAAACTGGTGGAGAAATATTCCGGTAAAAATGAACAGGAGTGGTCGCCTCTTTTCCATCGTATTCTGCAAAGCCGAATCAGGGACTGGTATCGACGAAACACAGTCAGGAATCGTTTCAGATCATGGCTCAGCAGCAGTAAGGACGATAATGAAGATCCGATCCAGACGGTCGAGGACATGGCAGGAAGAAGTCCTGAAATGCAGCTGCAAAGCGGCCGCAGCATGGAGGCCCTAGAAACGGCCCTGCAGCACCTACCCTTGAGACAGCAGCAGGCCTTCATCCTTAGGGCCTGGGAGGGACTTAATGTGCGGGAGACCGCGAGCGCCATGTCCTGTGCGGAGGGCAGTGTGAAGACGCATTATTCAAGAGCGATTCATAGTTTGCGTGAAACGCTGGGTGAACATTGGCATGAATGAGCAAGAAATCAACAAGAATTATCAGGCCTCTGAAAAGGCACTCCTTAAAAATGTCAGAGAAGAGCTAGACCGCAGCTGCGATCGCTTGGACGGGCATACCCAGTCGCGCCTTAACAGTATTCGTCATGCTGCTCTTAAACACGCGCAGAAAAACACGGGCAGGATGTTGCTGGCACCATTTGGTGGACTGGTGACAGCCTGTCTATTGCTGGTGATTGTGATGGGTTATTACCCGCAGCAGTCTGAAGTTAGGTCGCTTGATATTCCCGCGGTTTTACCAATGGAGGACCTGGATATCCTGACGTCCAATGAAAGCCTGGATTTTTTTGAAAACCTCGAGTTCTACAATTGGATAGAGGAGAATGAATCGTCAGTCTAGCACTGTGCTTTGCCTGCTTACGTTTTTTTCATGCCAGGCAGGTGCGCAGTAAAACGATAGCAGTGAAGTGTCCAATTCTGAGTCGGAATTCCTGTTTATCGATATGCTGGAATTTCTGGGTGAATTTGAAACACAGGTGAGTGAATGTATAAACCCTGAACTTCATGGCACTGATGCCTTAGCTGACCTTGATAGCGTGGCGGATGGAAATGCTGTAACCAATACAGATGAGAGGCCCCTGTCGACCCCCAAGCGAGATAATTGAGTAAGCTGGAAGTTAAAAAGTTGAATTTATGAAACTGAGATTGCTGCCAACATTTTTCCTGTTAAGCGTGCTGTCAGCGACAGCCCAGGCGCAGGAAGGCATCGCATGGAATGAATTGCCGGGCGAGCTTCAGGGCATTCTTGGTCCAATGCAGTTGCAGTGGGACCAGTTGTCCCCGGCGAGGCAACAGCGCCTGATGAATGGTGCGAGGCGCTGGCAATTACTGAGTCCTGATCAGCGCAGCCAGGTAGAGCAGCGGTTCAGAAACTGGATGCAGCGCTCTCCTGGACAGCGCAACACGATTCGGAACCGTTTCCAGCGTTTTCAGAACATGAATCCGGAACGTCAGCGCGCACTGCTCAACCGCTCTGAACGCTTCAGAAACCTATCCCCGGAACAGCAGGAAAGGATGCGTAGGCGATTCGAGGAGGCGCAGTCCCGGCGCAACGATGTCGCTCGATAGCAACAGATTATTACTGGTATTAAACACACGCCTCTTATAGATATTAGACCAACAACCTTTTTCACTCGAGGTAAGTGATGAAAAATCGGATTATCCATTCATTTTCGATCATGTTGTGCCTGGTATTGGCCAATAGTGCACTGCAGGCCCAGCAAGCGCGTACGGGCACCAATCTCAAGTCCAAGTCCATGCCTTACACCACGCTGCATCTAAATGAACCAGACGAGGTCAGCAGAATCCGCGAGCTCATGGTCCAGGGTAAAAAAGGCGAGGCACTGTCAGCAGCAGAAAACTACATTAAGAAAGTAGAGCGTTTGCTGCTGCCTGGAGAGACCATTCAGAAGTACTATGCTTACAACGCTTACTGCACTGTTTTGACCAGTCACGGCAGAATCGAGGAGGCTGTGAATTCATGCTCTACTGCGATGGAGCAGGAGCCTTTAAAATGGAGTGCTGTGAATAACCGCGGCACTGCCAAACTTGTTGGTGGTGAAGTGGAAGAGGCGCTGTCTGATTATCGAACCGCTCTGTCGCTGGTCGAAGATGGAAACGCCAGCGCCCAAGACACGATACTGCACAACATTACCCTGGCCGAGGGCAGGCTGCCCTAATAAAAGCCTATCCTGCCCGGCGTTCAAATTCCTGCATAAAGGACGCAAGCGCTTGGCAGCCTTCCAGCGGCATGGCATTGTATATTGAAGCCCTGACACCACCCACCAGTCGGTGACCTTTTAGTGCGTAAAGACCAATTTCCAATGCCTCGTCAAGGAATTTCTTTGTCAGCTCATCGTTCGGCAGCGTGAAGGTCACATTCATATGAGAGCGGTCGCCTACAAAAGCAGCACCCTGATAGAAAGCACTATTATCGATGACGCCATAGAGCAGGTCTGCCTTTTCGGCATTAACCTCGGCCATGGCCTCCACTCCACCCTCGTTTTTTATCCACTCCATTACAAGGCACATTGCATAGATGGCAAAGGTATTGTTGGTATTGGACAGGGAATGGGAGCTTTCATACACCTTGTAATCGAGAAGTGAAGGTGTGTGCTTCATGGCATGACCAATGAGATCCTCGCGCACAATCACCAGTGCGGTGCCGGCAGGCCCAAGGTTTTTCTGGAGGCTGGCAAACATAAGTCCCAGCTTCGAGAAATCCACGGGCCGGGAAAATATGTCGGACGTGGCATCTACTACCAATGGTATATCTCCAAGGTCCGGATATTCCTTGTACTGGGTACCGTAAATCGTATTATTGCTCGTGATGTAAGCATATGAAGCATTGTCAGGCACCATGTCTCTAGTCAGTGGTGGCAGGCGATCGTAGTTGGTCTTTTCGCCGCTGCTGGCGATAATAACGTCACCGTAGCGTGCTGCTTCGACATTGGCTTGCTTCGAAAAGTTTCCGGTTTCACTGTATACAGCTCTGCCTGCAGGTTTAAGCGGTAGGAGATTCATCGGCACGGCTGAAAACTGCATCCTCGCCCCGCCATGAGTGTAAAGAATCTTGTAGTTGTCGGGCAGGGAGGCCACTTCTCGTACTAGCTCATCACAACGGTCAATTACAGCTTCAAATTCTTTGGAGCGGTGACTGATCTCTATTACAGAGACACCCATGCCGTGATAATCCAGAAATTCTTCCTGAATCTGCTTCATTACCGGGATCGGCAGCATAGCCGGACCCGCGCCAAAATTGAAAACCTGATTGCTCATGTCCTGTAATACTTGATTTTTTGCGTATTGGATTAGTTGATTCCGTTAGATGAGCCAGACCTTTATTACATGGTCAATGGCGCGGATCTCATCGAGGGTTTCCTCACCGGGAGCCGATTCGATATCAATAAGGTTATAGGCAATATCATCACGGCTCTTGTTGAGCATGTCCATAACATTGATGTCCTTGTCTGCAAGAATCGATAAAATTTGGCCAAGCATTCGCGGAACATTCTGGTTGATAATAGCGATACGATAGCCGCCCGACCGTTCCAGGGATAGCGAGGGAAAGTTAACAGAATTCCTAATGTTGCCGTTTTCCAGGAAGTCTTTAAGCTGATCAACAGCCATGATTGCGCAATTTTCCTCGGCCTCATCAGTGCTGGCACCGATATGTGGCATCAGGATAGTTTGCTTATGCAGCAGCAGCGCAGGGGTAGGAAAGTCTGTTACGTAGTTGGCCAGGCGTCCGGAGTTTAGTGCTTCCACCACAGCCTGCTCATCGACGATTGCCTCGCGGGAAAAGTTCAGCAGAACGGCACCCGATTTGAAGTAGTTAATGACCTTGCGGTCTATCAGGTTGCGGGTGGATTCGACCACCGGTAGGTGTAGTGAAACAAAGTCAGACCTGGAAATCAGGGACGTCAAGTTTTCTTGTTTCTCAATCTGATTGGCAAGACGCCAGGCTGCTTCGACTGAAATCTCAGGATCATAGCCGAGTACATTCATACCAAGCTGTATCGCGGCATCAGCTACCTGTGCGCCGATGGCACCCAGGCCGATAATGCCAAGGGTTTTTCCTTTCAGCTCTATTCCCTTGAAGTTTTTCTTTTCGGCTTCCACGAGCTTGGAAAGCTCAGCTGCTTCAATATCGTCGGGCTGGTCATGTACCCAGTTAACTCCAGACAAAATTCCTCGAGATGAAAGGAGCAAGCCACAGAGGACAAGTTCCTTCACAGCATTGGCGTTGGCGCCTGGGGTATTGAATACAACGATACCTTTATTCGTGTAATCCTCCACGGGAATGTTGTTCACGCCGGCACCGGCACGGGCAATTGCCTTCAGATTGGGGTTGATGTGATCGAGCGATAGTTTCTGGCTGCGTATCAAAAGTGCGTCTGCATTGTCAGTATCCGGAGAGACCTTGTAGTCCTGTTTTGAAAAACGGACTAGCCCCTTCTCAGAAATCTGATTGAAGGTCTGAATCTTAAACATTTTGAAGGTATTACCTTTGGGAGATTTTGGGATGAAGTCCCAAAATAATTAAGGGGCAAACTTATACAGGGAAATACCTGAAAAATCTAGATAAGTCTGGGAAAATATTACACTACAATCGGCAAATATTGCAGGCCAAAACGCAGGAAAATAATGGTGCAGGATTGGCATCTCTACATAATCCAGACAGCCTCCGGAAGTTATTACACGGGCATCACCACTGATCCCGAGAGGAGGCTTCATGAGCATCGCTCAGGAAAAAAGGGAGCCAAGAGCCTAAGGGGTGAGGCGCACTTGCAAATGGTGTTCACCATGAAAGCCCAAAACCGCAGCGAGGCCTCGGTCCTAGAGGCCAGGGTCAAGAAACTCTCTCACCAGGAAAAAGCCGCACTGGTTGCCGGCAGCAAGACCATCCTTGCCCGCATTGCCCCCTGAATGCCGGGGCTGATGTTCTGCGCTATAATATACGGTTTTAGCGCGGACTATTTCGATGACGGAAGCAGAAAAAATCGTAAAGTTGCAGATGCAGGAACTGGGACAGCAGGCCAGGGCGGCGTCGCGCCTGATGGCTTCTGCTGAAACCAGTGCCAAGAATACCGCGCTGCTGGCCGCCATGGAGGCAATTGATTCCATGCGCACGGCCCTTGCTGAGGCCAATGCCAGGGATCTAAAGGCCGGTGAAGAGAAAGGACTTGATGCCGCCATGCTCGATCGCCTGGAGCTTACCGATGCCAGGATAGAAACCATGCTGGAAGGGTTGAAACAGGTGGCTAGCCTGGCCGACCCAATAGGAGAAATCACCGATCTTCGATATATGCCCAGCGGGATCCAGGTTGGTAGAATGCGAGTGCCTATTGGTGTGATCGGCATCATTTATGAATCACGTCCGAACGTCACCGTTGAAGCGGCAAGCCTGTGTCTTAAATCCGGCAACGCCACCATCCTGCGCGGCGGTTCCGAGGCTTTTTATTCCAACCAGGCGATAGCCAAATGCATACGCAAGGGGCTCGAAACAGCAGGGCTGCCTGAAACGGCAGTGCAGGTGGTCGGCACCACTGACCGTCTTGCTGTTGGTGAGCTAATTACCATGCCGGAATATGTTGACGTGATTGTGCCCCGAGGTGGCAAGGGCTTGATTGAACGCATCAGCAAAGACGCCAAAGTAGCCGTGATCAAACACCTAGATGGCATCTGTCATGTCTATATCGACGATGGGGCCGATATTACCAAGGCGGTGAATATCGCCTTGAATGCGAAAACGCATCGCTATGGGGTTTGCAACGCGATGGAATCACTGCTGGTTGCCGAGTCCATGGCCGAGACCATACTGGGTCAGCTTGAACAGTTATATAACGACTTTGATGTGGAAATTCGCGGCTGTGAAAAAACCCGCGCCATCATGTCCGAAGCCAAACCCGCCACCGAGGAAGACTGGAATACCGAGTACCTGGGGCCAGTGCTTTCGATAAAAGTAGTGGCCGGTATTGATGAAGCCATAGAGCACATCAATACTTACAGCTCTCAGCACACGGATACCATTGTGACCGAGGATTATTCACGTGGGCGCCGCTTCCTACGTGAAGTCGATTCAAGTTCAGTCATGATCAATGCCTCAACGCGTTTTGCTGACGGCTTTGAATATGGGCTGGGTGCCGAGATTGGCATTTCCACTGACAAGATTCATGCCCGCGGTCCGGTGGGACTCGAAGGCCTGACTTCCCAGAAATTTGTCGTTCTGGGTGATGGGCATATCCGAAAATAAACCTGATTTGAACGACCATTCATCCCCAGTAAATGATCTCGGCCTGATGGGGGGTATGTTTGATCCTGTCCACTTTGGCCACCTCAACCTTGCAGAAAATGTTCTTAGGCAGCTGTCACTTGATGAGCTTCATTTTGTTCCATGTGGCATACCTTCCCATCGTGGTAGCCTGGTGGCACCCAGCGAGCATCGCTTAGCGATGCTGGAATTGGCGATCGGGGATGAAAAGAGGTTCAGAGTTGATGACAGGGAATGTCTTTCCAGCGAAACCTCCTACAGCTTTAACACCCTGGCTGCAGTGCGCGAGGAGAGACCGGATTGCCGCCTGTATTTCGTGATGGGCCTTGATGCGTTCAATTCCCTTCCGAGCTGGTACCGCTGGAAAGAAATTTTTGACCTTGCCCACATTATAGTAGCGCACAGGCCAGAATTTAAGCTTGAATACACTGATGAACTGGCCGACGAATATGAAACCAGGACTGTCTCCACGGTGGAGGAACTAAGGCAGCAGTCCTTGGGGAACATATATTTTGCTGAAATAAGGGAAATGAATGTTTCCTCCACCATGGTCAGGCATCATATTGCAGGACATAAGCCGCTTGAGTCATTACTGCCCGCCGCGCTCATTGAATATATAGAAACTAAAGAATTGTACACAGAGGATTAAACTTCTTGAACGCTGAAGAAATTAAAGCATTTGCCATTGCATCTCTTGATGACATGAAAGGCCAGGACATTTCCTGCCTCGAGGTTTCAGGTATCACCACTATTGCTGATTACATGATTGTCGTTACTGGCACCTCCACGCGGCACGTCAAATCACTCTCCGATAAACTGGAAAAGGATTTCAAGAATGCAGGCGGGACTGTAGTCGGTGTCGAAGGACATGGTCAGGCAGAGTGGATACTGATCGATCTTGGAGATGTTATCGTGCATGTCATGCAGGATGAAACAAGAAAACTGTACGACCTTGAATCGCTCTGGGGAATGACTCCAGCCTCTTCGGGATCCTGATTCTTTTTCATGAAGATCAACCTGGTAGCAATTGGTTCAAAGATGCCTGGCTGGGTTGAAACCGGCACAGGGGAATACCTTAAGCGCCTGCCCAAAAATTTTTCCCTGTCTGTAACTGAACTGCCGCTTGTGAAACGCTCCAAGTCTGGTCCTGATGTCAGCAAGCTTTGCGAAATAGAAGGGCAGTCACTTCTGAAAGCGGTTCCTGCAGGTAATCACATTATTGCGCTTGATGTTAAAGGCAAGCAGCATTCAACTATGACCATGGCCGAGCGCTTAAAGGATGTCATGGAGGATGGCAAAGATATTTCCATGCTGGTTGGTGGTCCTGATGGTTTATCACGGGAATGTCTGGATGCAGCAAACGAAATATGGTCCCTGTCCGAATTAACATTACCGCACACTATTGTTAGAATTGTCGTTGCAGAACAAGTATATAGAGCATGGAGCGTCCTTAACGGGCATCCTTATCATAGGGAATAGTTGACAGGTTTTGGCACATAATTTTGAATGGATGTTTAAATACTGGCTTGATTAAACATTTTCATTGCAAATAACAGGTTGGTATCAAGCAATATCATTTTATGGCTGAAAAAGTAACACTCCAGGATCACCAGCTTGAACGGAAAATAGTTCTGTCGCGCCTTATTGTCGGCGGAATAATCTCTTTCCTTCTCATTCTTCTCTTGTTTGCCCGCGTTTTTTACCTGCAGGTTAGCCAGTTTGAATACTATTCAACAAAATCCGACAGCAATCGCATTCGTATCCAGTCAATTGTGCCAACGCGTGGACTTATTTATGACCGTAACGGCGTACTGCTCGCCGAAAATATTCCCAGCTTCACGCTGTCACTTGTCAGGGAATACGCCGGCGATATAGACCAAGCGGTTGATATTATTGCCTCGCTTATCTCACTAACAGAAGATGATGTCGACAAGTTCAGAACCCGCCTGCGCAATAGAAGCGTACCCTTTTCAGCCGTTCCCGTTCGCTATAATTTGAGTGAAGAGGAAATCGCCAGGATTTCCGTTAACCAGTATCGTCTTCCTGGAGTAAGTGTTGATGCCGAACTGGTGCGTTACTACCCAGAGGGTGAGTACTTTGCCCATACTGTCGGTTACCTTGGCAGTATTACGGAAGATGAACTTAAAAGACTTGATCCTGTGAATTACAGCGGCACTCACCAGATCGGGAAAATGGGTGTTGAAAAATATTACGAAGATATTCTTCACGGCACGGTGGGTTATGAAACTGTTGAGAAAAATACTCACGGACAGGTGATGAAAGTGCTGGATCGCACCGATCCGGTTTCCGGCCAGGATATCGTGCTACACCTCGACAGTAGCCTACAAAAAGCTGCTGTAGAAGCATTGGGTGATTATCGCGGAGCTGTTGTAGCGCTCGATCCGCATACAGGCGGTGTGCTTGCACTGGTAAGCAAGCCAGCTTTTGATCCTAATCTTTTTGTGCAAGGAATCAGCCGTAATGAGTTTGCTCGCCTGAATGATCCGGTAAAAACCCCAATGTTCAACCGTGCGCTGGCCAAGTATGCCCCTGGCTCCACCTTCAAACCTTTTCTGGGGCTGGCTGCGCTAAATTACGGATTAAGAACTTGGGAGCAGACAGTGAGTGATCCGGGCTATTACATTCTGGAAAACGAAGAGCATGTATATCACGACTGGACATGGTGGATTAATGAGACCGGGCATGATCAAGTTAACCTACAGGAGGCAATTTTTCAGTCCTGTGATGTTTACTTTTATGACCTTGCTGTCGACATGGGCATCGACAGGATGCATGACTTTCTGTTCCGCTTCGGATTTGGCCGCAACACCACGGTAGATTTACCTGATGCTAGTACCGGAACACTGCCGTCACGCCAATGGAAGATCGAGACATTTGGGCAGAACTGGTATCCCGGCGACACTCTGAATTCATCCATTGGGCAGGGATTTACCCAAGCGACACCGATGCAGCTGGCCACGGCAACACTTCTTATGGCAAACAAGGGTCAATGGATGAAGCCGGGAATACTAAAGCAAATTGGCCTGGAGGGCGCGCCCATTTCACCAAACCGTTCCTTGCCTGACATTGAACTGGTAGATCCTGCTGACTGGGACTTTATGCATGAATCCATGGCCATGGTGGTGCATAAAGGCTCTGGCGGTTACCGTAATACTGGTACCGCTTATCCGTATATCGCCATGGAAAGGGCCATGCCTTACAGGATGGCGGGTAAATCTGGAACTGCGCAGGTCGTCGGTATGCCGGAAGATTTTGATAATGATGCAGAAGTGCCTGAACAATATCGTGACCATGCCCTCTTTATTTCCTTTGCGCCGGTAGAAAATCCCCAGATTGCATTGGCAGTTTTCGTCGAGCATGGTGAAGGCGGTAGCTCAGTAGCTGGTCCCATCGCTAGGGAGGTGATTGATGCCTATCTGCTGGAAGACGGTCAGCTTAAACCGGAATTTATTTTTCCCCAGATTTCAGAAGAAGAAGCGACGGATACTGAAGCATCGACTGTAAGCGGTGATGCAGTTGCCGGCGTTGTCCGTGAATCACAGTTAGTGACGATTAATGAATAAGCTGCAGGTGAGATCTTGAACAGTCAGGATTTTGTCAGGCAAATGGGTTTCCTGGGCCAGGACCTTGGCCGTCGCAAAAGTTTCTGGGAAACCTTTCACATTGATTTTCCTCTTCTCGTCGCATTAATGATCCTGCTGGGGTTTGGCCTGATGGTGCTCTACAGCGCCACCGACGGTAGTCTGCCCCAGATGCAGCGGCAGATTGCTTTTATTATCGCCTCTTTCTTTATCATGCTCGCTGTGGCACAGGTCGACGTGCGCATACTGCGCCTATGGGCGCCATGGATGTATCTCGGCACGATGGGTTTGCTGATTGCTGTAAAATTTGTTGGCAGTACCGGCGGCGGTGCCCAGCGCTGGCTTGACCTGCCTTTGCTTCCTCGCTTCCAGCCTTCAGAGATCATGAAGGTTGTTCTGCCATTATGTATTGCGGGCTATTTCTCCAGGAGAGCGATTCCCCCCAGGTTCAAGCATGTGTTCTGGTCGCTGGTTTTAGTCATGCTGCCGGCGGCACTGATCTCGATCCAGCCAGATCTGGGTACGGCATTACTGATCGCCGTCTCGGGGCTGTTTGTGCTGTTGCTGGCCGGCATCCGCTGGAAACTCGTGTTTTCCTTCATTGGTGTTGCCATACTTTCCAGCCCCGCACTTTGGTTGTTTTATATGTCCGACTACCAGAAGCAGAGGATCAAGACCTTGCTGAATCCGCAGAGCGACCCGCTAGGAGCGGGCTGGAATATTATCCAGTCGCAAACCGCTATTGGGTCGGGAGGCGTTAACGGCAAGGGATGGCTCAATGGTGTGCAGTCCAGGCTCGATTTTCTACCCGAAGGGCAGACAGATTTCATCGTGGCTGTCCTCGCAGAAGAGTTTGGCCTGGTCGGAATGCTGTTCCTGCTTATTCTCTACATGGCAATTATTGGTCGAGGCCTTTATATCGCGGCCATGGCCCGGGATACTTTCAGCCGCCTGCTGGCCGGCAGCATCATCCTTACCTTTTTTGTTTATGTTTTCGTGAATATAGGCATGGTTAGCGGAATACTTCCGGTGGTGGGTGTGCCGCTGCCCATGGTCAGCCTGGGCGGCACCGCGATACTGACCCTGATGGTGGGCTTTGGCATCCTCATGTCCATTCATACCCATAACAAGTCATTGATTCCCTGAATTAAGGTATAATCAGCTTCTCGAATTACAGGAGGGTGAGAGATCCAGTGACTATTGGATCTGCCACGACCAAGTTACTGATTCTTCTGCTGGCTGTTTCCCTGACAGCCTGTGTAAGTCCAACCTCCCCCCAAAAAAGGGGATCCGGCCGTTACGAAATGGCCAATGACAGTCCTGTACTCGAGCCCATCGATTTTTCTGCTATTCCTGCCGTGACCCCCGGGCCGGTTGAGAGAACCATGGCTGGCAATAAAAGCCCGTACGAAGTGAATGGTAAAACCTACTATGTGTTGCCAACAGAGATTGGTTACGAGGAAACTGGTTATGCCTCCTGGTATGGGCGAAAATTTCATGGGCACCTGACGTCAAACGGGGAGATTTACGACATGTTCAGTTACTCGGCTGCACACAAGTCATTGCCGATCCCAGGGTTTCTGGAAGTCACGAACCTGGATAATGGAAAACAACTCGTCGTGAGAGTGAATGACCGCGGGCCTTTTCATGAGGACAGGATAGTGGATTTATCCTATGCTGCAGCGGCTTATCTTGGTTATGCCGACAAGGGCACTGCAAGACTAAGAATCCGTTCGCTGCCACCGGAAACCCCCGCATCGCTGACGGAATCATCCGATTTTGACGCTATGCAGGAACAGTTTATCCAGGAACGTGCACTCATCGAGGAAGGCGCTGGGCAGGAATACCTGCAGGTTGCAGCTTTCAGTAATCTTGAAAGTGCCAGGAAACTTCTTGCCCAGTTAACCGCCTACACTTCACTGCCGGCATTCATTCGCAGTGATGAGGATGTGCAGTCAGGCAGCTATCTGCATAGAGTGCGCCTGGGTCCCGTAAATGAGACAATAGACCTCCAGAGATTGATCAACATAATAATAGATGCCGGACTTGGCACGCCATTCAGGGTCAGACAATAGGTAAAAACTGATAGGCAAGAATACGAGAGGAAAGACCATACCCATGTTTAGAACAAAACAACCTTCTACCATGACAAGACCAGGAAAATGGCCGCTAAGCGGAGTGATCGCCCTGATCGGCGTGTTGCTGTGCGCCCAGGTGATGGCGCAGCAGGCCATTATTCCAAGGCCCCCACAGATAGCAGCCACCAGCTACATCCTCGTGGATGCGACGACCGGTGAGATACTGGTGGAAAACAATGCCGATATTCCACTGCCGCCGGCAAGCCTGACCAAAATCATGACTTCCTACGTAGCTGCCAACGAAGTGAAGCAGGGCACTGTCACTCTGGAGGACATGGTCAATGTCAGCGTCAAGGCCTGGCAAATGGAAGGCTCGAAGATGTTTATCCAGGAAGGAACCCAGGTCAGGTTTGAGGACCTGCTGCGCGGTATGATTATCCAGTCGGGTAATGACGCCAGCGTAGCTATTGCCGAGCATATTGCCGGCAGTGAAGATGCCTTCGCCGACATGATGAACCAGCATGCCGAGCTTCTTGACCTAAGTAACAGCTACTTTCTTAACGCGTCGGGATTGCCTCAAGCCCAGCACACCATGTCCGCACGTGATCTGGCCACGCTGTCGGTAGCCCTGATCGAAAGGTTTCCCGATCACTATGCCATGTATGCAGAAAGAGAATTTACCTACAACGATATTCGCCAGCCTAACCGCAACAGCCTGCTTTTCCGCGACCGTAATGTTGACGGTATAAAGACCGGCTATACCGAGGAAGCAGGCTACTGCTTGGTGGCATCAGCCACGCGCGATGATATGCGCCTGATTACTGTCGTAATGGGGACTAATAGTACCGATGCCAGGGCAATCGAGACTCAGAAGCTGCTTACCTACGGTTTTCGATTCTATAAGACCCATCAGCTCTTTGAGGACAGACAGGTGCTTTCTACTGACAGGGTCTGGTCAGGCAAGACCAATGCGGTCGATATTGGTATAGATGAAGGGGTCAATGTCACTATTCCCCGTGGTCAGGAAGACAACCTTGAAACGGAACTGGTGATTAACGAGACACTGCGAGCCCCCATAGCGGCCGGCCAGGTCCTTGGTAATGTCACTATCAAACTTGGTGAGATGGTTTATTATGACGGCCCCGTTGTCGCCATGGAAGATGTGGAAAGAGGGAGTTTTATCAAGCGTCTTATGGATTTCCTGCACCTGTTCTTCCTAAGCCTGTTTTCTTGATACGGGTAATTTGTAACTCCGTAATACCCAACACTCATGGAAAAAGAATCAGTCCAAATCGAGTTTCCCTGTCGATACCCGATCAAGATCATGGGCCTTGATGAAGACGGTTTCAGTGAAGCCATCATCGAAATCATTCGCCTGCATGCGCCTGAATTGAATGACGAGGACATTAGTTTTCGCCCTAGCCGGCATGGCCGGTACCTGGCTGTAAACGTCACTATCCTGGCGAAGGGGGTAGAGCAGCTGCAAAACATTTTTGATGACCTCAAGGCCAGCGGCCGTGTAGCCATGGTGTTGTAGCCAACCCTCCGTCCTCACCGTGACCCCTGTTAATCAACCGCTGACTTTTGAAGACCTCGGAACCGTTGATTACGAGTCTACCTGGTCAGCTATGAACGCCTTCACCCTTGGCAGGGATGAAAATCAGGAAGATGAATGCTGGTTTCTCCAGCACAACCCGGTTTTCACCCTTGGGCAGGCCGGAAAACCTGAACATATTCTCAATCCCCACCAGATTCCCGTTGTGAATACCGACAGGGGCGGGCAGGTGACTTACCATGGCCCCGGACAATTGGTGGCCTACCTGCTTGTTGATATCAAAAGACGAAAAATCGGTATCAGGCAACTGGTGGACCTGATTGAAAATAGTATTATCGAGCTGCTTGATGGCTATGGTATTGTCGCCGCTACCCGTAAGGGCGCACCAGGTGTCTATGTAGAAGAGAAAAAAATTGCGGCCCTTGGACTGCGCATCAAGCAGGGCTGCTCCTACCACGGCCTTAGTCTGAATGTGGACATGGATCTGGAACCTTTTTCATATATTAACCCTTGCGGTTATCCGGGAATGAGCGTCACGCAGTTGCGCGAACTTCTCGAAGAGCCCCAGGAAAACCTCTTTAAAGATGTGCAAGCCAGGCTGCAGTCAATCCTTAGCCGCCCTCTGCTATAATTTGCCCGCTGCAGGAAATAAACATGACTGAACAAACTATTAAACCTGTCGTCCAGGGCGAAAAACTTCGCGGCGCTGAAAAAGTGGCGCGTATACCAGTAAAGATTATTCCAACCACAGAACTCCCCAAAAAGCCTGACTGGATAAGAGCCACTTTTGGCAATAAAGAAAAAGTCGAAAGAATCCGCTCAATCCTCAGGAAGCACAAGCTAAGTTCAGTGTGTGAAGAAGCGACCTGTCCCAACCTTGGTGAATGCTTTAGTGGTGGTACAGCTACCTTCATGATTATGGGCGATATTTGTACTCGTCGTTGCCCCTTCTGCGATGTTGCCCATGGCAGACCCAATGCCCTGATGGAAAATGAGCCGCGTGAACTGGCAGAGGCCATTGCCGAGATGGAATTGAGATACGTAGTTGTTACCTCGGTTGACCGGGATGATCTTAGGGATGGCGGTGCTGATCATTTTGCCCGCTGTATCGAGGAAACCCGAAAGCTAAATCCCGGCATCAAACTTGAGATACTCGTCCCCGATTTCCGGGGCAGGGGAGATATTGCCATTAATATCCTAAATAAAACCCGGCCCGATGTTTTCAACCACAACCTTGAAACTGTTCCGCGCTTGTACAGAGAGGTAAGACCTGGATCGGACTACAAGTGGTCCCTGGACCTGCTTAAGAAATATAAAGCCATGGCCCCCGAAGTGCTAACGAAGTCCGGCATCATGGTAGGTGTTGGTGAAACCCGTGAGGAAGTAATCCAGGTCATGAAAGATATGTATGCAAACAACGTGGATATGGTCACTATCGGGCAGTACCTGCAGCCTTCGCGAAATCACTTGCCGGTCGACCGCTTTGTTCATCCGGATGAATTTGACGAGTATGCCCGCATTGGTGAAGAAATGGGCTTTCACCATGTTGCCAGTGGCCCTATGGTCAGATCGTCCTATCACGCCGACCAGCAGTCCTCTCTTTAATATGCTTTTTCTGCGGCAACCCTCATGAAAAAACTTGATAACAAGGTAGCGCTGATAACAGGGGCTGCCAGCGGTATTGGTGAGGCAATAGCTCGTCTTTTTGTCGCTGAAGGCGTTGCGGTAATGCTTGTAGACAGGGATGAGGAGCGTCTGTCAGCACTGGCATCGGAGATTGATAATGCAAAAGTGGTTGCCTTCATAGCTGATGTTTCCAGCCAGGAAGACCTGGAAAGTGCTGTCACAAACTGCCTGGATAAATTTAAAGGAATTGATATTGCCGTGCTCAATGCCGGTATCCCAGGCACCAATGCGCCCATTGAGGATTACCCTGTCGATGTCTTTGAGCAGGTGCTTGATATTAATCTGAAAGGAGTGTGGTTGGGGATGCGTGCGGTGATTCCTACGATGAAAGCACAGCAATCAGGCAGTATTATTCTCACCTCCTCAATCCAGGGACTATCAGCACTGGCAGGTACGACAGGCTATACCACCAGCAAACATGCCGTCGTAGGCATGATGAAAGGGGCGGCGCTTGAGCTTGCCGAACATGGTGTGCGCGTCAATGCTATTCATCCTGGATACGTGGAGACGCCGATGATGGCCGCCATACATGAAGAAGTTGTGCCTGATGCACCGGAACAGTTTCAGGCCGCAATTGCTTCAACCGTGCCAATGAAACGCTATGCAAAAGCGGATGAGATTGCCCGGCTAGCCCTGTTCCTTGCCTCCGACGATTCCACTTACTCTACCGGCAGCAGCTTCCTTGCTGACGGGGGTATTCTGGCGGCATTGCCCTCCTGATCAGTAGTTCTCACCCTCAGGCCGAGGCGAGAGCCGGCGTACAAGCAAGGCCAAGTACTATATCCGTTATTTCATCCCAGGGTTTCAATTTAAGAATACCTTTTATTGATTGGTCCACCCGGCGCGCTTTTACCAGAAGTGCTTCGAGACTGTCTTTGCTGTGACTGCGAAGTGCATGCCCGACGATTGCCGTGCGATTCTGCCAGACGCGCTCTGACTGCATGACGCCGTTGATGTTCTGCCCCCTGCGAATACTGTCCTGCATCCTCAGTAAAGTGCGGATTTCGCGGGTAAGGAAAAACAGGATCTTCAAAGGGTCATCGCCCTCTAAGCGCAGGTGATTGAGAATACTCAGGGCTTTGGCAGA
Source organism: Gammaproteobacteria bacterium (assembly GCA_009922595.1). Taxonomy (GTDB): domain Bacteria; phylum Pseudomonadota; class Gammaproteobacteria; order Pseudomonadales; family Pseudohongiellaceae; genus Eutrophocola. Next base: position 7,421 of record RFVC01000016.1, on the reverse strand, counting down.
TTGCCCGGCCAAGCTGGCATCCGTAAGAGCAAAAACATTAAAGCGGGCATTGTCAGCCACCACCCTTGAGACAATTTCCGGTGTCAGGTCGCGGTCGCCTGCCAGTATGGCGAGCTTGTCGATTTCCTGTGCGGCTGCCAGCAGGTTGCCTTCCACGCGAGCGCAGATAATATTCACGGCATCCTGGTCGGCATTCAATCCGGTCTTCTTTAATCGTTGTCCAACCCAGTTGGGCAATTGCTGAGAGTTGATTGGCCAGACCTGTACCACCACACCCTGCGATTCAATGGCCTTGAACCACTTAGTGGTGAGGGTGGCTTTTTCTATCTTTCCGCTGGTGATCAGCAAGAGATTATCTTCGCCGGGATCCGCAGCATACTGCTGCAGTGCACTTTTGCCGTCGTTATCGAGTTTCGGGGAATGCAGGCGAAGGTCGATAATTTTGCTTTCGGAAAACAGAGAGAGACTGTTGGCAGCCTGCAGAAGGATATTCCAGTCAAACTGTTTGCCAGCATCGTAAACCTCACGCTCTGTGAAACTCTGATCACGGGCGATTTTTCTGACTAGGTCACAGGCCTCTTGGACCAGCAGTGTTTCATCACCGCTTATCCAGATAACCGGCGGTAAATTGGCTTGCAGCTTGGAAGGGAGTTGTTCAGGTTTTATGAGCATTGGTCAAAGAATACCAGATAGAACTAACCAGGGTTAACTCGTAAAAGGAGGTCCTTGAAACTGGAACGACTTTCTGCACAACCCTGCGAGACATCAATCACCAGATTGCCGCTTTCAGAGTAGCTGACAATGGGTTCAGTCCTGATAATGAGGCTGTCTTCAGTAGCGTAAACGGTATAGGACAGCAGGGGGTCAATATCCCGGTAAACCGAGGAACCGAATGTTGTGTCCACCAGCCAGGGCTCATCCCCGCTGTTTTCAATCTCATCAAAAAAATCGAAAAGCAGGTCAGGTGCAAGGTCGTGAGAAATAGTTTGCCGTGAATTCTGTTGCTGTATATCACTGTACCGGCCTGAAAGGCGGTCAAGACGATAGCGGGGTTCGAATCCGAGGATTACAGCGGCACCTATCCACTTCGTAAAACCGGCATCCAGCTGGAACTGGTCGCCCGAAAGGGAATAGGTTTGCCCTTTGCAGAAATTACCAGTAGTGACAGTAGCAAGGTACTCCATTTCACCCTGCTGGCTGAAATGAAGCCTGGCCACAGGAGTTTCCTGGTTGAAGACGCTGTATATGTAGAAGGGTGAAACGGCGAGCAGGGCGATTACTGTCAGTATGACCAAGAGTGAGGAGAAAAAGCAGATTTTCAGAATTTTTCTGACCAAACAGGATTGCCCGCAAGAATTAGCGCTTAATTTGGCCAATTATACAAAGTACAGTTCAGTCTTTCCTGTGCTGGCCTACCAGGTTTTCTAGCGTGACCAGTTCGAATTGATCGCTATTGCAGACATAGTCCAGGATTTTTTCCCCGATTTGCAGCCGGCCTTTATCGATGCCCATAACATGGGGGTGCCAGATGAAAAGAAAATACTTGCTCTGCTCTGCAGCTGCATCCAGGGCCTGGCGCCAGGCATGCTCCACGCCGTCATTTTCTTTTTTCTGCCATAGCCAGTGACTGGCATCCACGCCGACCCATTCCCATGGGGCAGACCAGAGTGTTCGGGTGAGCTGGCATATTTCACCGCCATCCTGTCCTGAGGGACAGAGGCTGGAATCAATGGTGTAACCCAGGTCGGTAATGATCTCACTGGTAAAACGGGTTCTTTTACCCCCCGGCGCCCTGAAGGCTTTTGGCTCAACGCCGTTTTTCCGTATCGCCTCGGTGGCCATGGAGGCAATATCCTGTGCCTTGTTGTATTCGAGAGAGGACCAGAGTTCATGCTGCCAGCCATGCATACCTAGGCGGTGCCCATCCTTGAGGTCCATGGCAATATATTCGGGATAGGTTTCGGCTGCCCATCCTTCGAGAAAATGTGTGATAGTAATATTGAAACGACGGTACAGATCTAGCAGTGCCGGGAAACCCTGCTCCAGGGCGGGACGCTCTCCAGGCGGTCTTGGTTGGCTGATAACTCCCCTACCCAGGTCGGCGGCATCGCCAAGATTATCCATTGTAAAACAGACTTGAGCTGTCATAAGTACCTATTCTGCGTGCTCAAAAGGCGCGAAGCATACTCGACACTAGCCCGTAAATCCATTGGTTTACTCGTTCAAAATCCCTGTGTTAGCATCATTCTATATGTTGGGATCGAACTGACCTCCGGTATACCGGCATAGGGGGAGCTATGAGCAGAAGCCAGAAAGTGATTTTAATGGGCGTTCTCGGTCCGATCTTCCTGTTATGGCATGCAGCTGCCATAGCGCATCATTCTCATGCCAATATCGACCGCAATAAAATTCAGCAGCATACTGGGATCGTGAGCGAATACAGCTGGACCAACCCACATGTTTTTCTGAAAGTCATGGCCCCGAACCCAGCAGGGGACATCGTTGAATACAGTATTGAACTACTACACCCGCCTGGCATGCTGGCAAGAGGTTGGGATAAAGGTACGTTCTCAGAAGGGGACAGGATCACGTGGGAAGGCCCCGCCGACAGAAATCCGCAACGTTACTATTCTGGCTTGACCTGGGCAGAAAGGGGAGATGGCGTCCGTTTTACCACTGAAAAGCGGGAAGAGCTAATTTTGCCTTCGACCGATTTCACAGGTCTCTGGGTTCGGGATTTACGCGGGGCAAGACCTCACTACTTTCCTCCTGCAGACTGGCCCTACACTGCTGTGGGTCAGGCGCTGGTGGATAACTTCAATGAAAACCAGAACCCGATGCTCGAGTGCATGGAGCAGGGGCCGCCCAAGGCGACGCTGCTGCCTTACCCGATCAAAATTAGCCGGCCTGATAACAACACTTTAATGTTTGAGTATGAACTCAGGCATAGCGCCAGGATTATTCATCTTAATGGCAGCGGCGAACCCGGTGAGGCTTCACCCTGGGGTTACTCTAAGGGAAGATTCGAGGGTGATACGCTAGTCATTGAAACCCGGAACTTCGCTGAGAATAGATGGGGTTCACACACAGGGGTTGATTCAAGCAATCAGAAGCACCTAGTGGAGAAATTCAGGCTGGGCAACGATGGCTTGGCGCTAGAGGTAGAAATGACGCTTACAGATCCTGTATACCTGTCCGAACCGGTCACCTTTGACTATTACCTGTCCAAGATGCCGGACAGGGACTTAATCGAGGTACCATGTTCTACAAGAAATGCACGTCTGTTTCTGGAAGGCGGTTACACCGGGACTCAGTAAAGGAAAATAAAAATGAAAAAAGCGGGTTTGATAATTAGCCTCATCTTGCTGGTCAGCGCGCAAGTTACAGCACACCATAACACCCAGGCGGAATACGGAGCATTTGGTTCAGATTTTATCACTGTGGAAGGTGTCATCACCGATATTCGTTGGGCCAACCCGCATATACAGGTTGATCTTGAAGTCACAGGGGGAGAATTACCCGAGTCTGAAATTGGCAGCACCTGGGTAATGAACAGTCATCCAATAGCCATCATGATTGCCTATGGGTTTGAAAAAGAAGAATTCCAGGTTGGTGACACACTGCATCTTCTGACCTGGCGACACGTGCGTGGCATCAACCATTTATGGCCCCGAGCCATTCAGATTAATGACGGCCCTCTGAAATCCAATCTTCGATTTACAGACATGATTGATATTGCCGATGGCACGTTTGATGCGCTGGGAATCACGCCTGCTGCCAACCTGAACGGCTCTTCTCCTCAGCGTTCAGGCTTGCAAACAGTCAGGAAGCTTGAAGCGTTGGGCTATCTTGATGAAGACGGCAACATGATCTGGCCTTTGCCAGGCAGGTAATCAAACGAAATCGTTATCTTTTTTAGTGACCGTAGTCTTTTGATTCAGTCTGACCACATGGTCCCTTGGTGAAAAGGGCTTGGCCAGGAATTCCATGGCATCCTGGCGCTGCACTATGGCTTGTCGGGGTCAGTCGCAGATGCACCAATATCACTTATGCAAATATCACCAGTTGGTTATGTACGCTCTCCTTACAAGCAAAAATTTGCTATCCCAAGGCAGCCGGGTCTTGTTGGCGAAGCCGTGGGCGAGATCATTTTTGCTGAGTCGTGTGCCAACCCTAATTGCCTGCGTGAAATAGAGCAGTTCTCTCACCTCTGGATCCTGTTCCAATTTCATGAAACAGCTGAAAAAGGATGGGCGCCGACAGTGCAGCCACCACGACTGGGTGGTAGGAAAAAAGTGGGTGTTTTTGCCAGTCGCTCCACGTTCAGGCCGAACGGGATTGGCTTGTCTGTAGTCACCAACAGGGGATGGTTCCAGCAGGGAGGTGAATTGATCCTTCGGGTTGGAGGAATAGACCTGCTTGACGAGACGCCAATAATTGACATCAAGCCGTACCTGCCCTATGCAGATTGTATTGAAGATGCCGCGGCCGGGTATGCCGAAGCAGTGCCGGGCGAAAACTACAGCGTAATCTTTACCCCGGACGCAGAGCAGTTCCTGACCAGTGTCCTTGCTGAGTATCCTGAGCTTCGCGAGTTAATCACAGGGGTGCTGAAGCAGGATCCGAGGCCCGCTTGGCGCAAAAAGCCGAAGGATGAAAAAACTTACGGAATGGAACTCTTTGATATCAACATCAAGTGGCGTATTGATAAAGAGGAGATCACTGTTTTTCAGATTGAGAAAACAGAAAATTAAAAATTCCGCTTGTAACCTTTCCCCAGTCTTAAGCAGCCAGTAACAATATCCAGAGTTCTACTACCGCTATGATGCCTACCCAGAATATTAGCAACCTATGCGTGAGGTTGTTGTAGGTCAGGTAGATAATTGCATGTAAAACTCTGCTTGCCACGAAGAACCAGGCTGTCGCAATAGCAACCGTTGACTCAACCTGCATGACGATTGCCAGTGTGCCGGCCACGTAAAAAAGCATCGGGAGTTCAAACTGGTTGTTTAGCGCCCTAGTGGTCCTGTGAACGAAGTCCGGCACGACTTCACCTTTCTGGGTTGTCATGGTCAGGTAATATCGTGGGCTGATCTCTTTATTTTTGACGCTTCTGAAGCGCGTAGTGATGGTAATGATGCCAATGCCTAGTGTAAGTACAACCATTGCGAACATAGGGTAAAGCATGGTTACTCCTTCAGGAATCCAGTCCAATCCAGTGAATCCAGCGGCCATGGTAATCCGCCCGACCGAGGGCATGTTCAGTGCCGTCAGGCCAGAGGGTGAGCGTGATCGCAGCTCCTGGATCCTGTCCATCCGGTTCAAACCTGAGCCATGCCAGTGGCGCCTCCGTGCTGGCTTTGCTGCCGGCTTCTTCTATCAGGGCTTGGTTGGCCCTGCAGGCGGTTTCACCCTGGTATTGCCAGGCAATAGTGTGATAAATGACGTGAGCAGAGCCTTGCCATTTCATCGCCAGTCGGTCTGGCAACCAGTGTGAAATATCAGCCTTGTCTACCGTGTATTTATTTTCTGTCAGGATAGATAAGGCATTCTCAGTACGCTCGAAACGGTCTTCCTGGTCGGCCCAGATGTAGGAAAGCAGATGAAGTTTTTCCTCTGCGTTTTGATAATCCACCGGGGCAAGGTCGCATGCACCCCGATCTAAAATCAGGATTTCTCTCGCCTGTGGAGGCGGTGCACCCTTCCACTCGGGGGCCATGAAGACCCCGCTATCTGCATTTCCCCACTCGGTGCTGTCAAGCTTATAGCCGAAACAGTCCCAGCACAGGTTGATGCCCGCGCTGGCGCCCAGTTCAGACAAAGTCAGGGGAAGACCGGTCTTCTCAGCGATTGTAAGAAAACCGGGTAGCAGGACCGAGGAGCGTCGCACTTCGTTGGTTTGCGGGGCGCTATTCAAATAAGGAATAAAGAAATCGGCATGGGTCTGCATGGCGTGACTGACTGCTTTCCAAATAGCATCGTCTGTAACACCTGAATGATAGGGAGGATAAACTGACTTCAAAACTTTGCACTTATCTGATAGTACGAGCGCGTGCAACGCGCCGGCAACACGTAAGGCGAGTGCATGGCTCCAGAAAGAGTCCGGCCTCTCTATTTTTAAAAGGTAGGTTGAGACGGCATCGTCCTCAAATAAATGCTCTGAAAATAGGCGGCATAACCGGGACATAAACGAGGAGCCAAGTTCATCGCAGTAACGGGCTTGTGTCAGAAAGATTTCCTTGAGCTGTTTTTGCTTGTTCAGTAATAAAATAAAAATATCCTCATTAGTGAGCTAGATTTTAGATGGGAATCCATGTTCTTGTTTTGTTAAAGATTTGCCTGTATTTGATATGGCTGCATCAAGTTTAAGTGTATACGTGTCAAATGCTTATGCCTTGGGGTTGGTGATTCAAATAGAGAGCGTAAGGGATTGACCAGTCTGGAGGCAGAAAATAAATTACCCCTAGTAAAAAGTCATAATCATTTCACAATGCTCAGATATGTCTCTATGGGAGCTGGGTGGTTACGGCGCCAAAACACTTGTGACAGGTTGTATGAAGCCTTGCTCATATTTGGCAACCTTAAATACAAAAACGTAGTTACTTTCAAGGCCCATTCGTAGGTCAGTAATGAGAATGTCATCGCCGCGCCTAGATACGCTGTAATAGCCATGGGTAAAGTCGAGTAGTCGGGTGACTGGCCAGTGATCTCGCAGGCCGACCAATAAATGCTCTTCGCTGGGGCGCTGGTTGATAATTACTGGCTGATCCTCGCCGAACACATCTATAAAAGCGTCAAAATAGCCCTCGCGGTTCTTGCCGATAAGGCGCCAAGTAAAGCTGGTGAAGGGGGCGGGCGTCGACATAAGCTGATCAAAGGCAATGTTCTCATCATTCAGGAGCTGTTCTGCACGATTGTCCACGATCAATTTAGCTGCCACTGTCCAGGACAGGTAAATAGAGCTTAGTGCTAGCCCGGCATAGTTCAGGCGGTGCCCTGTAATCTTATCCCGGCTGATTAACATGGCGGAGATACAGCCAATCAGCAGCCATATGGTGTATAGCGGATCGACAATAAAGATGGTGGAGCCGCTTACCGGGTAGTTGGTGATTGGCCAGAATAATTGGGTACCGTAAACGGTAAATGCATCTAGCAGGGGATGTGTAAAAAGGGCGAGGAAAACTAACTGAAATGTTTCTTTTCTGAATTCACGAAATTTAGGCTGCAGTTTTAAAGCCAGCCAAGTGATTAGCGGGGATGCTGCTGCCAGGACAAACAAGGAATGAGTCGCGGAGCGGTGATAGGTGAACGTGGCTACTGCATCATCATAGGGAATGAAAGAGTCCAGGTCAGGCAGGGTGGCAACAATGCCGCCTGCCAGTGCAGCACGGTTGCCGATTTTACGACCGAGCGCTGCCTCA
>RFVC01000150.1 GCA_009922595.1 Gammaproteobacteria bacterium | reverse complement strand
CAGCAATACTTCAAATTAATTAGTAAAATACCTAATCAAATCAAGGATTTTGCGCATACAAATGACGGCGGGATGGGGTTGATTTTTGTGCACTATTTGTGTACGGTGTCACGTTATTTTGTGGCTTGCTATCTCAAATTTAAGATAAATAACGCTCGATAAACGTTGGCTTCATAAACCACATACATAAATTAGTACTAGTTTTTGTTTGCTTTAACACCAAAAAAAGGGAAATCCATGAAACTTACCAAAATGAAAGTGGCCATGCTTGCTGCACTGGCGTCTCAGGCTGGTTTTGTCGCTGAGTCTGCTATAGCTCAGGGTGAATCGGCCCTCGAAGAAATCATCATCACGGCAACCCGTCGTGAAACTGACGTGCAGGATGTACCCCTGGCCGTCACGGCGCTGACTGGCGAGAGCCTTCAGAATCAAAACATTGAAAACCTGGAAGATCTGACAGGTGTCGTTCCAAACGTTCTCATTGCGGGCGGAAATGGTGGTACTACATCAGGTTCCTTCTACATGCGCGGTATTCCGAATGTAGGTGTCTACATTGATGGTATCTGGCAGGTTTCCAGCAATGGCCTTTTGACTCGTGACTTCGTAGAGCTAGACCGTGTAGAAGTTCTGCGTGGCCCACAGGGAACACTCTACGGTCGTGACTCAACCGGCGGATCTATACACATGCATTCAAGGCTGCCGGCCGAAGAATTTGGTGTGAACATGAGCGTCGGTGCCGGCAACCTGGACCGCCGCGACCTGATGTTGTCCGCCGATATACCTCTGGGTGATAACCTGCGTACCAAGTGGACAGTAGGCAGCTACGATCAGGACGGCTGGGTTAAGTCATTGACAACTGGTATCAATGCCGGCTGGCAGGATAGCGCGGTATTCCGCGGTGACATCCTTTGGACTCCAACTGATTCCTTGAGCTTCCGATTGATTCATCAGGAAGATGACCAGGTCGGTCAGCAGGCTCGTGTGCAGTCGCGTATCGACTACAACGTTGCCAATGTCCAGGGCTTCCAGATGGGTATAGCAAGGGCTGTAGATATAGCCAGTGGCGGCAAGTTTAACCCTAAATACGCTCAGGCTGGTTATCCGGGTGGAATGCTAGGGCGTTACGAGAGTCGTCTTTCCTCCAGCGTTCCAAACGAGCAGTTCCTGACCCAGACTACTTTCCATGGTGACTGGGATATTAATGAAAACCATCACCTTAAGTATATGTATGGCAGGACCATTAATGATGCCGGCGTATACAATGACTGGGGTGGCTCTGAGTACAACTTTTTCGTCAACTACAACGTAACCAAGCTGGACCTAGATAGTCATGAGTTACAGCTGACGGGTACTTTGTTTAATGACAAGGTAGACTATGTTGTAGGCTACTATTCTTGGGAGCAGGAAAATCGTAACCGCGGCGTAGAGTGGGGCTCTGCAGACTGGACCTTTGCGTCTGACGATAACGGCACAGTGCAGTCCCTTAACTGGGCTGATGTGCTGGCGCATCCGGAATGTAATGATAAGCCGTCTGATCGCGGCCTCACTTTCCCTGGCGATGTATGGCCGCAGCCTTGCGGCTGGCTAGGCAACATTATTGGCGCTCCCTTTGCAGCCGGCTGGGGATGGCCACACGCTTTTGCCGGCCCTGGTTCTGCAAGTAACGCATCAGACCGCCTCAATGGTCAGACACAGGACGGCAATGCATTCTTCGGTGAGCTCACGTACTACATCAATAGCGCTTGGGATGTAACAGTGGGCTTCCGTCGTCATGAGCAGGACAACGTCGGGATCGTTATGTCCCCAGCACATTTTGCTGCACAGAAAGCTGCCGGTGTAATCGAGGGGCATCCGGGTGAACTGAATACAGCATTTGCCGATCGTGGCAGGGCTGTTGCGGGCACCTTCGACGTCTTTAA
>RFVC01000149.1 GCA_009922595.1 Gammaproteobacteria bacterium | reverse complement strand
CAAGGCGCTGATCAGCAAAATGCCAGACCTTTCTTTTCCCGGCGGATAGGGTTGAGTGCCAGCGGCGCACCAGTTGATCTTCAAATCGGGGGAAAACTGAGCGGGCGCATCGCAAATTTCAATGTTGGATCCCTGGTGATTTCCCAGGATGAAGACCCTGTTAATGGCATTGAAGCTACTGACATTTTCGTCGGCCGTGCTGTAAGAAATGTTTTGTCTGAGTCACAGGTAGGCGTCATTGTGACCGATGGTGCACCGCAATCAAACCTGGACAGCACATTGCTTGGTGCAGATTTTCGATATCGTAATTCCCAGGTTGGAGATAATAAAACCATTCAAAGCACAGCCTGGGTACAGAAAACGGATACTGAAGGCATCAACGGCGATGACTTGGCTTACAGTTTTAGCCTGAGCTCTCCCAATAATATTGGTTGGCGTGGTGCTGCCGTATACAGCCGTATTGAAGAGAATTTTCGACCAGCAGTAGGATTTGTCAATCGCACCGGGATACAGGATCTGGCCATTGATGGCGGATATACCCGTTGGTTTGACAGCGACAGTCTGATACGTAATGCCTATTTCGGCATGGACAGTTATCGGGCTGAACGTTTGGATACCGGCAGAGTGAGTTCAGAAGAAATGTCGGTACGAATAGCGCTGTTTAATCAAAATAACGACAGAATCTTCAGCAAGATAGCCAGAACCCGGGAAGTGCTTCTGAATGATTTCACCATTTTCAGAGCCTCGGATGGCAGTCGCTCGGTTGTCATTCCGGCGGGAGAATACGAGTTTTACCAATGGTATATATTTCCCAACTCTGCCGGTCAGCGCAAGCTGTCTGGCAGCATGAGTATCCAGTTAGGAGAGTACTATAATGGTGATCGTATTCAGGCCGGAGTTAACACTACCTGGAGACCAAATAGGCGCTTGGAACTGGGTTTGAATTACAATGAAAACTCTATCAAGCTGCCTGCCGGGGATTTCAAGGTTCGATTGATCGGCATGCAGGCCAATATCGCATTTAATTCAACCTGGTCCTGGTCCAATTTCCTGCAGTACGACAACGTATCGGAAAATATGGGATTGAATAGTCGGCTGAGCTGGAGTCCGGCACAGGGCCAACAGGGATTCCTGGTTTTTAATTATGGTGCCCAGGATATCGATAAGGACAATAATTTTTCTGCGACCGCAACAGATTTGTCTTTGCGGTTTACCTATACGTTCCGTTATTAATTCGGACAGATTTTTTACATTCTCTGACTGGCGCTTTAGACTGAGCTTTTATACTCTAGACTTGTTTTGACTACTGAACCAAAGCTTTTAAATCGCATAAAACAAGATTCAATCCTTATGCAACCAGCCCGGACTGCTCTCCGGACTGGTTTCCGTTGGTTTTCCCGCATTGCTGCAATCACAAGTTGTCTGTTTGCTGTTTTCGTTTCATGCGCCCAGGCACAATCGGACTCAGGTCTGCCAGACTGGCTGAGCTTTGACTTTGAACAACAAACCAGAATGCAGAATCTGGAGGGACAGTTTCGTGCCGGTCTTGATGGCAGTGACCAGGCGCTGGAATGGCGACACCTGTTAAAGCTAGAAGCTGCATTCGAGAGGTTCTCCCTTACGGCAGAACTGGCAGATATGCGCACCTACTTTAGTGATAGCGGTACACCTCTCGATGGCACCATCACTAATCCCCTGGATATATTGCAGCTTAATTTGACCGTTCCCCTGCAAGGTGTGTTCAGCGAAGACGATGAGGGCTTCTTCAAAATTGGTCGATTTACCATGGATCAGGGTGCCAGACGTCTGGCAGCACGCAATCGCTATCGTAGCACCATCAATGCTTTCTCCGGTATTCATACCAGACTGGCATGGGGAGACAGCAGTCTAGAGCTGTTTTACACGCTGCCCACTGTCAGG
>RFVC01000148.1 GCA_009922595.1 Gammaproteobacteria bacterium | reverse complement strand
TTCCCTGTGACCCTAAATTGCCGGATGGCCCACGGCCAGTCGCCTATGACTTCAGTGAACTAGGCGCTGCCTTGGGAGACAAGGTAGGCGGGTACAAACACACCATCACACATCCAGACTCAGCGAAAGGATGTTCCGGTCAGACTCCTGATCCTGGTCCAGAGCCGCCAGGCAAGTGCCCTCTAGATGCGTCCGGTGAATATCCGAACTGTTCTTGTCCTGTTGGATATACCTATGACAGCAAGAAGAATGACTGCGTGAAGGACAAAGATACGGGGCCGGGTGAGCCTAATCAGTGTCCATCGGATGCATCTGGAACGTATCCAAACTGTACTTGTCCTGTCGGGTACACCTATGACAAAGATAAGAACGACTGTATTGCTGTAATTCAAGAGCAATGTACAGGGTTTGAACCGCAATGGCCAGTGAAGGTCGACTGGCATATTTGTGAGCTTGATCCGGAGCAAAGTAAGTTTGTTTGCAGTGGAGAACCCCGCAGCAAACGATTTGATCTGCCGGTTAAATGGCTCCCGCAGGGCTGCTCAAGGATATCTCCTGCCCTGCTAGATACGATTGTTTCTGAGGTAAAGTGTCCGTGGGGTACGTCGGAGTGCGTAGCTGGTACTACTACTAAGGATTTAATCAGATTGCCGTCTAACGGCCAGACTTGCAGCGTGATTCGAAATATGAGCCTGCGTTGTCGGGGTCAAATAGGCGGGGCGGCCTATCCACAAAATATACAGGCGACCCTGGGAGGGATTGCGGGTTCTGTTAAGAGCCCCTGGTACTCTGCGGAAAATGGCGTCCAGTGTGAGGGCATTGATGTTGTCGCCCCAGTTGAAACCTTCGTCTGCGAATAACTCATCTCAATAACCCACAGACCCGGCTTCGGCCGGGTCTTTTTTTATGCCTCTTAAGTTCAGGAGGCATCGACTGACTGCGATGTTTCTGTATTGAATACCAATCGGCGTGAAGTGATTACGCCCTGATTCCCTGACCTATTTGTAATGAAGCCTCCAAATCTAAGGAGGTTTCGGAAATGAGCGCTGGTTACATTTATGCTGCTGGATACGATGGATTGCCGGATAGAGTAAAGATCGGCCTGACAATTGAGCAGACCGTGGAAGAGCGGGTCAAGCAGTGGGGCAAATCGACTGGTTCACCCGGTAAGGTTGTTATTCATTACCAACAGTATGTCCACAATGTCAGGTATGTTGAGCGTGAAATTCATAAGGCACTGAAGCGTCACGCTGTAGACGGTGGCGGCACTGAATGGTTTACGAACCCTGATGTCTGCATCGCATTCACAAAAGAGCGATGCAAAAAATCAGCCAATGATAGCGGGCATTTACCCACAGACGCCTATATCACCCAAGCGGAGCGGGATGCTGAAGAAGGCCAGCGCAAAATAAACGCTGCGGTAGACGCATTAAAACAGCAGGCGATCAAGGAGAGAGCGGGATGGGATGATGCGAATCCTATCTTGGAAAATCTTTGGGCAAAGCCTGACCCTATATCTGTCAGGGAACGTACACCCGAAAGGGAAGAATGGCACCAGAGGTGGCTCCAGGCAGGAAGGAATATCGAAAACCATAAGAAAGCCGGCCAGGAAACCCCGAAAGCACTTGCTGTCCTTAAGGACAAAAGAAAAAGGAAAGTGTTAAAGAATTTCCTGAAGCAAAATCGTGCGGCTCATGAAGAAATGCAGAGTTGGGTGTGGCTCCTTTATCACCACAAAGGCTATCTTGGCGTCCATGGCAGCCCACGAAAAATTAAATTACCACTGTCTTGGTATGACGGGGAGTCGGAATTTGAGTCGTCGATAGTGGAGGCCATCGGCCGCAACGGTGGCATAGATGCTTATGCCCGCAAGTACAACCTTTCATGGGCTGCATGATTGACAAAGCGGCGGCAGACTTGGAGAACTCGGACCAACTCAATTTTCTTAAAG
>RFVC01000147.1 GCA_009922595.1 Gammaproteobacteria bacterium | reverse complement strand
CTGCACTTCCCACGCTTCCCTATCAAGCTGAACTCAGAGCCGTGGTGAGACTGTAGAAGCTGCAGGTCTACCACCAAGGTCAGGTTACAAGTCGAACAGTGAGCACGGACTTTCACGCCATCCTTGATCATGTTGCTGACTGTTTGGAACCGCTTCGGGATAAGACGTTCCACCTTTCCCTTTGGCACGACTCTCTCCCAAGCCAGATGTTCATGATTTGTTCTTATACTGAGGTGGCTCAGGGGGTCAACTTGGCAGGTGAGTTGGCCTTGGAGAGCGAGGAGGGATGACGGTCAGGGACAGTTTAGCCACGGATGTTTGACACGGTTTACGATGTCGTATTTCAGTCGAACATCAATGTCTTGGCCGTAGGTCTTGGTTCTTTCAGACTGAGTTTTTGTGCCTTCCATGCCGTGACCAGTAACCCAATCCATATGCTCACTAGAAGGGACAGGATCAGTTAGATTTGCCATGAGGCCAGCCAAATTATGACGAAGGGAATGACAGACTTTTCGATCATCATTGTCATCATATCTGATGGCTCGGAAATATGGGCTAACGGCTCGGCTGGCAAACTTTGACGACTTGCCGTCTGCGTCTACAGGGAAGTCAAAAAGTCGGCCTTCACCTTCCTTTGGCAGTACCAAACAGTCGGGGATGGCGACTGTCCTTGCGGAGAACCTATCGTTCTTGACGATAGCCCCAAGTGAAAGATCAAAATACCTCAAGCCATTACGGTCAATCTTGTACTGTGACCAATCCAACAGGGCGGCTTCGTCAAGCCTCATACCCGTTGTGATCAGGATGGAAAGGAGCAACTGGTGATCGTCGGGCTTGGGAAGTTCAAATAGCTTATGTAGTTGATCAACCCCCAGAGCCTGCCAACTTCTCTTTGAGTCACCATAGGCACTAGCGCTTATCCCCAGAAAAGGATTGGCAGAGATATAGGGTTTGGCTGGGCTTACCCGGTCATTGACACAGTTGATAACGGCCCAGCCAAGCAGTTTAGAAATGTGCCGTTTGTAATTTTTGATCGTGCTGTTCGACAACCCGTCCTCAGCCAAGGTTTCCATGATCCTAGCGGCATCACGTGGGATGATCTGATCTAGTGGTTTGTCGCCGATAATATCGACACAGTACTTGATATAGTTCCCTGCGTAAGCGTGTTCCTTCTTGGTCACCTTATCCCAACTTCTATCCCTGAGATATTCTGGCAGTACCTCTAGGATCGTTGGGCAACCTGAACGATTGACAATGGCTTCCGAAGTCTTGGTCTTGGTCTTTTTGGGTTTGGCGGCAACGCCATCAAGCTTGTCGATAAAATCGCTAACCTTCTGCGCCCTCTCGTTCTGCATGGCTTCGGGGTAGGGGTCCGACGCAGGCGTTATCTGGCTGCGGAAGTCGAGAGCCTCATGATAGTCAAGATAGCGAAAAAGCTCATTAGCCAATCCCATGTCCCAACCATCGGGGGCCATACAAACACGAATACAGGCAAGAACTCTTCCGTCATCCCACTTTTCGATGAACTCTGCGGGACCCAATCCATGAATAGGATCAGGTTTCCAATGCAGTTCTAGCAGTTCAATGAACGGATCACGGTCTAGTAGCTTGTCCCAGTCCGCATAGATTTCTTGTTCGATACTGCGCCACAATCTTTGTGCGTGGCGCTTGTCCTCTGATCCCGTTGACCTGCGCTCAGTTCTGTTCCCACCTGTGATGGCAAACACCTCAGGCGGTTTCGTTACCTGCACGAAATATTTATTACCCTTCGAAGGTATCTGGACCAATCTTGTGATGGGATAACGGCTCTGAGATGCCATGCTTTGTTCCCAAACTATGCCCCATCATTGTTCCCAAGTTGATGGAAAACGTCAATGATTTAAGATTTTTGAGAGATCGGGGGCTCTGGAGGCGGGTACCGGAATCGAACCGGTCTACACGGATTTGCAATCCGCTGCGTAACCTCTCCGC
>RFVC01000146.1 GCA_009922595.1 Gammaproteobacteria bacterium | reverse complement strand
CGGGCCTGTCCTGGTGACCCTCAACGAAGATCGCGCAGTGGCGACCCTGAGCGGCATCATAGATATCCCTGAAACCATTGACGGCATTGAAATGACGCTCTCCGCCCACTGCTTGATGCTCTACAAGGTTGAAAAACGCGAGGGGGCCTGGGGACTGATGAGTTTCGGCGCCATATACAGGCGAGACGAGATGGTGCCGGCAATCCCCGGACAGTCCGTCACTATTTCGGAGGAGACGCTGGCGGGCTATAGGCCTTCCTATCGCCATCTAAGCTACTGCCTGGCACTGGCAGGTTATGAGCCCGGTACGGATTTGCCTGGTGAAGATCAGCCGGAAACTGCAAGGGCAGTGCTGGAAGAAGTATTCGGGTGGGCCGGGCTGCCTGTTCCTGATTGACCAGCAACTTGAGGCTGAAAAAAGATACCCTGAACGATACACAGTTAACACTCCTTGTTGAATGGCTTACGTGGCAGTAATCCCTCTCTAGCGCAGATTCGTATGTGTTCGTAAGTTAAAACTTTGTTTACCCATAGATTTCCTGCGATTAGACTACCGCACCAACTTTTCCCTACTGCAAGGAACGGCATGAAAAAATCAATCCTGACACCTTTTTTACTTATTTGTTCGTTTTTTACCCTGGGCGCACTTGCACAGATCCAGGGGCCAAGCCTCGAGTCAGAACTGGATATTGAGTTTCCAGGTCTGCACGACCGTGAGGCTCTGGTAGAGATCGAATTTACTGTTAACAGTGAGGGCCATGCCGAGAACTTTCAGGCCGTTGCCGGATTTTATGAGCAGCGCTTCGTTGATGCTGCAGTGGAAGCGCTCGAGTCAGCTACTTTTACCCCGGCCATCGAGAAAGGCGAGCCGGTTGACTGGTCCGGATACAGGATTACGGCAAGATATGTGATCTTGTTAATGACCAAGACTATGCCAAGGCTGAAGAAAAGGCCGTGGACCTCTTGAAAAACGGCACCAATTACTTCTACGAGTTTGCGTACGTTAACACTAGGCTCTCAGAAATCTATCTGATTCAGAATAAGCTCCAGAATGCTGCGGCGGCAACACGTTGGGCTACCATGGCGTACCTGCCGGGTGAGCACAGAAATTACGGTCATCAGAGCGCCAAGCTCACTGATTCCTTTAATATCATCAGCGTTAACCAGTTCATTGATGCGGACATCTACAGCACCATCGACGTGAATACCTCGCTCGTCCTTAATGAACAGAACACAACGCCGCCGGTAATAAAAAGACCGCCGCATTTACGCAGTGGCCTGCGTTATTCCACCCAGGGCAGCGACCTTGGTGACAAGCCAACCATGAATGTTCTTAACCTTTACCTGATGCAGGATGCCCTGCAGGCCGGTGTCCAGATATATGCCAGGCTGGGCCATATCCAGGCAATGAAAAACGATCTCGAGCGTTATAGGACTGTAAATTCGCGTGTCCCTGAGTTCCTGGAAGAAATCGACTCGCTGGTTGATAACTCGGTGGGTAATGGGGCACCTATCCAGTCCCGTCACCATGTAGAGCACAGCGACGCGGTGTTCTATCCCAGGCACCGCGTTTTCACCGTGGCTAACGTTGAGGGCTTTCTATCAGATATGGACATTCAGTGCGCAGAGCGCACCGTCCGTCTTAATTTCGAAGCCGGCCTGGAATGGCGTGTTCCTGCCAGCTGGGGTGCATGTTCCCTGCGCTTTATTGGCACTGAAGGCACAGAGTTTTCAGTGATCGAGTTCAGCACCAGCAGCTAGATAATCCCTTGCCGATCTGTAGTACCCTTCAGGTCACTATGGATTGGCAATCTCTCTCCCAGCAAGCGCTTGATGCAGCCTACAACCAAGCTGTATGTGCGCCCAACATGACCGAAGTCCTGGCCAGGCTGTCCAGGCAAAGCCAGGATGCCCGTAAAACTCTTGGTCTACCCAGGCGGCTCGTCTATGGGGCTAAGGTTGTTGAGGGAATCGACTTTT
>RFVC01000145.1 GCA_009922595.1 Gammaproteobacteria bacterium | reverse complement strand
GCTTCCGAAGCACTCACCCTGGCGGGGCGCAATTTGCAACGGCTGACGCTGCAGTCTTTTTCGCCAATGAAAATATGAGCTTACAGCTTCTGAAAGACATGACTTCTGTTGGCGGCGGAGAAGTTATCAACCGGTAATTTTGGCTTTTGACTCCCTCCCTTCCGAAGCAGAAAGAACCTCTGCAAATGAAAGTATCGTGCTACCACGTTGCTGCGTGCGTCGGACTATCCATCGCAGTATTTACCGGGTGCAATGACAAGCCGGCCGGGATCGAATTCGGAAAGGTCACCGGCCTTGTGACGCTTAATGACGAGCCGCTCCCTGAAGCATTGGTTGTATTTCAGCCAGCCGCAGGGCGGCCGTCATTTGGCCGGACAAATGCCGAGGGCGTCTATTCCTTGTCTTACAAGGGGAAGGCCTGGGGGGCAGTTGTGGGTGATCATGAGGTGAAAATCACAACAGAGAACCGCTTTGAGAATCAGGAAACGGGTGAGGTCCGAGTCGTGAAGGAAATGCTTCCCGCTCAATACCACGCTCGCAGCACACTCACTGCAACCGTATCGCCCGGTGAGAATACGATTGATTTTGCTCTGGAGGCGAAGAAGCGGTAGCGAGACAGCCTTGGGCTCGCCGGTCCCTGCAAAGACTCAGTGGGCCGCTGGCTTGAGAAAACTTTTTTCGGTCGCGACCGGATCGCTGTCTTTCCAATCAGCCAACCAGTTCACGAGCGCCTTCTTGAGTCGTGCATATTCTTGTTGATGTTCAGCACGCTCCACAAGATTGACAAGCTCATCAGGATCATTCTGGCGATCGTAAAGGGCCCATTCCGGACGATGGTGAAGACGGTGCACCAGCAACTCGAGTCTTTCTGACTGCTCAGGCCGTTCTGACTTTTCAGCCTGCCACTTCGCTACCCACGAGTCAGCAAGATTTTTCGGTTTACCGGAGCCCTGATGCTGGAGCCGGCTCAGCGCTCTCGTGAGCGTGGTATTCGAGGTGATTTCATCGGCATGCCTAGGTGACCAGATCAACGAGTACCGCCGGTCTCGCACGGCGCGAATCGGGAAGATCCGCTTTCGATTGTCAATGATGTTGCAGTTACTAAACGCACTGAAGGCGTACTGATGCACCACGGTCTCCCCACCCGTCCAGTTCTGCCACTGGCTTTTCCCGTCGAAGGTTTCTTCGCGTGGATCGCCACCGGCCATCGCCAATAGCGTCGGGGCAAGGTCTGCAATCCAGGTCATGGCCTCAGACTCTGTACCGGGTGCAATCACGCCTGGCAGGGAAACGACGACGCCTGAGGCAAGGCCATCGTCAAAGCAGGTCCACTTGGAAAACGGCAGGGCATTGCCCTGTTCCGAACAAAAAAGCACAAGCGTATTCTTTGCAACTCCCTCTTCTTCAAGCACTGCTCGTAACTGCCCAAGAAGGGCATCAAGGTTTGTGACCTCGGCAAGATGGGCCTGTAGTTCTCGTCGGTACTCCGGTGTGTCAATCGCATCAGCCGGCAGTTTCAATGCTGCTGTCGGGTATTGGCTGCGGTCGCCTGTCGTGTACGGACCATGGCCATCATGTGACGCCACGACAAGACAGAAGGGCTTGCCTTCCTGGGCTGCCTGGCGAATGTAGGTTCGTGACGCAGTGACTGCCTGGGCATTGCCATCTTTGGTCTTGGGCAGATCGCCGAGGTTATCAAACGGATAGCATTCACGAGGACCGATATGTTTTTTTCCAAGGAGTCCCACCTGATAGCCGAGTGGCCGTAGGAAGTGCGGCAGACTTCGTGTGCCAGCCACGGAGTGTGCATGGTTGGGCATGGCTCGGGTTCGCCATGCGGAACGGCCACTGAAAAACTCCTGCCGAAATGGGGCACACATGGCGACGTTGGCATAGACGTTGTCGAGCCGCATGCCATCAGCTGCCAGCTGGTCCAGGTGCGGCGTCAGGGCCTGTCCACCCCAGGGCCCGAGTGATGAG
>RFVC01000144.1 GCA_009922595.1 Gammaproteobacteria bacterium | reverse complement strand
ACGCCGAAGGGCTACTACACCACTCTTGTCACCAACTACTGCCTTGACTGGCTGCGGGCGCAAAGCCCTGAAAGACCGTGGGCGCTTTGTCTTGGGCACAAGGCACCACACTCATTCTATTTCCCCGAACCTCAGTACGAGCATTCCTTCGATGACGTACAGGTCCGCTACCCAGAGAGCGCCTTTCACCTTGAATCACAGCCTGATTGGATCAGGCAGCGGCTCCCAACCTGGCATGGCATTTATGGCCCGCTATTTGATTGGCGAAAAAGTTTTCCGGACAGTCGCCCCGAAGCCGTCACCGACTTTGAACGAATGGTACGAGCGTACTGGGGCACCATCCTCTCGGTTGATGACAGTGTTGGACGACTCGTGTCTTTCCTGAAAACGTCGGGGCAGTACGACAACACCATCATCATCTTCATGGGCGACAATGGATTGCTTGAGGGCGAGCACGGCATGGTTGACAAGCGGACCATGCATGAACCAAGCATCCGCGTTCCCCTCATTGCCAGGGGGCCAGGGCTGCCCACCTCTACTACGGTGACCGGGCAGGTACTCACAGAGGATATTGCCCCGAGCATTCTTGAACTTTGTAACGCCGCCCCCCTGACGTCCATTCATGGACGCTCCTGGAGGAATCTGGCTCATGGCGATAGCTCCAACTGGCGAACAGCCTGGCTCTACGAGTATGACTATGAAAAACAGTTTCCTTACACACCGAATATTCGTGGCATTCTTCAGAATGATTCGCTGGAACTGAAAAACCTCGCCGAGGACCCGGCCTACGCCGAGCAAAGGCAGTTGCTTGAGAAACGACTCCACACCGAACTGGCAAGCCTCGGACTCACTCCCGAAAATGACAGAATGCCGATTGACGAGGGCATTAAAACTGAATTACCAGATGAAGACATTCGCTGAAACGGAGCAACTCGATGATGCGAGCATTGAACGCACTCAATTGCTTGAGCGTCTGTTTCGCTGTCTGTGTTTTCGCCACAAACACACCCGCAGTTGAGCATCCCGGCCTCATCATCTATCGGGAAAAGTGCAGTCAGTGCCACGGGGAAGCTGGGCGGGGAACAGACGATTACCCCGACCAACTTTCTGGCAGTCTGTCGATCAATCAGCTGGCTGCCTACATCGACAAAACAATGCCCGAAGGCGATCCCTCACTTGTCACCGGTGAGGCTGCCAGGCACGTGGCTGAGGCCATCCACGCAGCCTTCTATTCCACCATTGCCAGAGAACGAATGCGGCCAGTCCGCCCTGAACTATCCCGCCTGACCGTCAGGCAGATGCGGATGACCTTGGCCGATCTCGTTGGCAGTTTTCGAGAACCCTTACCAACGATTGACTCCCGTCGCGGCCTGCGGGCCAGGTATTACAAGGGCCGAGATGTCCACAAGGAATCGAATCTTGTTTTTGAACGCACCGACCCTCAAGTGCAATTCGACTTCGGCCTCAACAGTCCTGCCGCAGACAAGATTCCCGCAGAACGATTCTCAATCCTCTGGACAGGTTCGCTCCTGCCACCGGAGTCGGGCCGGTATGAATTCTTTATTCATACCGGGCATTCGGCCAAACTGTACATCAATCAAAATCCGAACGAGCCGCCGCTGATTGACGCCTCCATCCAGTCAGGTAGCAACACCGAGTTTCGGACTCACCTTGAACTCATTGGTGGAAGGCCTTATCCGCTCAGGCTTGAATTTTCCAAAGCGAACCAAGGCGTGAACAAGCCTGAGCAGGAATCTTCTTCACCAGCCTCAATTGAATTGCTTTGGAAACCACCTCACGGCGTCACCGAAACCATTCCCGAACGGTGCCTTCTCCCAGTAAACAGCCCAGCATCATTTGTTTTGACAACCCCGTTCCCGCCAGATGATGCGTCGCTCGGCTATGAGCGGGGGACGCGGATTTCGCCCGAGTGGTTTCGTGCAGCCACTTCAGCAGCAGTCGAAACCGCAGGCTACTGCCTCAAGCACATCGATAATCTGGGAGGTGGAAA
>RFVC01000143.1 GCA_009922595.1 Gammaproteobacteria bacterium | reverse complement strand
TAAAAAAAAGCTTGGAATTATGAACTTAATGCCTAAAAAACTTTAAAGGGCAATGATTCCTTCTAATTGGCTGGCTTTTTATAGATGGCAATTACTTCTTCTGGAGAGTCCATTTTCACCCGAATAGATATGCTCACAAACTTTTTTTTAGAAGAAGACTTGCTTTTCCATTGGGCCTCTTTTTCTTTAAAATAAGACTGAAGTGTTTCAAGATGATTGTGTTCAGTTTTCATGATGAATTTAAACAAATAGAGTCCCGGCCAAGCTTGCGATTTTTCTAGCTTTTCTTTAAAGCGTGTATAAAATTCTTCTGGATTTTCTTGAGTTCCTTTCAATGCCCTTATTTTTGTGACAAAGATAAGGGATTAGAAATAGATCGTTTTAATGCAAAACCGTAAAGTTGTAATTAGTGGTGGCCCAGGCAGTGGCAAAACAAAATTGATTGAACTCCTGCACCAAATGGGTTTTGAAACCTTTGAAGAAGTCTGAACTACCTGAACCAGATCATGGCAAGAATCGAGGCAAACACGGCGGGTGCTGACGAGGCCGTTGTGCTGAACCAGCAAGGTTTTATCGCAGAAGGAACCGCTGACAATATCTTTATTGTTAAAGACGAATGCCTGATGACGCCACCCGTGACTGATGGTGCCCTCGATGGCATTACCCGCGGTATCGTCCTGGAGATAGCCAGTAATCTATCTATCAAGGTTAGGGAGTGCTCACTAACTGTTTACGATCTGTACACAGCGGACGAGTGTTTCCTGACTGGTACTGGTGCTGAGCTCATACCCGTGAGTGAAGTGGCAGGGCGACAACTGAATACTCCGCCAGCGCCGTTGTTTAAAAAAGTCGCCGCGTACTTCGCTGACGAACTCGGCAAGGATGCCCTTTTCCATTAAGCTTCTCGCTTCCCGGGGGAGAGCAACATCAATTTCATTATCCGCACAATCGATCGCCTGAACGACATTACCGGGCGAGCCGTTTCCTGGCTAACGCTGGCCATGGTCTTCGTCACCTGTGGTGTTGTGCTTGCCCGATACGTATTTAACTTTGGCTCTATCGCCCTGCAGGAAACCGTGATGTACATGCACGGCATGGTCTTCCTGCTTGGTATTGCCTTTACCCTGAAAGAACAGGGCCATGTTCGCGTGGATGTACTGCACGAAAAATTTTCCGAAAAAACCCGGGCGGTTGTCGACATCCTGGGTAACCTGCTTTTCCTTTTACCTGTGGCTGGATACATCTTCTGGGCCAGTCTCGATTACGTCAGCTTCTCCTGGTCGGTAAAGGAGTCCTCTGCACAACCGGGCGGCCTACCAGGTGTCTACCTGTTGAAGACACTGATTCCCATCATGGCTGCCTTACTCATCCTGCAGGGTATCTCCGAATCCTGTAAGTCCCTGAAGAAGTTTCTAGCGTCATGACACTGGCACCGGTATTTCTGTTCCTGGCCGTGTTCCTGGTACTCATTCTGGGTTACCCGGTCGCGCTTTCGCTTGCAGGCACCGCACTTATTGCCGCCGGCATCGGCGTTCTCACCGGCACATTTGATCCAGCTTTCCTGCACGCCATGCCTAATCGCCTTTTCGGCATCGTCTCGAACCAGACGCTGATCGCGGTGCCGCTCTTTGTGCTGATGGGTGTCACACTTGAGAAAACAAAGATTGCGGAGCAACTGCTCGACGCCATGAGTCGAGCTTTCGGCAGGTTTCCCGGCGGGCTGGGATTGTCTGTCACCATCGTGGGCATGCTGATGGCGGCAAGCACTGGAATCGTTGGCGCGACAGTCGTGACCATGGGGCTGATGTCCCTGCCCGCGATGTTAAAAGCACGTTACAACGTACCTCTTGCCACGGGTACTATCTGTGCAACAGGAACCCTCGGCCAGATTATTCCTCCTTCCATTGCTCTCGTGCTGCTGGGTGATGTGCTGTCGAACGCCTACCAGCAGGCGCAGCTCTCCATGGGTATCTTCAATCCCAAGACGGTTTCCGTGGGTGATCTGTTTGCAGGTGCCATCATTCCCGGCCTGATTCTCGT
>RFVC01000142.1 GCA_009922595.1 Gammaproteobacteria bacterium | reverse complement strand
TTCATCAATGGTGATATCCAGCTCTATACGTCCATAACTGACGCGATTGAAACGTTCGGTGATTACCAGTTGTTCTGTTGATGGGCTGCCATTGAAATCGAGCCAGCCATCGCCTCGAAAGTTATTAGTGACAACGACCAGTGTGTCGCCTTCCCAGTGCCCAACGGAATAGCCATACCAGGTTGGCAGAGGGTCACCCAAAGGTGGCAGTGGACGGCCATCAAGAAAGATTTCCCTGACGCCTGAACTGGCTTCATACAAAATGATCAGGCGGTTTTCCGACTGAACAATCTCAAAGGGCTGTGGATGGGTATGGAACTGCATATGCCCCAGTGGCAGGCAATAACTGTCAGGGTTTTCGATACCATGGTTTGCCATGCGTTCTGCGCGTTTTTCCCTGGCCCAGGGTTGATAGGGCAGGCCATTTTCAAAGCCGAAGCCCTGATCCCAGAAAGTCGCATAGGGTGCTACCCCGGGCGGCGGTGTTCTGGGTTCGCCCACCGGACGTCCTTGCACACCGCTTTCATGCGGAAAGGGGAAGTCCCAGACACCGGATAAATCAGGTTTGCCAGTCAATGTTCTCGGTGTGGGGGCGTCAAAGTTAGGTGTGCCATCCTCTAATAAGGGGACACCTTCCATATACAGGGGCCATTGCGTAAATGCAGAGGACGACAGCACTAAAAATGAGGAAATAAGTGCAAAGCGTTGTAAATTCAGTTTCATGAAGAGCCTTTTTACTTTTATTGTTGTTGTTAGTAGTCAACTGTAAATGCTTATGCTGATTATTGTCAAAATAGTTTCGGTGTCGGCGCTTAATTGCTGAATTTAGGTTGCTCCCAAATCGCTGGATTGAAACTTTAGCTTTAATGGCTACAATGGAGGTCTTTGATTCCTCTAACAACATATAAAGGAAGCAACTGAAGATGAGCAATTCAGAAAAAACAAACGATCAAATAGAGGAAGTTGCTGCCAATGGCTTACTGCATCGAAGAGCATTTCTGAAGACGGGTGCTGTTGTTGCCGGAGGCGCAGGTTTTTTGAGTGCTAAAGCCGCACCGCCTGCAGTTGATAGTTGGACTAAACTCCCTGGCAGGCCGCCGGAGGGTTATGGTAACCGTTCCGAGTTTGAAACCGTTAGTCGCTTAACCGGGTATAGCGCCCCAGCCGTGGGTGCCGGTTCATCCAGGGCACCTTTAGGCAATCTTGAAGGCATTATTACGCCGAGTGCCCTGCATTTTGAACGACATCATAATGGTATTCCCAACATTGACCCTTCTGAACACAGACTATTGATTCATGGTCTGGTTGACCGCCCACTGATTTTTGATCTGGAGACCCTGAGTCAGTACCCCCTGGTGTCAAAAATACGCTTTCTGGAATGTTCCGGTAACAGCCGGGCATTGTATACATCGGAAGCTGCGCCGGACGCAACCGCGCAAAGCCTGCATGGTCTGCTTTCCTGCAGCGAATGGACCGGCGTGCCACTCTCGATATTGTTGGATGAGGCTGGCGTGCAGACGGAAGGCCGCTGGGTGCTGGCTGAAGGAGCTGATTCTTCAATGATGAGCCGCAGCATTCCGATGAGCAAAATAAGAGATGACGCCATTGTTGCTATTTATCAAAATGGAGAAAGATTACGACCTGGTAATGGTTATCCCATGCGTTTATTCCTGCCGGGCTGGGAAGGCAACACCAGTGTGAAATGGTTGCGACGTTTAAAAGTTACTGCAGAACCAACCATGACGCGTGATGAGACATCAAAATATTCTGACCTGCAACCAGATGGCACGGCGCGGCTGTTTACCTTCGAGATGGGTGTGAAATCGGTGATTACCTCACCATCAGGGCAGCAGACCATGCGCGGGCCGGGACTTTACCAGATTTCCGGCATTGCCTGGACAGGAGCAGGCCGGATCAGCCGGGTGGAAGTTTCTGCCGATGGTGGACAAACCTGGGGTGAGGCTGAACTGACTGAACCAGTGCTCTCCAAGGCTTTGACACGATTCCGCATACCCTGGCGCTGGAATGGTGGAGCGACTGT
>RFVC01000141.1 GCA_009922595.1 Gammaproteobacteria bacterium | reverse complement strand
ACCAACACTGACGTTAGATCACCAGTTCATTGCGTCTCGGGAAATAGCCAACCACACGATTTTGGAGAATCACGTTCCCAATGATGCCGGTTGTGCCTGCCATCATGAGCGTCATCGCCAAACGCTCAGGAAGCTGCCCGCACTGCAGCGAAAACTCTTTGATTCCCAGTGTGACCGGCACCTCATGAGTACTCGTCTCAAACTCCCCAACCCCTGGATAAAAATCAGACACCATGCCAGCACTGGGGAATGTTTTTAGCGACTCATGCTGAAAGTACGAGATCTGAGCACCGGTGTCGAAGAACATGCGATGGCTGTTATCGCCGACCTGTGCATTGAGAACGGGGATGCCCATGAACAGCTCCATGGGTATCCGGTGGCCATCGTGACCCAACTCTTCTGATGACAGCGTGAGCGTTTCATTGGGCAGGTCGAACAGGTGATCAAACTCACCAATAACATCTGCCCCCAGCAGCCCTACGCACGGGACACCGACATGATCTGACAGAACTTCTGCAGTCATGCCAAGATAGTTGTCGCCGAGTTCAAAATTTCTGTCGGCAAGCGAGATTGAGTCCTTCTGGCCAAACCCGCTTGGAGCACCCGTGTCGATCAGCCAGAGTTCATCATCGAGGGATACGAAGAGATGGCCGTCGGTAAGTGAAAGCGGGAGTTTCTGCATTGGATAGGAGTAGGTTTCTGAAGCTGATGCCAAGTATCTTGCAGTTCGAAATTGCTCAGCCGGGCGTTCAGTGTGCTGGAATGTCCATGGCGAGGCGGAAGCCCACGTCGTTGTATCGAGCCGAAGGGCCGGGGCCGTGCCTCTCTGCCGACCGGCAGCTCTCGGCGAGGTTTTTCCAGCCTCCACCACGGTGGACTCGGTCCGATCCTGTCTTCGAGCCTTTCGGGTCTGTCACCGCACCACGCGGGTAGTCGCCATACCAGTCGCTGCACCACTCCCACACATTTCCATGCATGTCATGCAAGCCCCAAGCATTTGGATTTTTTTTGGCTACGGGATGGGGCAGTCGGCGAGAATTACCTGCGTACCACCCAAAATCACCAAGCTGTGGCTCGTTATCCCCAAACGAATAGCGAGTTGCTGATCCAGCTCGACAGGCATATTCCCACTCCGCCTCAGTTGGAAGACGATAGACACGTCCAGCGGAACGTTCCTGTGGCAAGGCAGACAAATTTTTACAGTACGTTACAGCTTCTACCCAAGAAACCTGTTCAACTGGCTGCTCGTTATCCTTCCAATTGCTCGGCACACGTCCCATCACAGCTTTCCACTGGGCATTCGTGACCTCCGTAACACCAATGAAAAATGGCTTTGTCAGGGTCACTCGATGGGCTTGATCACCCTCGCCCATCGTGAAGGTCCCTGCAGGAATACGGTTGAGCTTCATGCCGATGGAGTTGGTGATTGACTTAGGCAAGTCATCTGCACGGCGTCCCTCATTCAATGCTGGAACTTGGGGCAATGAGATGCCCGGGTTGACCCTGAGAATTGCAAGAATTTCATCACCCCCAGAGACAAGCCCAAGAAGATCGAGTGAAGCAACTCGACACTCTGCTAATTCACGAGCAGAGTTCAACGGCATTGTTTTCAGACCCGCTAGACGGAGAAATTTGCCGGGCCATTCGGCGAGTGACTTCGCGGCAGGAGGCGGCAGGTTCTTAAGTCCTGAAAGGTCGAGGGTCTGTCCTCTCCAAGTAGCCAGCTGTGCCGCGGTGTTCTGGTCAACTGACTCAAGGCCACTGAGATTCAGTGACACACCTCGCCATTTCGCAAGCTCACGGGCTGCAGAAGAGTCGAGAGACTTAACTCTAGACAGATCGATCTCATCACCGGCAAATTGAGATAGCTCTTTTGCGACGGACTCAGTGAGGACAGTGATCGTGTTAAAGGCCCTTACGGCGTGTGGCTGCAAAAACTGGGGAGCCAAAATGCTGGCAAGGAAAACGGCAACCGCAGCAAAAACCGCAAATACAAACCACAGCAAGAATGCAGGTATTTGTTTCGCACTTTGCCATGAAAAATAGATTTTTCGGCGAATAGCGAGAAAGTGATCGACTGTCGCTGCTCGGTCATTCCGTTTGTGAAAAAAACTTACGCAGAAAAGAAGA
>RFVC01000015.1 GCA_009922595.1 Gammaproteobacteria bacterium | reverse complement strand
AATCGTGGCGCCGGTGGTGGAAGGCTCTGTGCGCGCGCGCCAAGATCGTCGGCAGGACCCCGATGGTGAGACTGTCCTGCCCATTATCATTCATGGTGATGCGGCCTTTGCTGGTCAGGGTGTGGTGATGGAAACCTTCCAGATGTCTCAGACCCGAGCTTACAAAACCGGTGGTTCAGTGCATATCGTGCTCAACAACCAGGTCGGCTTTACCACTTCGCGTCAGAACGATGCCCGCTCAACCGAATACTGCACAGATATTGCGAAAATGGTGCAGGCTCCGATTTTTCACGTAAACGGCGACGATCCTGAAGCCGTCATGTTCATTTCCCAGTTAGCCCTGGATTACAGAAATACATTCAAGAAAGATGTTGTTGTAGATCTGATCTGCTATCGCCGCCGCGGTCATAATGAAACGGATGAGCCGACTACCACACAGCCTTTGATGTACCAGAAGATCAAGGAGCACCCGACAACCCGGACGCTATATGCGCAGAAACTGGTCGAGGAAGGCCTGCTTTCGACTGAGGCAGCTGAGGGAATGAACTCCAGCTACCGCAAGTCACTGGATACCGGCACGCACGTAGTGAAATCCCTGGTACAAGTGCCCAACACGGCGCTGTTTGTCGACTGGCGTCCTTATCTTGGTCACAAGTGGGATATGCCCTGTGAAACCGATCTGCATATCACGCACCTCAAGGCGCTTGCAGAAAGGCTGGTGACCATACCGGAAAATTTCAAACCGAACCGCCAGGTGAAAAAACTACTGGAAGACCGTTCGCAAATGTCTGAGGGCGCGAAACCTGTCGACTGGGGTTTTGCCGAATGTCTTGCTTATGCGAGTCTGGTTTCCGATAACTATAAGGTCCGTATCACCGGGCAGGATGTCTGCCGCGGCACTTTCTCTCATCGTCATGCACTAATGCGAGATCAGGACACCGGGAAAAGCTATGTACCTCTCAGTCATATTTCCGAATCCCAGCGCAAGTTTGTAATCTTTGATTCTCTCCTGTCAGAGGAGGCAGTGCTGGCTTTTGAGTTTGGTTATGCCAGCACTCGGCCGGATGCTCTGGTCATCTGGGAAGCGCAGTTTGGTGACTTTGCCAACGGTGCCCAGGTAGTGATTGACCAATTCGTGACCAGCTGTGAATACAAGTGGAACCGACTTTGCGGATTAACCATGCTGCTCCCGCACGGCTATGAAGGGCAGGGCCCTGAACATTCCTCGGCACGACTTGAGCGCTTTCTACAGATGTGTGCCGAGCATAATATCCAGGTCTGTATTCCTACCACGCCGTCTCAGGTGTTCCACATGCTGCGTCGGCAAATTATTCGTCCGCTGCGCAAGCCGCTCATTGTCATGACGCCAAAGAGCCTGCTGCGACATCCAGAGGCGGTATCCTCTCTGGAGGAACTTTCGGAGGGTGCTTTCCAAACCGTGCTACCGGAAACAGACGACTATATCAAGCCGGCAGACGTGAAGAAGATTGTGCTTTGCAGCGGCAAGATATATTACGACCTGCGCTCCACACGTCGCGAAGCGGCCATCAAGGATGTTGCCATCATCCGTCTCGAACAGCTGTATCCGTTCCCGGAAGACGTTCTGCATGAAAGCCTCAAGCCCTACAAGAATTATGAGCAGGTCGTATGGTGCCAGGAAGAACCCCAGAATATGGGCGCCTGGTATCCATGCCAGCACCATATCAAGAACGTGATCCGGCGTGACCGCCCGGGTTTGCGGCTTGATTATACTGGCAGACCCGCTTCGGCCGCACCCGCGGGCGGTTCCATGGCCCTGCATCAGGCCAGGCAGAAACGACTGGTCCATGAAGCCTTGGGGCTGCCAGTTGATTAAGAGAAGCTATTATCTATATCAGAATAACTAGCAAAAAAATTAGCCATAAAAAGAAAGAAGAACGGGGATAACCATGACAATAGAAATTAAAGCGCCAACGCTGCCTGAATCAGTGCCGGATGGCACCATTGCGACCTGGTACAAGTTGCCCGGGGAGAGTGCCGCCCGCGATGAGCTGCTCGTGGATATTGAAACCGACAAGGTCGTGCTGGAAGTAGTTGCCCCGGCCGATGGTGTTCTTCAGGATATTAAGAAAGGCGAGGGTGACACTATTGTCAGCAACGAGCTGCTAGCCATATTCGAAGAAGGTCAAATTGCCAAGGCAGTACCGGCAGAGTCTGCAGCTGAGCCATCCGCAGAAGCGCCTGCTCTTGAACCGGAACCTGTCGTTGACGATTCAGTGGATAAGGCCGCCGAAGTTGTTCTGATGAGTCCTGCTGCACGCAAACTGGTTGAAGAAAACAATCTTGACGCTAACTCCATTCCAAGCACTGGAAAGGATGGACGCGTGACCAAGGAAGATGTGGTCAATTTTATGAAAGCAGATGCGCCAGCGCCGTCCCATACTGCAACGACTTCTGTAGCGGCTTCGGCGCCAGCACCCGCAACCAGTATTACGATGAACGGTGGCCGTGCTGAAAAACGGGTCCCCATGACACGATTGCGAGCCAAGGTGGCTGAGCGCCTGCTTCAGGCCACGCAGACCACTGCCATGCTGACGACCTTTAACGAGGTCAACATGGAAGCTGTGATGGAACTTCGTAACAAGTACATGGATGCTTTTGAAAAGCAGCACGAAGGCACACGACTCGGTTTTATGTCCTTTTTTGTACGCGCCAGTGTGGAAGCTCTGAAACGTTTTCCGGCTGTGAACGCCTCCATGGATGGTAATGACATTATCTACCATGGCTACCAGGATATTGGTGTCGCTGTTTCATCGCCCCGCGGACTTGTTGTGCCCGTGCTGCGTGATGCTGATACATTGAGTTTTGCGGATATCGAGGCAAGCATTCGTGACTTTGGTCTCAAGGCGCGTGACGGGAAGCTGTCCATTGAAGAAATGAGCGGCGGTACTTTTACCATCTCCAATGGCGGCGTTTTTGGCTCACTGCTTTCCACGCCGATTCTTAATCCGCCGCAAACAGCCATCCTGGGTATGCACAAAATCCAGGAAAGGCCCATGGCAGTTAATGGGGAAGTCAAGATTTGCCCAATGATGTACCTGGCGTTGTCATACGATCATCGCATGATTGACGGTAAGGAAGCGGTACAGTTCCTCGTAACTATCAAGGAACTTCTGGAAGATCCGGCCAGGATCTTCCTAGAAGTGTAACCCCACTCAACAGACAAGACTCTATAACGGAAAAACTCATGGCAGATTATGATGTATTGGTGATCGGAGCGGGACCTGCAGGTTACGTGGCAGCCATACGGGCAGCACAGCTGGGATTAAAAACCGGGTGTGTTGAAAAGTGGATTGACGATGAGCAGAAGCCTGTCTACGGCGGCACCTGCCTCAACGTTGGCTGCATTCCTTCCAAAGCCCTGCTGGATTCCTCGCAAAAGTATGCAGAGGCAAGCCGCGACTTTGATACCCATGGTATCTCCGTGGGCAAGGTGGGTATCGATGTTCCGGCCATGATTGCCCGAAAGGAAAAGGTGGTCAAACAGCTCACTGGCGGTATTGCGGGGCTGTTTCGTGCCAACAAGGTTACCGGCATCTCAGGTGCCGGCAAACTTCTGAAGGACAAGCAGGTCGAAGTGACGGACCATACAGGTAAGACCCAGACACTTTCAGCTGATAATATTATTCTAGCGGCAGGTTCTGTTCCCATTGAGATTCCACCTACCCCGATTGATCAGGACGTGATTGTGGACTCCACCGGGGCCCTAGAATTCCAAGAAGTACCTGGGCGACTTGGCGTGATCGGTGCCGGCGTTATCGGTCTTGAACTCGGGTCTGTATGGGCCCGGCTTGGCGCCGAGGTGATAGTGCTTGAAGCCGTTGATGCCTTCCTGCCGATGGTCGATCAGCAGATAGCAAAGGAAGCTCACAAGATTCTGTCCAAGCAGGGGTTGGATATTCGGCTTGGTGCCAAGGTTACCGGCAGTACTTTGAAAAAAGGCAAGGGCAATGGCGTCACTGTTACTTACGAAGACAAGGACGGTGAAAAGAAAGAGGATTTTGACAAGCTGATAGTCTGCGTGGGTCGCCGCCCCTTCACAGAATCTCTGCTTGCCGATGATTGCGGTGTTGAAAAAGACGAACGGGGTTACATTGAGGTTAACGATGACTGCGCCACGTCCGTCCCCGGTGTCTATGCCGTGGGTGATATCGTGCGCGGTCCGATGCTGGCACACAAAGGCTCGGAAGAGGGCGTTATGGTGGCAGAGAATATTGCTGGCCATAAAGCCTCGATGAATTATGATCTCGTACCCTCTGTGATCTATACCCATCCCGAAATAGCAGCGGTTGGTAAAACTGAAGAGCAGCTCAAGGAAGAAGGTGTTGAGTACAACGTTGGCGCTTTTCCTTTTGCCGCCTCAGGAAGGGCGCTGGCCGCCAATGATTCAGAAGGGCTGGTTAAAATCCTTGCGGATAAAGCGACTGACCGCGTGCTGGGCTGCCATATTATCGGGCCTTCCGCGGCTGATCTAGCTCAGACAGTTGTTGTTGCCATGGAGTTCAGCACCAGCGCCGAAGATATCGGGTTAAGTGTATTCTCGCATCCCGCACTGTGTGAAGCTGTGCATGAGGCGGCGCTTGCCGTCAATGGTCGCGCCATTCATATTGCCAACCGCAAGAAAAAATAAAGTCAAAGAATAACCCTCAGAGAAGACTATGAATCTACACGAATACCAGGCCAAGAAAATATTTGTTGACTATGGCTTGCCTGTCTCGAAAGGCTTCGCCTGTGACAATGCTAAGGATGCAGTGGAAGCAGCGAATCGTCTGGGTGGCGACAGGTGGGTCATCAAGGCGCAGGTCCATGCAGGCGGCAGGGGTAAGGCCGGCGGGGTGAAACTGGTTTCCAGTACTCAGGAGATTGAAGATTTTGCCCAGCAGTGGCTTGGCAACCGCCTGGTGACTTACCAGACTGATAAAGACGGCCAGCCTGTTTACAAACTTCTCATTGAGGAGTGCACGGAAATTTCCAATGAGCTTTACCTTGGCGCCGTTATAGACCGCAGTTCAAGGCGCATTGTCTTCATGGCTTCCATCGAGGGCGGTGTCGAGATTGAAAAGGTCGCGCATGAAACCCCGGAAAAAATTCTTCGGGCTACCATTGATCCGCTTACCGGTCCGCAGCCTTACCAAGGCAGGGAACTGGCGTTCAAGTTGGGTTTGGAAGGTGGGCAGGTAAAACAGTTCACGAAAATTTTCCTAGGCCTAGCCAATATGTTTGCCGAGTGTGATTTGTCACTTCTCGAAATTAATCCGCTCGTAATCACCGATGAAGGCAATCTGCTCTGTCTTGATGCAAAGCTGAATATCGATGGCAATGCCTTGTACCGTCACCCAAAACTTAAGGAAATGAATGATCCAACCCAGGAAGATGAGCGTGAAGTGCATGCTGCCAACTGGGATCTCAATTACGTTGCTCTTGATGGCAGTATCGGCTGCATGGTTAACGGTGCAGGGCTGGCAATGGGTACGATGGACATTGTGAAACTGCATGGTGGAGAACCTGCTAACTTTCTCGACGTCGGCGGCGGCGCCACTAAGGAGCGCGTCTCCGAAGCTTTCAAGATTATCCTATCTGATGAAAACGTGAAGGCGGTACTGGTAAATATTTTCGGCGGTATCGTGCGCTGCGACCTGATCGCAGAAGGAATTGTTGGTGCAGTTGAGGAAGTGGGTGTGAAAGTCCCCGTTGTCGTTCGTCTGGAAGGTAATAATGCTGACCTTGGCACTAAGGTACTCTCGGAAAGCGGCCTCAATATCATTGCTGCCAACAGCCTCACTGAGGCAGCCCAGGAAGCAGTTAAAGCTGCGGACGGCAAACAAGGAGTCAAGACGTGAGTATTCTGATAAATAAAGAGACCAAAGTTATTTGCCAGGGCTTTACGGGTTCACAGGGAACCTATCATTCCGAACAGGCCATTGAATACGGAACCAACATGGTGGGCGGTGTTACCCCAGGAAAAGGGGGACAGGTACACCTCAATCTGCCGGTTTTCAATACAGTCAACGAAGCGGTCACTGAAACAGGTGCGGAGGCATCAGTTATCTACGTGCCGGCACCATTCTGCAAGGATTCCATCCTGGAGGCGGCAAATGCGGGCGTTAAGCTCATTGTCTGTATCACTGAGGGCATACCAACACTCGACATGCTTGACGTTAAGGTGAAATGCGATGAACTGGGTGTGAGGCTGATTGGGCCGAACTGTCCAGGCGTGATCACCCCAGGTGAATCCAAGATCGGCATCATGCCCGGCCACATTCACCAGCCAGGAAAGGTCGGTATCGTTTCACGCTCAGGTACGCTTACCTACGAAGCCGTGAAACAGACATCGGATTACGGGTTTGGCCAGTCCACCTGCGTTGGTATTGGCGGTGATCCGATTCCGGGCTCAAACTTTATCGATATTCTCGGTCTTCTCGAGGCAGATGATCAGACTGAAGCCATCGTCATGATAGGTGAAATCGGAGGTACTGCCGAGGAAGAGGCTGCACTGTTCATCAAGGCGAATGTAAGTAAGCCAGTTGTTTCCTATATAGCCGGCGTTACAGCCCCTCCTGGAAAGCGTATGGGCCATGCCGGAGCCATTATTTCAGGTGGAAAGGGCACTGCAGAGGAAAAGTTTGCTGCCCTTGGAGACGCCGGAGTGACCACTGTTCGCAGCCTCGCCGAGATAGGGGAAGGCCTGAAATCAGCAGCTGGCTGGTAACTGACGACAGAGTTAGAACCTGTTTATAAGGTTTCTCAACTTGCCGCCATAAAATTTGCATCTTTGCTGCGCAAATATGTGTTTTTGTGCCTTTCTGGAGTAGCCGAAAATGCCTGAATTTTCAGTCCAAATCCTTTGAATTTTTTGAGAATTAAAGTGTTCTATCTGCGTTCAGTATTTGATATGCTGATCCGCCTTAGGGATATAGCCTTGATCACGGAAGATAGATTAATTTTTTAATTCTGCCCAAGAAACAGAATTTATGATTTGAAGAAACCTATCTTTCAAATCAGTATTATGGGGATTTTTCGAATAGACTTTTGTACTTTTTTGATAATGCGTCTAAGTACTGATTCTTGATATACGTTCAAGCCTTCACAATGGATGTTTGATGTGAAGTCAAAAGTTTACTCATCTATCATGAGATTTTCTAAAACAAGTGGGACTACAAATGAACTACCATCGTTTTAAACAAGGAATTCTTGTTCCTTTATTCATGTTGCCTGCGATAGTTGGTTTTACATCAGCGGCAGCCCAAGACACTGTTGTTGATACCAGTATCATTGATAGGGCAAATGCAAATGCAGGCGAGGCAATCGCTGCCGCTGCTGAAGCTCAGATCAGGATCAATCAGCTTTCTGATGAAGCTGACGAACTGGTTCAGGAATACAGTGAAGCTGCCAAGCGTGTCGACGGACTTGAGGTTTACAATGCCAGTTTCCGCCGCACTATTGCCCAGCAGGAACAGACCATCGCGGAATATGACCAGTCCATCGAAGATGCAGCTTCTCTGCAAAGGCAGGTACCACCGCTGATGGAAAGAATGATGGTTGCTCTTGAGCAGTTCGTTGATCTTGATCTGCCATTCCTCCTAGATGAGCGTAAGGCTCGTCTTGACCTCATCCGTGGCACTTTTGACGACTCAAGCGTAAACGTTGCTGAAAAATTTCGCCTTGTCCTTGCTGCCTACCAGCAGGAGATCAACTACGGAAGAGCCATGCAGCACTACACCGATTCACTTGAAATCGGCGGTGTTGAGCGTGACGTTGATATTCTCCGTGTTGGCCGTATCGCGCTGCTTTATCAGACTAGCGACCAGACCCAGACCGGTGTGTGGGATAAGGCTTCTAACCAGTGGGTGACTCTTGATGACGAGTATCGTCGCCCAGTAGCCGACGGTATCAGGATGGCTCAGCAGTTGGCTACCACTGAAATTCTTGAACTTCCAATTGCAGCGCCGGAGTAAGCAGTCATGAAATTCTCTTCTATTATTAAGAAAACACTATCTACATCAGTTCTGTGTATTACTGCTTCATTTACATTCGGCCAGCAGCAGGCTGCGAACCTGGACCAGTTGCTTGATCTGGTAGAGCAGGCCAGGCTGACTGAAACTGAAGAGCATCGTCAGCGTATGCAGCAGTTTCAGCAGAATGTTAACCAGCGCCAGGCGCTTCTGAATGAAATGCTTGAGCGCGAGGAAACAGAACAGCGTATTTCTGTAGACCTTGAAAATACTTATAACGAAAACGAAATCATCAAGGCGCAGCGTTTTGAAACCCTGCAGGAACGTCTTGGTGATCTGGACGAACTATTTGGTACTATTGCCGGGGTTGTAGGTGATACCCGAAGCCAGTTCGAAGCTTCACTAATTTCTGCCCAGTATCCTGGCCGTGAAGAAACAATGACCGAACTTGCCGAGATTATGGCCAGCGAGTCCCAGCTGCCCAGCATCGAACAGCTTGAGCGTCTTTGGTTCTACCTGCTCCAAGAAATGACTGAGTCTGCTAACGTGGCGCGCTTCACTACAGATGTGGCCCAACCTGACGGTACGCAGAACCAGCAGGAAGTAATCCGTATTGGTTCCTATAACATTGTTTCCGGTGGCCAGTACTTGGAATTTGATGCTAACACAAAGCGTTTGAGTGTCCTGCCTAGCCAGCCTGGTGATTACACCAGCACTGCGGCAGACATCCAGAGCGCTGCCGGCGGCTTCACTATGGTGGGTATTGACCCGACTGGTCCCTTTGGCGGCTCATATCTGGCGGCACTGATCAGCTCACCTTCATTCCAGGAACGTTACTGGGAGCAGGGCCGCACCATCGGTCAGATAATTATCTTTGTAGGCCTGTTTGCCACACTACTCGCAGTAGAGCGTATGGTCACCCTGACCCTGGTAAATGCCAAGGTTAAGCGTCAGCTGAAGAGCCCTGACCGTCCAAGCGAGAACAATCCGCTTGGCCGCGTTCTGAAGGTCTATGAATCAGACAAGAACATGAACATTGAAACCCTTGAGCTAAAACTCGGTGAGGCAATTCTGCTAGAGACTCCGGCACTTGAACGCTTCCTGACGCTGCTCAAGATTATTGCCACTGTTGCTCCTCTGGGGGGGCTGCTTGGTACGGTAACCGGCATGATCACCGTGTTCCAGGCGATCACACTGTTCGGTACTGGTGACCCACAGATCATGGCAGGCGGTATCTCCGGCGCCCTGGTTACTACTGTGCTGGGTATCGTCGTCGCGATTCCAACCATCCTGTTCCACACTATCGTGAAATCACGCAGTGACCAGGTAATTCATATCTTGGAAGAGCAGGCTACTGGTATTATTGCCAGACGCGCGGAAGCGCAAGGTACTTCATCGTAAGCTAGTCCGTCTGAATAGTTAAAGCTGGAGAATAGCTTATGGATTTTTTTAGTCAGAGTTTTGAGGCCATCGATGTCTTCATGGAGCGTGGTGGCCCTGTTCTGAATCTGATTGCCATTTTGTTGTTTGTAAAATGGAGCTTGATGATTGAACGATTCTGGTTTTTACGTACTGTCCACAAAGAGAATGTGGTTAGTGCACTTTCGGAATGGGAAGCCAGGACTGATAAAGGGTCCTGGAATGCCCACGCTATTCGGCAGGAACTTATCTCCCGTGTCTCGCTCGACCTGAAATCAACGCTTCCAGTGATAGAAGTGCTGGTGGTCGTTTGTCCGTTGTTTGGACTTCTGGGGACAGTAACTGGAATGATTGAAGTCTTCTACGTAATGGCGGTTACTGGTGGTGGTGACGCCAAGCAGATGTCTGGTGGTGTTGCCAGGGCAACTATCCCAACAATGGCAGGTATGGTTGGCGCTTTGTCAGGGATTTTTGCCAGCAACATTCTGAAAGTAAGAACCAGCAGAGAATTACAGTTCCTGGAAGACCATATGGAAATCCAGCACGCCTAATTCTTCTTAACAGGATCAATTATGAAAGGTTTTGCAAAAGGTAAAGATGACGAACAGGCAGGTGAAATCGACCTGACGCCCATGCTGGACGTTGTCTTCATACTCCTAATTTTCTTCATCGTTACCTCCGTGTTTGTAAAAGAAGCAGGGTATGAAATTAATTATCCGGAAGCCTCCATGGTAGAAGGTGTTGATGGTGAGCCTATTCTAATCGCTATATCACCGGTTGGCGAAATGTGGATGGATGGTGATGTGATACCACCCCGTAACTTGCGCCTGCGCATTGAGCAAAGGCTTGCAGAGTCTCCGAATGCTGCAGTAGTTATTCAGGCCGATCAGAATGCACCAAATGAATTCGTGCTGATGATCATGAATGCTGCCAGGGAAGCTGAAGCCTCCAGTGTTCAGATTGCTGCTGAGGCATAGAGGAAAAGAAAATGGTCAGATTATTCAATATTGGATTTGCTGTAGTTTTTGCCTCCGCTGTTACCTTTGGTTTGTTCTTCTTGATGCAGTTTCTGATTTCGATGGATGCATCAGAACCGGAGAAGGGTGAGGCAAGAAAGATTGCCGACATCACGATGCCTGAAATTGAGCTCGAAGTTCAGCGTCAAGAGCCAAAACCGGAAGAGCCTGATGTGCCCGAAGAAATTCCCGACCTGCCTGAACCGGATTTAGCGCTGGATGCACCAACTGGTGAAGGTCTGAACATCAGCCGTGTCGAAGTAGACATGGGTGGCCTTGATAACAGTGCCTCG
Organism: Gammaproteobacteria bacterium; assembly: GCA_009922595.1. GTDB lineage: Bacteria > Pseudomonadota > Gammaproteobacteria > Pseudomonadales > Pseudohongiellaceae > Eutrophocola. Next base: position 34,430 of record RFVC01000015.1, on the reverse strand, counting down.
ATTTCTGCCAGTGACTCTGAAATGCTGCCGATTGTAACTATCGAGCCCCAGTATCCTCAGCGTGCCGCTTCTCGTGGTATTGAAGGCTGGTGCCTGGTTTCCTTCACAGTAACGGCACAGGGTACAGTTGATTCCGAGAGTATCCAGGTAGTCGACGCCGACCCCCCAAATATATTTGATTCCTCCTCAAGACGTGCGGTTTCACGTTTCAAGTTTAATCCAAGAGTTTCGGACGGCCAGGCCGTTCCGGTCCCAGGTGTCCGATACCTGTTCAGATACAACCTGGCAGATAACTAAGGGGGGGTCTAGAGAGAAAGATGATGAGAAAGACTGTATTTGGAAAATTTCTCCTCGCTGCCGTAGTCGTCTTACTGCCGCTGGCTGATTTATCACTCATCGGAGGCCAGGCTCTGGCCCAGGATGATGATGAGGAAGGGCGCAGAGCGCCGCCTGCAGCACGTTCGTCCCAGACCCTAGGCCGCCGAGTCTACACCCGCATAAACGAGGTTATGGAGCTTCGTGATATGGAAGACTACTTGGGTGCCATGGCAGTGCTGGACGAGGTGAAGGAAGACTATAACCGTGACCGCCTCAATGACAGGGAAAAATTTGTCATGTGGCAGTTTTACGCCAACCTGCACCAGATCCAGGAAAACTATCCTGCGGCAATCGAAGCCTACGAGGAAATGCTCAGCCTTCCTAACCTGACACAAGAACAGATAGAGCAAACATTGTTTTACCTGGGTTCGCTCTACTATGTAGAAGAGAGTTTCAGTGAAGCCATTAATTACTTCTCGCAGTATAACGATATTGCGTTAGAGCCTAACGATGATGTCTATTTCCGTATAGGAACAGCTCATTACCAGCTCGAGGAGTACCCCGAATCGATCCCATTTATCCTTCGCAACATGGAAATTCTGCGTTCCAAGGGTGAGGCTATCCCCAAAAATACCTATGACCTGCTTCGAGCGCTATACTTTAATGTTGAAGACTACGAAAAGGCCCACCAGGTTCTGCGTGAGTCCGTTGTCCTTTACAACGAGGCTGATGACTGGGTTCTCCTGCCAGCGGTGCTTGGCCAGATCGAACGCTTTACTGAACAGGCACAGTCCTACTACGTAGTAGACGTACTTGGTCACCTGGACAGCGATTCGCAGCTGATCAACTTGGCGGCACAGTTATATAACAATGATTATCCCTATGGATGCGCTCGCATCATGGAAAGGGGCATGGCCGACGGCATTATCGAGGAAGACGAGGGTAACCTGGCCTTCCTTTCAACTTGCTACCAGATAGCCAGGGAAGATGCCAAGGCGGCTCCACCGCTGGAGCGTGCCGCTGCCATGTCTGATGACGGTGAACACTACGCCCGCCTCGGACGCATTTACGCTACCATGAGCGAATTTGAGAAATGCGTTGAAGCGTTTGACAATGCCTTTGACAAGGGCGATCTCGATAGGCCTGACCAGTCCTATTTGTCAGTGGCCCGATGCTACATGGAGCTTAATCGCTATGACGAGGGCATTGAAGCCGCACGTTCTGCACGTCGTGATGAGCGCAGTGAAGATACAGCAAATACCTGGATTACTGTTTTGACTCGCGAAAAGGAGCGTTATGAAACGCTGCAGCGTCAGCGCCGTGAACTGGCAGAATGGTTCAGGTAAGCAACCAGTTAATAATAAAAACTATAAAGTAGTAAGTAGTAAAAACGCATCCTCGGATGCGTTTTTTTTGCCTTGAAAATTCTTTCCAAGCCCATATTTATTTTGGGTAAATAATGATGGGAGTTTCATTTCAATGGGTTCACAAGCAAATAAAGAAACACTGGGGTTCCAGACAGAAGCCAAGCAACTGCTTCACCTAATGATTCATTCCTTATATAGCAACAAGGAAATATTTTTACGCGAACTTATCTCTAACGCCTCTGACGCTGCAGATAAATTGCGTTTTGCCTCTTTGGCCAAGCCCGAATTGCTTGAGGATGATCCGAATCTGAAAATCACTGTTGATTTTGACACTAGGAAGAAAACAATTACGATTTCAGATAACGGCATCGGTATGAATCGTGAAGACGTAATTGAAAACCTCGGCACAATCGCCAAGTCAGGCACCGCACAGTTTCTTGAATCCCTGACTGGGGATGAAAAAAAAGATTCTCAGCTCATCGGCCAATTCGGTGTGGGTTTTTACTCGGCTTTTATCGTTGCGGATAAGGTCGAAGTATTCAGCCGCAAGGCAGGAGTGCCAGCTGATCAGGGCGTCAGATGGGAATCCTCGGGCGAGTCTGATTTCGTTGTCGAATCGGTGAATAAAGCCGACAGGGGCACTCAAATTGTCCTGCACCTGAAAAAGGATGAGAAGGAATTTGCTGAAAGTTTTCGTCTTAGGGGCATAGTCAGGAAATATGCGGATCATATTTCTATGCCGGTAATGATGGTCAAGGAAGACTTTGGCGCTGATGCGGAAGACGATAAGAAGATAAAGAAAGGTAAGGCGCCCGAATATGAATCAGTGAATTCGGCCAAGGCCTTGTGGACGCGCTCACGGACAGAACTAAATGATGATGAATACAAGGAGTTCTACAAGCATGTCAGCCATGATTTCGAAGATCCTCTTGACTGGTCGCACAATAAGGTAGAGGGCAAGCTCGAATATACAAGCCTGCTATATCTCCCTTCGCGCGCACCCTATGATATGTGGAACAGGGACACGACCCGCGGACTGAAGCTATATGTTCAGCGCGTTTTTATCATGGACGATGCGGAACAGTTCCTGCCGCTATATCTTCGTTTTATCAAGGGTGTGGTCGATTCTAACGACATCAGCCTCAATGTCAGCCGCGAAATTCTGCAGAAAGATCCCGCCGTTGATTCCATGAAAAGTGCTTTGACAAAGCGCGTCCTAGATATGCTCGCGAAGCTTAAGAAAAAGGACAAGGAAACTTACCAGAAATTTTGGAATGAATTTGGCCAGGTACTCAAGGAGGGGCCCGCCGAAGACTTTGCCAATAAAGATAAAATTGCGAAGCTGCTGCTATTCTCCTCAACCCACACAGACGATGCCTTGCAGGATCAGTCTTTGGAGGATTATGTGGGCCGTATGCAGGAGGGCCAGGACAAGATCTATTACATTGCCAGTGAATCCCACAATACTGCCAAGAACAGCCCGCACCTGGAAGTGTTCAGGAAAAAGGGTATCGAGGTACTGCTACTGTCAGACCGTGTTGATGAGTGGTTTATCAGCCACCTGATAGAGTTCGACGGCAAGCAGTTTCAGGATATTACCCGTGGTGAACTTGATCTGGGTAAGCTGGATACCGAGGAAGACAAGAAACAGCAGGAGAAAGCTGACAAAAAAGCAGAATCCTTGCTCAAGCGTCTCAAGGAGGCCCTAGGAGAGGAAGTGGCAGAAGTCAGGACAACCACAAGACTCACAGACTCCCCGGCCTGCTTATCGATTGCTGAACATGATATGGGTGCACAAATGCGCAAAATCATGGAGGCTGCCGGCCAGGCCATGCCTGATTTCAAACCGGTGTTTGAAATTAATCCTGAGCATCCACTGGTTGAGAAATTGGATACTGAGCCCGATGAGGACCGCTTCAATGACCTGGCTCGAATCCTGTTTGACCAGGCCAGCCTGGCAGAAGGGGGGCAACTGGATGATCCTGCCTCTTATATACAGCGACTCAACAAGCTGCTACTGAATTTAATTCAGTAACGCTTTTCTATTCAAAATCCCCGGGGTTACAATCAATGCCCGGGGTTTTTTTGGGGTTTTTGAGGGGAATAAACATGAAGAATATTGCACTATTCACGCTGGTATTGTCTTTACTTGTGCAGGCTATACCGGCCCTGTCGCAGGATTATATGGTGCCTGAGAACACGCCTGCCCATATACGACGTGCCGTTGAATCAGAGTCGCGTGATGAAAGCCAGAGGGCAAGAGATACCGGACGTAAGCCCGCAGAGGTCATGACCCTGGCAGGTCTGAGCGAAGGTGATCATGTCGCCGAAATGTCGACTTTCGGCCAATATTACACACCTATGCTGGTTGAGGCTGTGGGACCCACCGGTATGGTCGAGATGTATGACCTGCCGCTTCTTGCCGGTTTTAGTGAGGGCGCAGTCGGCGAAGCCGGTCAGGCCTTTGCTGATGCACATACCAACGCGCAGTACGCCATCGTGAATTACAACACCATGGAATTTCCGGCAGGGCTGGATGCCGTTTACAACGTACTTTCCTATCACGATTTCGGTAACTTTGGTGTAGACCAGACTGCTTTCAATGCCAAGGTCTTCAATTCACTGACGCCTGGGGGCAAGTATGTTGTTATTGATCACCTGGCCGAGGATGGTTCCGGGTGGCGGGATGCGGGTACTCTTCATCGTATTGGCAAGGAAGCAATTGTTGATGAGGTGACTGCTGCAGGATTCACTGTTCTGGTTGACAGCGATATCCTTGAGAATGCCGAGGATGATCGGACAGCGGTGGTTTTCCAGGTGAGAGGCCAGACCTCCAGGGCAGTAGTGGTTTTCCAAAAACCAATGTAAAAAAAGCCAGGATTGTACCTGGCTTCTTATCCGCTGGTCCTAGTACTACATTCTGTCGAGCGCTGCATTAAGGGTAGGGCTCGCGCACATAGCCTGCCGGCATTTTTCCGGATCAGGCTGGTAGTAGCCACCAAGCTCAACAGGATTGCCCTGAATTTCGTTTAACTCGTCAATAATCGTATTCTCGCCCTCAGTCAGCACCGAGGCAATGGTGCTAAACGAATCACGAAGTTCATTATTCTCATTTTGCTCGGTGAGTGCCTGCGCCCAGAAAAGCGCCAGGTAAAAATGACTGCCCCTGTTGTCCAGTTCTCTTGCCTTGCGCAGTGGACTCTTGTTCTCCATTAGTAGCTGCCCTGTAGCGGCATCCAGTGTTTTAGCAAGTACGAGGGCTTTCTCGTTGTCAGTAGTGCTGCCCAGGTGCTCCAGTGATGCCGCAAGGGCCAGGAATTCGCCTAGGGAATCCCAGCGCAAGTGGTTTTCTGCTTCAAACTGCTGGACATGTTTTGGTGCCGAACCCCCGGCGCCGGTTTCAAACATGCTGCCGCCGTTCATGAGGGGAACGATGCTCAGCATCTTGGCGCTGGTACCCAATTCCAAGATTGGGAAAAGGTCAGTTAGATAATCCCTGAGGACATTACCCGTCACAGAGATGGTATCCTCTCCAGCCTTCATTCTTTGCAGAGAAAAACGTGTAGCGTCCACCGGCGACATTATCTTGATATCCAGGCCCTCTGTATCATACTCGGGCAGGTAAGCCTCTACCTTGCGGATCAACTCCGAGTCATGTGCCCGCTCGGGATTAAGCCAGAATATTGCTGGCACACCAGTCGCCCTGGCGCGGTTAACGGCAAGCTTGACCCAATCCTGAACGGGAGCGTCCTTGACCTGGCACATGCGCCAGATATCACCTTTTTCCACCTGGTGAGAGAGAAGTGTTTCCCCCTTACTGTTAACCACACGCACAGTGCCAGCTTCGGGCAACTCAAAGGTTTTATCATGAGAGCCGTACTCCTCGGCCTTCTGTGCCATAAGCCCAACATTGGGAACGGAGCCCATTGTCCTTGGATCAAAGGCGCCATTTTCCCTGCAGAAGTCAATTGTTTCCTGGTAGACACCGGCATAGCAGCGGTCAGGAATAATGGCGAGTGTATCGTGCAATTCGCCATCAGGCCCCCACATTTTGCCGGAAGAACGAATTGCTGCCGGCATGGAGGCATCAATGATCACGTCGCTGGGGACATGCAGGTTGGTAATACCCTTGTCCGAGTTCACCATCGCCAGCGGCGGGCGGTTTTCATAGCAGGCCTGAATATCAGCCTCGATTTCGGCCTTTTTGTCATCAGGTAATGTATCCAGTAGTGAAAGCACTGAGCCAAAGCCGTTGTTTGGATTTGCCCCCAGGGCTTTCAGCGAATCACTATGTTTTTCAAATACGTCAGCAAAGAAAACGGAAACTGCGTGACCAAACAGTATTGGGTCCGATACTTTCATCATGGTGGCTTTCAGGTGCAGTGATAAGAGTACGTCAGAGTCCTTGGCTTCGGTAATAGCCTTTTCAAGGAAGCTGCGTAGCGCTTGCAGGCTCATTGCGCAGGCATCAATTATTTCACCTTCCTGCAACGGAGACTCGCCTTTAAGTTCTATAACAGCGCCATCAGCGTTTTCAAATTCTATACGGAAGGTGTCGGCCTCAGCCATCGTCCTTGAGACTTCACTGCCAAAAAAATCACCGTCTTCCATGTGCGCGACCCGGGTCTTTGAATCCTTTGACCAGGCGCCCATGTTGTGTGGGTTTTGACGGGCATACTGTTTCACGGCACCGGGTGCGCGGCGGTCGGAGTTGCCTTCACGCAGGACAGGATTCACGGCGCTGCCTTTAACGCGGTCATAGCGCTCTTTTATGTCTCGTTCCTCAGCAGTCTGCGGGTTTTCAGGATAGTCGGGTAGCGGATAACCTTTTTCCTGCAGTTCCTTGATAGTTGCATTCATCTGCGGGAGGGAGGCACTGATGTTAGGCAGCTTGATGATATTGGCTTCGGGTTTTAGAGCCAGGTTGCCGAGGTAAGCCAGGTCGTCTGACTGTTCCAGCTCATCCGGCAGGTAGTCTGGAAAGACAGCAATGATGCGACCTGCAAGTGATATATCTCTCGTTTCGACTTTAATGTTCGCAGGGGCAGTGAAGGCTTTGACGATAGGCAAAAGTGAATAGGTGGCAAGGGCGGGGGCCTCGTCAGTTAGCGTGTAGATAATGGTAGAGTTATCAGACATGTGTTTTCCAAATATTACTTTTATCAACCCGGCTCGAAGCCATTTAATTGGCCGCAGACCGGCGGCGCGCATTATAACAATGCCTCTGGCTTCTGACAGCTGTACTTACATTTTTTCTAGTGTATCAATACCCAGCAGGGACAGACCCTGTTTTATGGTCCTGGCAGTGAGATCACACAGCCCCAAACGGGACTCACGCACAGTTGTCTCGGCCTTGAGTACAGGGCAGGCCTCGTAAAAGCGCATGTAAATGCCTGCCAGTTCATAGAGGTACAGACATAGCTGGTTGGGGTAGCAGTCTTCCGATACCTGCTCGACCGTTTCACTAAATTGAAGAAGTTTGAGCGCAAGCGCCTGTTCTTCCTCATCATTGACCAAGATCGTGTATTCGTGGGGTGACACGATATCTTCTCTGCGAAAAATGCTCCTGATTCGGGCATAGGCATAAAGCAGGTAAGGGGCGGTGTTACCGTCAAATGAAAGCATGGTGTCCCAGTCAAAGATATAGTCGCTGTTTCTGTTCTTGCTTAATTCGAAGTATTTGATGGCGGCTATACCGACCACGCTGGCTATTTCGCGTCGTTCGCTTTCTTCCAGGTCAGGATTTTTTTCACTGACCAGGTCGAATGCCCGGGCAATGCCTTCTTCCATTAAGTCCATCAGTTTGACGGTGCCGCCGGTACGGGTTTTGAAAGGTTTGCCGTCACTGCCCATCATCGTTCCGTATGACAAATGTTCCAGTGAGCATTGCTCAGCCTTGAAATGAGCCACTTCAGCTACACGGAAAACTTGCTGAAAATGCAGGCTCTGCCTGGCGTCCACTACGTAAAGCACACGGTTAGCGTTGAGCTCCTTGCTTCTGTATTGAATGGCAGCCAGATCGGTGGTGGCATATAAATAACCGCCGTCGGATTTCTGGACGATGGTGGGCAGGGCTTCACCGTCCTTGTTGCGGAACTCATCCAGGAACACGCAGCGTGCTCCGTCTGACTCTGTCAGCAGGCCTGCATCATCCAGCTGGATAATAATGCCGGCCAGCCTGTCGTTGTAAAAGCTTTCTGCCTTAATGTCATCAACTCTCAGCGTAATGCCGAGTTTGTCATAAAGTGCCTGGCAATGTTCCACGGAGATATCAATAAAGGCTTGCCAGAGCTTAAGGCAGGTGCTGTCTCCGGCCTGGAGTTTAACCACGTTTTCGCGGCTGGCGTTTGCGAATTCAGGGTCTGCATCAAAACGCTCCTTGGCGTCGCGGTAAAAACTCTCCAGGTCGGCGAGTTCTTTTTTAAGTTCACTTTCATCAAGCTGCTGCATATCCTGCATCTGGGTAATCAGCATGCCGAATTGCGTGCCCCAGTCACCAAAATGATTTTGACGAATGACGGTCTGCCCAAGGTATTCAAATATGCGGGCGAGTGCATCCCCGATAATTGTGCCGCGCAAATGCCCAACGTGCATTTCCTTGGCCAGATTCGGTGAAGAGTAGTCAACAACAACATTGGTTTGCGCGACCAGGGGTTGAACGAGCGCTGCACTGGTCCGAAGGGTATTCAACTGCTGAGCGAGGTAATCGGGTGAGATAAATATGTTGATGAAACCAGGGCCGGCTAGTTCTACTTTTCGGGCAATTCCGCCAAGATCCAGATCAGCCAGTACTTTTTCACCAAGTTCACGTGGATTGGTTTTAAGCTGCTTCGCGACACCCATAATGCCGTTAGCCTGGTAATCACCAAACGTGGCTTCACGGGCATAATTGATCAAGGCCTTGCTGCCGGTAAGTCCGGATACCTCGCTGATGCGCCCAGCAATAATCTTTTCAAGGTGATGCTTCAGATTCATTTGCGGATAAATATCGCTGTTCCCCGGGTATTCCCGGGGCTAAAAAAAGATGGGCATTTTACACTAATGCAGGATGGAAAGGGTTGACCTCTAAACTGCTATGATATGAATTGTAGAATTTCAACTCAAGGTCCTATTCTCCGGGCATTGAAAAAAGGAGCCGCTATGATTGCAAGCCGTTGGATAAATTTAACATGCCTGTTAACGCTGGCTCTGCTGACAGGATGTTTAGGCGAGCCGTCCGACCAGGTTTCGGGTGAAAACGTTCAAAACTCCGTGATGCCCGAAAGTGAAGTGGCAGCCGACACTATCATGAAAGTTGAAAACTGTGGCGAGGAAGAAGGCATCAGTTTTCTCTGCGGCGTCATTAACGGAGAAGATATCCTTAGGCTGGGCGATTCAAACTGGCTGCTTGTCTCCGGGATGGACGGGAGTCTCACCGGCAGCGACATTCGTGGCAAGATTCATCTGGTCAACGCCGAAGAAAAGACAGTAGATATTCTCTTCCCCGGTTCTGCCCCCGTTTTCGCCCATGACACAGCCCGCTTTGCAGAATGTCCGGGGCCTATTGATACCAATGCCTTTTCAGCTCACGGCCTGGCACTTAAAGCCAGTACCAAGGGGCCTGATATATATCACCTCTACATGACAAGCCACGGCGCGAGAGAAGCGATTGAAGTGTTCGAGGTTGAAGCCTTTCTGAAACCGACAATAACCTGGGTTGGCTGCATACCCATGCCGGAGAGTTCATGGACAAACAGTGTTGCCATCCTGGAAGACGGAGGGTTTGTGGCCACGCAGTTTTTTAACCCTTTTGAACATACTATTGAGAACGTGCTGGCGGGCGAAATAACAGGCCATGTTTTTGAATGGCATCCGGGCCAGCCAGTAACCATGATCCCCGGTACTGAGCTGTCAGGCGGCAACGGTATTGTTGTCTCGGAAGATGAGCGCTGGATCTTTGCCGCCTCATTTGGCGCCGGTGAAGTGGTTCGTTTTGAGAGAAATGCAGACTCTGTTTCGAGACAAGCCGTGACGCTGGATGTTCTGCCGGATAATATCCGCTGGTCGCCACGAGGCACCTTGCTTGCTGCTGGCAATAATCGTGGCAGCGACTGCGGACAACCGCCCTGTGCAGTCGGCTGGGGCGTGGTTGAAATAGCGCCGGAGAACCTTACAGCAAGCACGCTTGCCTCTATCGGGCCAGACTCATCCATGCACGATGCCAGTTCTGCCTTGCTGGTCAATGGCGAGATATGGGTAGGGACATACAGCGGCGACAGGCTGGCCATCCTGCATACGAATTACGAAAAGTAGAGCAGGAGTTATTATCACTTCCAACAAAAAAGGCGTCCGAGGACGCCTTTTTTCATTTATTAAAGGGCAGTTATTCGCCAGTAGCAAAACAGTAGAAGAGGCCATTGCCGCCGGAAGCCTGTAGCTGTTCCTGGCTGCATCCTCTTGAGGCATGCGTGGCATTCCAGGATTCTGCCAGCGGGCCGCCACCAATACGGTCAAAATGCCCCACCATTGCCCTGGACTGATCCGTGCTGCTGGTCCAGTTGTTGCAAGTCATTTCCGAGGCGGTGCCGTCCGGGTTTGATCCGGTCAGGATGTCATGCATGTTAGGCTGATCGCCGACGCCATTTACTGTCCCGCCTGTTTCCGTCAGCGCACGCTGTTTATTCACATTAGTGTTGCTGTAATGCAGATCCACCAGGCTTCGCGCCACGAGTTCACCATTAGCGTTGTACCAGGGTCCGCCGCCGATTCTGTCCCGGGCATAGACACCGTCCGGGCCCGTTGTGCTCAGGTAGGCCCGCCATGTTTTACCGGTAACGCCGGCATCATCTGCAAGGGCTGCGCAATGCGCATCCGCACCGGCCAGGCCGCCAAGATTGGCACCATCACCGGGACCCTGGCTCGTGATGAAGAAGCTCATGCTTGTATCCTGGTCACCTTGTCCGCCGGGTTGAGCTAATGCTGGACTAGTGATAAAAGAAGCGCAGGACAGGAAAGTGCCTGCCAGTAGTAATTTTTTCATGTTGATATCCCCTGATAGTTGCCTGTTGTTATTAGCCTGACGCTATCGTGCTAATTAAATGCTTTAAATGCGTCTAGGGGTAGTATCAATAACAGCCAAGTGTGCAATTATCGTGAACAAAACCGCATTTCTGGCTAAATTGACGGGGAACAGTCAGGATGCCTTCATGGCTGAATTGAGCACCTTGGCCAGCAGCTCGGGACAGGAGAGAAAAGGGCTGTGATCACTATCCAGTTGAACCATTTCGTCGCAGGCCTGGTTTTTCAGCATATGACGCTGATGATTGATAGGGATTACATGGTCATCTAGACAGCAGATATAGGTTTTGGGCACGCGTCCGTAATTAGCCTCGCTAAGGCGTACTTTGCCTGAAAATGGCAGTGCCGGCTGCCTTGGAAAAGCCTTTGGAGACTGGTCGGTCGGACTGCAGTTGTAAAACAGTGCCTGTATGGCTTGTGGATTAATGGTGAAATAGCGTTTGTCCGCAGAGATCTGCATCACCTCTTCTATAGGGGATTTACCTACGCCAGCAGCATTTGCGGCTATAAGACTGAAAAGGCTCTGACCGTTTTCGGGTAGGTAAGCGCTCAGGTAGAGCAGTCTAGCCAGCTTGTCGGGGATTTCTTCGGCCACCTGGCTGATTACCATGCCGGCCATGCTGTGCCCAACAAGAATTACTTTATTATCAATATTTTCAATATATTGAGAGATATATGTAGAATACGCTTTAAGATTTGTCCGAGCGGGATCTGCTGGATTTTTACCGTGGGAAGGTAGGTCCGGCGTGAAAACTTCCAGTTGACTCGCTTCCAGGTAGGGAACAAGCGGGTTCCAGCAGCTGGCATCATGCCAGGCACCGTGAACAAGAACGCAGGCCGCTTCGTTAAGCACCCTAATCCTTGTTGTTTAGGTAGTGATCCATATCTAGAGCGGGCTGCTCAGTTCTCGGCTTACCAACCACCTTACCTGGTACACCGACAACGGTGGTATGCGGCGGGATATCCTGCAACACTACTGATCCTGCGCCTACCCAGGCGCCTTCACCAATGGTGACATTGCCAAGAATGGCTGCCCCGGCACTAATCAGTACGCCGGACTTGATCTTGGGGTGTCGATCGCCGGTATCCTTGCCCGTGCCGCCAAGGGTAACTCCCTGCAAAATGGAAATATTGTCCTCAAGCACAGAGGTCTCGCCGATAACAATACCGGTGGCATGATCCACCAGAATGCCAGATCCAATTCTTGCTGCCGGATGAATATCAACGGCAAACACTTCTGAAATGCGGCTTTGGAGCAGGAGAGCCATGCCGCGGCGGTCCTGATTCCAGAGCCAGTGCCCAACACGGTAGGCCTGCAGGGCCTGGAAGCCCTTGAAATGGAGAATGGCCGTAGAATAGTGCTGAACTGCCGGATCCCTGTCGCGGATAGCCAACAAATCGGTAGAAATGGATTCGATAATGTCCGGGTCATTGCGCAGAGCCTCATCAAAGACCGCCTTGAGCGTACTTTGCGGCATGTCTTCTGAGGCAAGCTTGGTTGATAGCAGCTCACTCATTGACGAGGCAAGGTCTTCATGAGCGAGAATACGTTTGCTCAGGTAAGTGCCGAGATCGGGCTCCTGAAGGAGCAGGTCATTGATCTCCTCGCGGATAGTGACCCATAGATCTTTGTCCATGATTGAATGTCCAGTACGGTACTATGGCTGTTCGAAGGGCCTGCGATTCTATAGTATGTCCTGGGGTCTATCAAATACTCTTAGCACCTAGAATTACTGCTTAACAGGCCTTTTCTGGTGTTGTCAGAGTTAAGCTGTTATCTTTCCGCGCGCTGTTCACTCTGGCCTCACAGACGGACGTTGGAAAAGTCCTGAATAGTAATAAAAAAATAAAAAGCAGTGTCAAGAGTACAAATCATGTCAGTTAAAAATGTAGCGGTTCTCGGGGGCGGCAGTTTCGGCTCTGTAGTCGCCAACATCATTGCTCAGAACGGGCACAAGACTCTCCTGTGGATGCGTGATGCAGACCAGGCAGAATCGCTGAACAGGCTCCACGAAAACATAAACTACCTCCCAGGCTATAAAATCCACGAAGATGTGCTGGCTACTACCGACCTTGCTGGCGCAGTTTGTGATGTGGACCTGATATTTGTAGCCGTTCCAAGTAGCAGCTTCCGTGAAGTGGTCAAGCAGATGCAGCCGCTGATCCATGAGGACGCCATTCTTGTCAGCCTCACCAAGGGTATTGAAGCCAAGACCTTCGCACTTATGAGCCAGATCCTCGCCGAGGAAACCAGTAACGCGCTTATCGCCGTGCTTAGCGGGCCGAACCTGGCCAAGGAAATTTCCGGCGGCAGCCCAACCGGTGCCGTCGTTGCCAGCAAGGATGAGCATGTGGTCAAAGAAGTGCAGGAAGTGCTGCGATCTGACTCTTTTCGCGTCTATTCAAACTCCGACATGCTGGGGGTAGAACTCGGAGGCTCGCTCAAGAATATTTACGCCATTATCGCAGGTCTCGCGGAAGCGGTTGGCATGGGTAATAACACTAATGCCATGCTGGTGACTCGCAGTCTCACAGAGATGGCCCGTTTCGGTGTTAAGCTCGGTGCTGACCCGATGACGTTCCTGGGGCTGTCCGGGGTGGGCGACCTCATCGTGACCTGTTCCTCGCCGCTGTCCAGGAACTTCAGGGTGGGGAAGGCGCTTGGCGAAGGTAAGGACATTGATGCTGTGATTGCTGAGATGGATCAGGTGGCAGAGGGTGTTAACACCCTGAAGCAGGTAAAAGAGAAAGCGGACGAACTGGGTGTGCACATGCCATTAGTCAATGGACTGTATGAAATTGTCTACAACAATGAAACGGTTGACCATATAATAAAGTCGTTAATGCTGGAGGAGCGGGGGCTTGATGTCGAGTATGCAACCGGTGGTTTGCATAACTGATATTAATCTAGTAGCCGTGACCGGAGTTCCCAGGAGGAATTCTTATGAATGATGTCAGAACTGAAGAACTTAAACGTAATATCCTTTCCCTTTCCCAGTGGATCCGCATCCTCTACATGGTGTTTTATGCCATCGCCTGCTGGGTCCTCACTATCATCTTGCCAGTCATCATCATTGCGCAGATTCTGATCAGCCTGATTACTGGAGGGAACAATGAAAATCTTAGAACTGTAGGCAAAAAAATTGCTGATTATTTTTATGACATGCTGAACTATCTTGTTTATGCGTCGGAGGAAAAGCCCTGGCCCTTTGATGACGCTAACAACGAATCCAGTGTTGCTCAAAAATCAGACGCTGACGAATCGCTGCAGACGGGTTCTGAGTGGAAAACTAATGAAACTCCAGCTGATGAGGCTAAGGATCAACAGGAACAGGCTGGTGGTGACGATGTGTTTGCCGATATCAGTTTTACTGATGACGAGGGTGCTGCTGGCAACGCAGACAAGAAAGTTAACACCGTGGATGATAGCGCTGAAGCAGGCGATGTCGGGTCTTCAAAGAAAAAAGACTAGGATAGGGCCCTAAACACAAGCGGCACTTTTTCCTGGCAGCATTCTGACGAATTTCAGCTAGCCTATGAATCTATACCTGTTGCGGCACGGAGAGGCCGAATCCATCGCATCTATTCCTGCAGGCCGTCAACTGACAGAGGCGGGCATACTGGAAGTCTCCAGCGTGGCTCGACAGTTCGCTTCCAGTCGCTATTCCCTTGATGTCTGTTTTGTCAGTTCGGCACTGCGGGCACAGCAAACTGCTAAAATATTTCTTTCCCATATTTTTGATTCGCCTGATCCCTCAACTATTGAGGAATTAAGCGCCAATCAGCGCGCGGCTCAGTTAATGAAATATCTTGAGCGAGTCGATGTGGAGAATATTCTCCTTGTCAGCCACAATCCGATTCTTTCAGAACTTCTCGCGCTGCTTACCCGCGGCAATGTTGAAGATATGACCATTCTCGATACCGGAGAACTCGCCTGTGTCACACTCGACATTATTGGTCTTGGCATGGGAACCTGCAGGACAATCCTGCGTCCTGATGCCTCGGTTTCAATCTCCTAACTAGATGTCATGAAAGCCCAGGAACGATCTGTCGAAGTCAACGGACTGACGCTGTCAGTCAAGACCTGGGGTAACGCGCAAGATAAACCAATACTAGCCATTCATGGATGGCAGGATAACGCGGCAACCTTCGATGAGCTGGCACCACGACTGCCGGGCTATTACTGGATTGTCCCGGATATGCCAGGCCATGGTTTTTCAGACCATCGCGGTACAGGCGCCGATTATCACTTGTGGACCTACTGCACAGAGGTGCTACTTTTAACAAAAGCCTTCAATCTAAATCAGTTCATTCTTCTTGGGCATTCAATGGGCGGTGGAATTGCCAACCTGGTGGCCGGCCTGGCCCCTGACCGCGTTGCCAAACTCGTACTGCTGGATGTTCTCGGGGTAATTACAACAGGGTCTGAAAACACGCTGGAACAAATGCGCAAGGGATTGTCGCAGCGGGTCGATAAAGGCCTGCGCAAACCCGGTCTGTACTCCACTCGTGAGAAGGCCATTGCCGCCAGGGCCAAGAATGGCATTACGCTAGAAGCGGCAGCCTTGCTCGGTGCCAGGGGCATCGCAAATAATGAGTCAGGATTTTACTGGCAACATGACCAGCGTTTAAGTCGAAGAAGCCTGCTCAGCATGAGTGAAGAGCAGATGGCCTCGGTGATCTCTGCTGTTTCTTGCCCGGTCCTGGTTGTTGGCTCCCAGCAGGCAGTGTTTCGACAGGAGGTTGTCGAGGCACGCAAGAAGCTGTTCAAGGACGTCCAGGTGATAACGCTGGAAGGCGGGCACCATCAGCATCTTGATGGTGACGTTGACCGGGTTGCGGAACTTGTCGGCAATTTTCTTTCGGGCTGATTTGCAGTTCAGTTAACGAGAGAAAGGAACTCGGAACGGGTGCTTTGCTTGTCCCTGAATGCGCCCAGCATGCAAGATGTTGTCATCACTGAATTCTGTTTCTCAACCCCGCGCATCATCATGCACATGTGCTGAGACTCAATGATAACACCGACCCCCTTGGCCGAGGTGATTTCCTGGATTGTTTCGGCAATTTGCTGGGTCAAGTGCTCCTGGATCTGCAAACGTCTGGCAAAGACGTCAACTATTCGTGCAACCTTTGACAAGCCAATCACTGTGCCTGAAGGGAGATAGGCGACGTGGCATTTACCAATGAAAGGTAGCAGATGATGTTCGCAAAGAGAATAGAGCTCAATATTTTTCACAATCACCATTTCATTGGAGGTTGTAGGGAACAGGGCATCATTGACTACTTCGTTGATGTCCTGGGTATAACCCTGAGTCAGAAACTGCATGGCTTCGGCTGCCCGCCTGGGCGTGTCTTTGAGGCCATGGCGGTTGAGATCTTCGCCAACAGATTCAATAATAGTTTCGTAGGCTTTTGCCAAAGTGTTGTCTTGCATGGTGTTTCTTCTGTCTTTTTCTTTCTGAACAGGTCAGCTTACAAGTAAAATGCGCACCCTACGCGAATATTAAAAGCGGGTAAAGCGGTTCTGTGGAAAAGCAAAGACCTCAAACTGTTGATGACTGGATTGCCTATGTCGAGCAGAGACTGTTCGGGCATCCCCTGTATTATGGTCATGGCACTGACAATGCCGGAGATGAGGCCGCCTGGCTGGTGACGCATATCGCGTCTGCCGACACAGGTGAGTCCATCGATCTCGATATGCCTGTCAGTTCGAGCCAGGCAGAGACCATCACGACCATCCTGACAAAAAGAATCGAACTGCAGACGCCGCTTGCCTATCTACTAAAGCAGGCCTGGTTTGCAGGCTACCCTTTTTATGTGGACGAACGCGTTCTGGTGCCGCGTTCACCTATTGCAGAATTGATTCTTAATAGTTTTGAGCCATTGCTAACGTCCCGGCCAAGGCGCATTCTTGACCTTTGCTGCGGTAGTGGCTGTATCGGCATTGCCGCTGCGTTGCAGTTTCCTGAAAGTGAGGTGTGCCTTGCAGACAATTCTGCCGCTGCCCTGGAAGTGACCGCCGTCAATCTAGACCGCTTTAATCTTGCCGACAGGGTAAGTACTTGTAAATCCGACCTCTTTGATCACATCAGCGGAGAGTTCGACTTGATTCTCAGTAATCCTCCCTATGTTTCCAGGGAAGAGTATGCGGAGCTCCCCGCGGAGTTTCACAGGGAGCCTGAGGTGGGCCTGGTCAGTGAAAACTATGGGCTGGAACTTCCCTTGAAAATACTCCAGCAGTCACCGCAATACCTGAGCGATAAGGGCATACTGATCCTGGAAACCGGCTATACCTGGCCGCTGCTGGAAGATGCCACCGCAAAACTGTACAAGTTATGGCTGGATTTTGAGTATGGTGGTGAAGGGGTCTGTGCCATATCAGCAGCCGACCTTGCCAGCTACTCCAACACCGGTTAACTAGCAGCGCTAAAGCACCGTTCTAACTGGTTTTTCCAGTAACAAAACACCGGGCTATGCGTTATAATACGCGCCTTTTTCACGTGCGGTTTTTCCCATGTCCGGCAACTCAATCGGTAAACTGTTTACTGTGACTTCCTTTGGCGAAAGTCACGGGCCTGCACTCGGCTGTATCGTGGACGGCTGCCCGCCCGGAATGCCGCTCAGCGAGGAAGATCTGCAGACAGACCTGGATCGGCGTAAACCCGGTGCCAGTCGCTACACCACACAGAGACGTGAGAGCGATTCCGTAAAGATCCTGTCCGGCGTTTTTGAAGGGCTTACTACGGGAACGCCTATTGGCATGGTCATTGAGAACCAGGACCAGAAAAGCAAGGATTACAGCAAGATCAAGGACATGTTCCGTCCTGCGCATGCAGATTACACCTACCAGCAGAAATACGGCATCCGTGATTATCGCGGCGGGGGACGCTCCTCAGCCCGCGAAACGGCCATGCGGGTGGCGGCAGGCGCCATAGCCAAGAAATACCTCCGGGAGAGCCTGGGCATTGAAGTGTGGGGCTATCTCTCGCAGTTAGGTCCAATCAAGGCTGACCTGGTGGACTGGAACGAGGTGCACAATAACCCGTTTTTCTGTCCGGATCCGGCTAAGGTCGATGAAATGGCCAGCTATATGGAGGCGCTGAACAAGGAGGGTGATTCCATTGGTGCAAGAATTTCTGTTGTTGCAACCGGGGTGCCTCCAGGACTAGGTGAGCCGATATTTGACCGACTGGATGCGGAGCTCGCACATGCTCTGATGAGCATCAATGCCGTGAAAGGCGTGGAACTGGGCGCTGGCTTTGATTCTGTGGCCCAGAAAGGGTCGCAGCACCGTGACCTGATCAGTCCCGAAGGTTTTCACAGCAATAACGCCGGCGGTGTGCTGGGCGGCATCAGTTCAGGGCAGGATATTGTGGCGCATATCGCACTGAAGCCAACCTCGAGTATCAGAATTCCAGGCGAAACCGTGGATATTGACGGCAATCCTACTGAGGTAATTACCACTGGCCGGCATGACCCCTGCGTGGGGATCAGGGCAACACCCATTGCGGAAGCCATGATGGCTATAGTCCTGATGGACCACTTGTTACGCCACAGGGCCCAGAATAGTGACGTTAAGTCCAAAACTCCCGTAATTCCGGCCCAGAATAGTTAATTGAAATCACCTTAATATTATTTTATAACCTATTGTATTTTAAGAGATAAATATGGCTGGAAAGACATTATATGATAAGCTTTGGGACTCCCACCTGGTTAAAAACCTGGATGATGGTACCTCGCTAATTTATATCGACCTGCATTTCTTGCATGAAGTCACTTCACCGCAGGCCTTCGAAGGATTACGCCTTTCCGGCCGTAAACCCTGGCGTTCCGATGCCAACCTGGCCACTCCGGACCACAATGTACCGACCACCCCGGATGAGCGTTCCCAAGGCGTTGAAGGCATTCTGGACCCGGTTTCCAAAATCCAGGTCAAATCGCTGGACAGCAACTGCGATGAGTTCGGCATCAGTGAATTCCAGATTGATGATCCCAGGCACGGGATTGTCCACGTGATAGGGCCTGAGCAGGGCAGGACATTGCCCGGCATGACCATTGTCTGTGGCGATTCCCATACATCCACGCATGGCGCTCTTGGCTCCCTTGCACACGGTATTGGTACATCGGAGGTCGAGCATGTGCTGGCGACACAGTGCCTGGTGCAGAAAAAGGCCAAAAACATGCTGGTCAGTGTCAATGGGCAGCTGAATCCTGGTGTCACCGCTAAAGACGTGGTGCTGGCTATTATCGGTAAGATCGGTACGGCAGGCGGCACGGGTTACACCATTGAATTTGGAGGGCAAGCCATACGCTCCCTATCTGTTGAGGGTAGGATGACGGTATGCAACATGGCAATTGAGGCCGGGGCAAGGGCAGGCCTAGTGGCTGTTGATGAAATGACCATTGAATATGTAAAGGGACGTCCATTTGCGCCAACAGGTGACACCCTAGAAAAAGCCGTGGCGGCCTGGAAAGGCCTGGTCAGTGACTCGGACGCTAAATTTGAAGCTGTGGTGGAGCTGGATGCCGCTGACATCGTACCCCAGGTCAGTTGGGGTACATCGCCGGAGATGGTCGCCCCGGTTACTGGTAACGTGCCTGACCCTGCTACAGCCGGTAATGAAACCAAGCAGAACAACTACCTGCAGGCTCTAAAATACATGGGGCTGGAAGCAGGAACACCGATTCAGTCTATCAAACTGGACCGCGTGTTTATTGGCTCCTGCACGAACTCTAGGATAGAGGACTTGCGAGCTGCAGCGGCAGTGGTCAAAGGCCGAAAAGTGGCTGACAACATAAAGGAAGCCCTTGTGGTGCCAGGCTCAGGACTGGTTAAAAAACAGGCAGAAGAGGAAGGGCTGGACAGGATATTCACCGAGGCAGGCCTGCAATGGCGTGAACCCGGCTGTTCAATGTGCCTGGCCATGAATGCCGACCAGCTTGGAGAAGGGGAACACTGTGCATCCACCTCTAACCGCAATTTCGAGGGTCGCCAGGGTTTCGGCGGCAGGACCCACCTGGTTAGCCCGGCAATGGCAGCCGCCGCGGCTGTACATGGCCACTTTGTTGACGTTAGAGAATTAGAACTAAATTAATTTCAGTAAGTTAGAGCATAAAGATGAAAAAGTTTATAGAAGAAGATGGATTGGTTATGCCCCTCGACAGAGCGAATGTGGATACTGATTACATCATTCCCAAGCAGTTTCTAAAGTCCATCAAGCGCACAGGCTTTGGCAAGAACCTCTTTGACGAGGCGAGATACTTGGACAAAGGCCTTCCCGACCAGGACTGCGCCGGACGCCCGGTAAACCCTGACTTTGTTATGAATCAGCCGCGTTACCAGGGGGCTACTATCCTGCTGGCCAGGGTAAACTTTGGCTGTGGTTCAAGCCGTGAGCACGCACCCTGGGCGCTAGATGATTACGGCTTCCGTTGCATCATCGCACCGAGTTATGCAGATATTTTCTTCAACAACTGCATTAAGAATGGAATATTACTTATTGTTTTAGATGAAAAAATTGTTGATGAACTGTTCAGAGAAACCGAAGCAACAGAGGGCTATCGCCTGGCTGTGGATCTTAATGCCCAGACCATTACCAAGCCAGACGGGAGCGAGATTGGCTTCGATATAGAGGATTCCCGCAAAAATGTCCTCCTGAACGGGCTCGATGACATCTCCCTGACCCTGCAGAACAAGGAGGAAATCCTTGGTTTTGAAAAGCAGTGGCAGGAACAGTCCCCATGGTTGTTCAAGACGATCGGGACCTGACTTCCAGAATTAATCCGAGCAATTTCCTAAACCATACAAGATTGATGAATGTGACCCCTGTCCAAAAGCAGGCAGGGCGCAATAAGGACGAATATGAGCAATAAATACAACGTGGCTGTGGTAGGAGCCACAGGGGCTGTGGGCCGGACAATGCTGAGCATCCTGGAGCAGCGCAAATTCCCGGTCGGTAACCTGTCCCTTCTGGCCAGCGAGCGCAGTGCCGGTGAGAAAATGACTTTTAACAACAAGCAGTACACCGTTGAAAACCTGGCTGAATTCGACTTCAGTAATGCCCACATAGGCCTATTTTCGCCGGGTGCAAGCGTTTCAGCTGTTTATGCGCCAAAAGCTGGTGAGGCGGGCTGTGTTGTTATCGATAATACCTCGCAGTTCCGCTACGAGCCGGATATTCCGCTGGTTGTGCCGGAGGTGAATGCTCATGCCTTGAAGGGCTATTCTAACAGGAACATTATTGCGAACCCCAACTGTTCAACCATACAAATGATGGTAGCCCTCAAGCCTATCCAGGATGCGGTGGGCATTGACCGGATCAATGTCTGCACCTACCAGGCCGTTTCAGGCACCGGGAAAGAGGCGATTGATGAGCTTGCCGGCCAAACTGCCAGACTTCTCAATGGCAACGATGCGGAACCCTCTGTCTATCCGCGTCAGATTGCGTTTAATGTGATCCCCCAGTGTGACGTGTTCATGGACAACGGCTACACCAAGGAAGAGATGAAAATGGTATGGGAAACCAAGAAAATTCTTGAGGATGACTCGATAGTCGTCAATCCGACCTGCGTCAGGGTTCCTGTGTTTTATTCCCATTCCGAAGCCGTGCATATCGAAACCCGGGAGATACTTGGTGCTGACGAAGCTCGTGCACTCCTCGAAAAGGCACCGGGTATTACCATCATGGATAGCCGCGAGGATGGGGGCTATCCGACGCCTATAGGGCAGGGAACTGATAATGACCAGGTCTGGGTTGGCCGCATCCGCAAGGATATCTCCCACCCGAATGGTCTGAATTTGTGGATTGTGTCTGATAATTTACGAAAAGGTGCTGCGCTGAACTCAATACAAATAGCCGAGGTGTTGATAAAAGACCATCTATAATGGATACTTACGACGAAATCTTAAAAAGATTTCTGTAGTTACGAGGCGCTAAAAAGCACTAATAAAAGTCGTAAAAAATCCGTAATAAGCCCATAACAGGAAGACCTATGCTGGCCGGATGTAGAAAGTTTCACGCCCTGTTGACTATCGTAGCGATGATTGCAAGTGGTTTATATGCCAGCATCGCAATGGCGCTTGACCTTGGTCAGCTTCGCGTCAACTCCGCTCTGAACGAACCATTAGATGCCACTATCCAGCTTTTTGAACTTGATGGGCTCAGTGAAAACCAGATCCTGGTTGGCATGGGCTCCTCTGATGACTTTGATCTTGCCGATCTGGATAGAGCCGATATCGTTGACGATATCGTTTTCGAAATCATCGTTATGGACAGCGAAACTGGTGTCCTGATTATCAGCAGTAGCGAGCCGGTTGTTGAACCTTTCCTGAACATGGTGATCAGTGTCCGCTGGCCCAGTGGGCGCCTGATACGTAACTACACCGCCCTGATCGATTCGCCTCAGTTCGCAAGTGATGAGCAAAAGGAGATCCCTGGAGATCTACCCCAGGCGTTAGCAGTTGACGAAAACGATCCCGAACCTTTTGCAGAGCAGGTTGCGCCTGCTGCAGAGGAGGTCGGGGAGACAGTTGCCGAGGTGGTTGAACCCGAAGCGCCGGAAGGTAAAACTGTCACTATCGAGTCCGGCGACACGCTTTACGAAATTGCGGCAAGATCGCGTCCTTCCACAAGTGTCTCTGTCGAGCAGACCATGATGGCTATCCAGCGCATTAATCCTGATGCGTTTATTGATAACAATGTCAACATGATTCGGGCGGGAGAGGTGATTCGAATACCTTCAGCCCGGGAAATAGGAAGTATCGATCAGTCCCAGGCCCTGAACCAGATAGCCCTGCAGAACCAGGCAGCATCGACACAGCCGCTGGCATTCAGCGACAACAACGCCGCTGTTGCTGAGCAGGGTAACGATGAGCTGACCATTCTGAGCGGAGAGGACGGTGAGGATTTCCTCACTGGCGACAGTGACCTAGCTGAAACAATCGCGGCTCTGGAAAACCAGCTGGCCATTAGCGAAGAAAATCTCGACAGGGCTAGGCTGGAAAACCAGGAACTGCGCTCGCGTTTTGCTGAGCTAGAAGAGCAGGTTGAAATCCTTCAAAATATTATTGCCTTGCAGGATGAGCGTCTTGCGCAGCTTCAGGCAGATCTCGCCGCCAGTGCTGCGGAAGACCCTCTTCCTGCCGAATCGGTTGCCACCAAGGTAGCAGATACGCCAGCTCAACCACCCCAGCAGAATGATTATCTGATGGGACTGATCGACCATGCTTTTGAAAATACGGTTGTACTTTTATCCAGTCTCGTAGCGCTGATTCTGCTGGTTGTTGGCTTCCTGGTCTGGAGGCGCCGTGCTGCCCAGACAGAGTTGGAAGATTACGAATTTGGTGGCAATGTAGTTGCAGATGAGCCAGAAGCATTTGACGAAGGCGATGAAATCGAAATCGATTTTTCCAGGTATAAAGATGAGCCAGCCCCACTTGCAACAGCGTTTGAAGAGATTGATGCACAGATCGAAGAAGAAACGTATGCCCCAGCTGAAGATGACTTCAGTGACGATTTTGACCCAGACAATATCGACAGCAGCCTGTTCGAACAGGACGATGATGAATCTGCAGAAGCCCCAATTACGGATAGGGATGAGTCATCAACCAAACTGGACCTGGCTGTAGCCTATGAGGCCATGGGCGACATGGAAGGGGCCAAGGAAATTCTCAAAGAAGTGATCGCCGAGGGCAATGAAAACCAGATTGCCGAAGCGAAAAAATTGCTGGAGAAATGGGAAAGCTCCTAGAATCTGCTTCCGATAGCGGCCCTCCTTACCGCGTTGCCCTGGGCATTGAATATAACGGAAGTTGCTTCAATGGGTGGCAGCGTCAGAAATCCAGAGAAATCTCGACCGTTCAGGAAGCCCTGGAAACTGCCCTGTCACAAGTTGCCAATCACCCCGTAAGGCTCGTCTGCGCCGGCCGGACTGACGCCGGCGTGCATGGAACAGGCCAAGTAGTGCATTTTGAGTATCAGCATGAGCGCCCGCAGGATGCCTGGGTAAGAGGGGGCAACTCAAATCTGCCGGGTTCCATAACAGTGCTTTGGGCCAGGCAGGTGCCGAAAGAATTTCATGCCCGGTTTTCAGCCGTTTCTCGTCGTTATCGTTATATCATTTGCAACAATCCGGTGAGGCCGGCCATTCTGCATGGCCTAGTTACGCCACATTACCTGCCGCTTGATGCTGATCTCATGCATGAAGCTGGGCAGTCACTGCTGGGAGAACATGACTTTTCTTCTTTTCGGGGTGCCGGCTGTCAGTCTTCTACGCCAATGCGCAATGTCCATGAATTGTCAGTTAATCGAAAGGGGGATTATGTCCTCATTGATATCCAAGCCAATGCCTTTCTGCTGCACATGGTGAGAAACATAGCCGGATTACTGATCAGCATTGGCCATGGAGATAGACCTGTCTCTTGGACGAAGGATGTCCTTGAGTTGAAAGACAGGACAAAGGCTGGCATTACCGCAGTTCCTGACGGCCTGTACCTGACACAGGTAAATTATCCGGAAAAGTTTGGGCTGCCTGCTGGCGGAGAAGGTCCGAGATTTTCTTTATTTCAAAGTTGAAGATATAGGCTATCAGGCTGCCATTTGGTAGAATCGTACATAGATTAACCCTTCCGGCTTACCATCTAAAACACATTCAGATCAGTTTTTGACACTGCTTGGAACCGCGGATTAAACAGCAATCTGAACAACGGGATTGCAGCTAGCGGACCGGGTCGGTATTGATGATGAAAACAGAACGCAGGACATTCATTAAGATCTGTGGCATGACGCAAGATAGCGATGCCTTGGCAGCTGTGGAGATGGGAGCTGATGCCATTGGGATGGTGTTTTATGAACCCAGTCCCAGGTGTGTTGATAACGAGCAGGCCGCGAGAATTGCTGGAGCGGTTGGGGACAAGGGATTGAAAGTAGGGCTTTTCGTCGACGCCCCGGAATCACAAGTCCGTGAGGTGCTAGAAAACGTACCCCTTGATATCCTGCAGTTCCACGGGGAAGAAAGCCAGGAATACTGTGCCGGTTATGGTCGACCCTACTGGAAGACCATTAGGGTCAGAGAGCCCGGACAGTTGGATGCGCAGATAGCGCAATATGAAGGGGCGTCAGGCATTCTTCTGGATACTTGGCATCCTACTCAAGCCGGAGGTACAGGGAAAGCCTTCGACTGGTCGCTGGCTGAAGGATTAACACTCCAGCAGCCGCTAATAATGGCGGGCGGGCTGACTCCGCAAAATGTGGCTGACGCCATAGAACATGTCAGACCATGGGCCGTAGATGTAGCTAGCGGTGTCGAGGAAAGTCCAGGAATTAAATCAGAAACATTGATGCAACAATTTATTGAAGAGGTATATCGTGTCAGCACCTAAACCCCTCGAAGGGAAGTACAGCGGACCTGATGAGCATGGCCATTTTGGTCAATTTGGAGGCATTTTTGTAGGGGAAACCCTGATGCCGGCCCTGGAGCAATTAAACCGTAAATACGCCGAGCTGAAAGCAGACCCCGAATTCTGGGCAGAGTTTGATTATGACCTGGCGCACTATGTCGGGCGGCCTTCACCACTTTACTTCGCAGAGCGCATGAGCGATGCACTTGGCGGTGCCCGCATCTATCTGAAGCGTGAAGATTTGAATCATACCGGTGCCCATAAGGTAAACAATACTATTGGTCAGGCGCTTCTCGCCAAGGCGATGGGCAAAACACGCATAATTGCTGAAACCGGTGCCGGTCAGCACGGTGTAGCTTCGGCGACGGTAGCAGCGCGCCTGGGCCTCGAATGTCACGTCTACATGGGGGTGGATGACATAAAGCGCCAGGCGCCAAATGTATACCGCATGAAAATGCTCGGTGCCAACGTTGTGGGTGTTGATTCGGGCTCCTGTACATTAAAAGATGCTATGAACGAAGCCCTGAGAGACTGGGCCACCAACGTTGACAACACCTATTACATAATTGGAACGGTAGCTGGTCCCCATCCCTATCCCATGCTGGTGCGTGACTTTCAGTCAGTTATTGGGCGTGAAGCCAGGGAGCAGTGCCTGGAAATGACGGGTCGTCTGCCCGACACGCTGGTTGCCTGCGTTGGCGGCGGTTCAAATGCTATTGGCCTTTTTCATCCTTTTATCCCGGATGAATCTGTTGCCATCGTCGGGGTCGAAGCTGGCGGTCATGGTCTTGAAACAGGCGAACATGCGGCGCCACTTTGTACTGGCCAACCCGGTGTGCTGCACGGCAACCGAACCTATCTCATGAATGATGAAAACGGCCAGATCCTCGATACCCATTCCATCTCGGCGGGACTTGATTACCCGGGCGTTGGCCCTGAGCATGCCTGGCTGAAAGATCTAAGGCGTGCCACCTATACAGCCGTTACTGACGATGAAACACTTGAGGCGTTTCGCTACCTGACACGAATGGAGGGAATTATCCCTGCACTAGAAACCAGTCATGCAATAGCTTGGGTCATGAAGGAGGCGCCTAAGCTGCCCAGCGACCATATCATTATCGTGAATCTTTCCGGGCGCGGTGACAAAGATATGAATACTGTTGCTGACATTGAAGGCCTGGAAGTGTGAGAAGGCTGGGCGTTAGCAAGAGAAAACCATTATGAGCAGAATAAGCAGTTGTTTCCAGCAACTTGAAGCGTCAGGCCGCAAGGCTTTGATTCCTTACCTGACGGCAGGGGATCCTGATATAGCGACCACCTTGTCTCTTATGCATGCCCTGGTTGCTAATGGGGCCGACATAATTGAGCTTGGCTTTCCCTTTACAGATCCAACCTCTGACGGTCCAGTAATTCAGCGTGCCGTGGAAAGAGCGCTGGCTAACAATACGAGCCTTAAAGATGTGCTGGATACTGTTAGTCGCTTCCGCAAGGAAAATGCCGATACGCCGGTGGTGCTAATGGGCTACCTTAACCCCGTTGAATGCATGGGTTACCAGGCATTTGTCGATGCGGCTGAAGAGGCCGGCGTGGACGGCATACTGATTGTGGATATGCCCCCAGAGGAGTCTCATGATCTCAAGCAGATCGTTGATAAGTCACATATTGACATGATATTTCTGATTGCGCCGACCACTTCAGACGAACGTGCGGCTCAGATCTGTGCACAGAGCAGCGGTTATGTGTACTACGTTTCACTAAAAGGTGTAACCGGCGCAGGTCATCTGGACATTGAATCCGTGAAAAGCAACCTCGCACGTTTCCGAAGCCAGACTGAGCTGCCTGTTGGCGTTGGCTTCGGAATCAAGAATGCTGAAAGTGCGGCCCTGATCGCTGATATTGCTGATGCAGTCGTGGTTGGCAGTGCGCTGATTAACAAGATAGAGGAATTACAGGCTGGAACGCCTTACAGCATAGAGGATTTGCAGCAGCATATAAGTTTGATAAACGATATGCGCAAGGCAATGGATTGCTAATTTTCGTGTCTAAGAAGAACTAGCTTAAGAGGCAGGCAAAAAAGCATATGAGCTGGATTGATAAAATACTTCCTTCGGTAGGGAGGTCAGATACTACCGGCAAAACCAAGAGTGTTCCGGAAGGGCTCTGGAAAAAATGCCCTCGCTGTGAAGCTGTGCTTTACCGCGACAGTCTTCTCGAAAACCTGGAGGTTTGTCCTAAATGCGACCATCATCTAAGGATCTCAGCACGCAGACGTCTTGAAATATTCCTGGATACAGATAACCAGGAAGAACTCGGTGCTGATATCGTGCCCACCGATATTCTAAAATTTAGGGATCTGAAAAAATACAGAGACCGACTCTCCGCCGCGAGAAAAGCCACCGGTGAAAATGACGCGCTTGTGGTTAAAAAAGGAACCGTTAACGGCAGGCCTCTTGTTGCCGCTGCATTTGAATTCGGTTTTATTGGCGGCTCCATGGGCTCGGTGGTGGGCGAAAAATTTACCTTGGCTGTGAATCGATGTCTGGCAGAAGAACTGCCTTTGGTTTGTTTTGCAACCAGTGGCGGCGCGCGTATGCAGGAAGCTTTGATTTCTCTGATGCAAATGGCCAAGACCTCAGCGGCCCTGGAGCAGATGAAGCAACGCGGCCTCCTATATATTTCGGTGCTGGTAGATCCGGTTTACGGCGGTGTCTCGGCAAGCCTTGCCATGCTGGGTGATATTAATATTGCAGAGCCTAACGCCTTCATTGGTTTCGCCGGTCAGGATGTCATTCGTCAGACAGTGCGCGAAAAGCTTCCGGAAGGTTTTCAGCGCAGCGAGTTTCTGCTGGAGCATGGTGCTATTGACATGATAATTCACCGCAAGCATATGCGACAGCGCATCAGCTCTCTAGTAGGAAAGATGATGACCGATTTTAACGATCAGTCAACCCAGCAGCAGCTAGTCTGATTCCATCCATAAATCTTGGAGCAGTGATTGACCCGGACGCTTGATGAGTGGCTTCAGTACCTGGAGCAATGTCATCCCAGCAACATAGAACTTGGCCTTGACAGGGTCAGTGCGGTTGCTGCGAGGCTCGATATCAGTCTCTCTAACAGCCGGATAATTACTGTGGGTGGCACCAATGGCAAAGGGTCAACGGTAACAATGCTCTGCGCCATACTCGAGGCCGCCGGATACAGTACCTGCAGCTACACATCTCCTCATCTTCTAACTTATAACGAACGTGTCAGGCTTGGCGAAAGACTCGCAACTGACGAGGAACTGTGCGATTCATTTGCTGCAGTCGAAGGGGCAAGGGATGACACCCCACTTACCTATTTCGAATTTGGCACCTTGGCAGCATTTCAACTTTTTGCAAAAAAGCAGCCTGATTTTGCCGTGCTCGAGATTGGTCTTGGCGGACGGCTTGATGCCGTCAACATCATAGATCCGGATATTGCCATTGTGACCAACATCGCGCTGGATCATGTGGATTGGCTCGGTGATACCCGCGAAGCCATCGGGAAAGAAAAGGCAGGAATATTCCGCAAGGGTGTACCAGCAATCGTTGGTGAAAGAGAGACGCCGCATAGTCTTACCGATCATGCCACTACTATCGGATCAAACCTTTATCAAAATGGCGTTGCGTTTTCCGCCGTTTCCAAAACGGGCGGCTCGTGGACATGGCAGGGAAAAGATGTCCAGGGTAATGAAATAACGTTTGAAAGTTTACCTGGAAATGACTTTCCGCTGGATAACTGTGCCGCGGTGCTGCAGGCCGTCATGCTGGCCGTACCGGGAATCGGTCGAAAAGCTTTGGAAGCCGGTTTGGTGTCTGCAGTGCTGCCTGGCCGATTCCAGCTAGTTGAAAGGGGGTATCCGCTGATACTGGACGTTGCACATAACCCGCATGCGGCCCGGCGCCTCGTGCAGCAGATGCAGGCTTCTTTTCAAGGCCACAGGATACTGTTGGTTTTTGCCATGCTGGCAGATAAAAATTACCGGGAGGTGCTCGAAATATTCAGCGACCTTGATCCATTCTGGTATGTTGCCGGCATCCACGAAGAGAGGGGTCTCGAGGCAAAAATACTATATAATTGCCTCTCCGAATCAGATGTTGGCAAAGCTTCAGAGTTCAACACAATCAGGGAAGCATACCTGGCCGCTGAGAAGGAAGCAGAATCGCTTAAGGAGTCAGGAAAACCACTGGCCTTACTCGTAACTGGATCGTTTTTTACCGTTACCGCGGTAATGGAGTTGCTTTGAACAGTGTGATGAAACAGCGCCTGGTGGGTACGATAGTGATTGGCTGTCTTGCTATCATCTTTATCCCTATTTTGCTTGATGGCGAAGGCGTTTCGCCGCCGGCCATGACTACTGAGATACCTGACCCGCCACCGTTACCCGTAGAGCCGATTATTGAACAGCAGCGTCCCCAAATCACCTCTGACAACCTCTCCGACAGCACAGGCCAGACAGACAATACCGAAAATCAAATCACAGCCAATAACTACGTTGCACCTCCTGCTCCGGAACGTCCGCAGCTGAACAATGCCGGGTTGCCGGCCACGTGGGTGGTAAGGCTGGGTTCTTTTGGTGAAATGGCTAACGCAGAAGCACTCGTTACGCGTCTTAAATCTGGCGGCTATCGGGCATTCAGCCGTCCGCTTCAAACCAGCAGGGGGCCATTAACAGGGGTCTACGTTGGTCCCGTTATGACTGAAAGTGAGGTCGGAACCCTGAGGCAGGAACTTGCAGACGGATTTGACCTTGAGGGCGCCGTCGTCCAATTTGAAATAGAGGAGCTGGAGCACTAAGCCTGACCTGACCAGCAGAAATTATGGCAGTAATTGATATCATTATTCTCTGTATTGTTGCCATTTCTGCCCTGATTGGTGTGTTTAGGGGCTTGATCAAGGAAGCGCTCTCACTTGCCAGCTGGTTTGCTGCCATTGTTGCTGGCACGTTATTCAGTGCGCAACTTGCTGATCTCATAGAAAATTTGATTAATAACGCGAGCTTACGCAGAATAGCAGCGTTTGCGATTCTGTTTATTGGGGTAATATTTGCGGGCTCATTAATCAGCAACTTGGTTTCCAAGTTAACACAAGCAGCTGGTTTAAAGGGGGTGGACAGGACACTGGGTGCCATATTCGGTGTTCTGCGCGGCGTGATCATAATGCTGATCATAGTACTTGTTGGCATCCAGCTGGATATTTCCCAGCACTGGTTTGATGGCTCAAGATTGGTGCCGTATGCAGTCGCCATGATTGATTATCTTCAGGGCTTTTTTGAGATTGGTCAGGAAGCCGGTGCTGGGGTAACGGCATAGTCGTTATCTCGACAAGCGTGAATCTTCATTTAATGCAAACATAGTGGTGTTTACTAAGGCAGGGCGAAAACCATGTGCGGTATAGTCGGTATAGTTGGTAAATCCAATGTAAACTTGGCGCTTTATGACAGTCTTACCGTGCTCCAGCACCGAGGACAGGACGCAGCGGGGATAGTAACAAGCGACCAGGGCAAGCTGAACCTGCGGAAGGACAACGGATTGGTCAGGGATGTCTTCAGAACCAGCCACATGCGTCAACTCACCGGCACCATGGGAATTGGCCATGTTCGCTATCCCACGGCGGGCAGCAGCGGGCCTGCCCAAGCCCAGCCTTTGTACGTAAACTCTCCGTATGGCATCAGTATTGCCCATAATGGCAATCTCACTAATTCCGAAGAGCTCAGTGAAGATATTTTTCGTGATGACCTGCGTCACCTTAACACTGATTCTGATTCCGAAGTGTTGCTTAACGTTTTTGCCCACGAGCTGCAGACACTGAACAAGATCAAGCCAACGGCTGATGATGTCTTTACTGCCATCGAAGCCGTACATCGACGATGCCGAGGTGCCTATGCCGCGGTAGCCATGCTGGTGGGTTACGGGATTGTCGGCTTCAGGGATAAATACGGTATCAGGCCGCTGGTATTTGGTAAGCGACGTACCCGAAAGGGTGATGAGTATATGATTGCCTCTGAAAGTGTTGCGCTTGATTCACAAGGGTTCAAACTAATCCGGGACGTGGCTCCCGGCGAAGCGGTTTACATTGACCAAGACGGCAACCTGCAGACCCGCATCTGTTCCGAAGAGAGCAAGCTTACCCCCTGTATCTTTGAGCATGTGTATTTTGCCCGTCCTGACTCCATGATCGATGGCATATCTGTCTACAAGTCCCGCTTGCGCATGGGCGACAACCTGGCACAAAAGATTCTAAGGGAGAGGCCGGATCATGATATCGATGTTGTGATCCCCATACCGGATACTTCCCGAACCTCAGCAGTAGAACTGGCCAATGCCCTTGGTGTTAAGTACCGGGAAGGTTTCGTTAAGAACCGTTATATCGGCAGGACATTTATTATGCCGGGACAGAGCCAGCGCAAAAAGTCGGTTAAGCAGAAGCTGAATGCGACGCCGCTGGAATTCCAAGATAAAAATGTGCTACTGGTTGATGACTCGATTGTACGCGGAACAACCTGTAAGCAGATTATTGAAATGGCGCGGGAAGCAGGTGCAAGGAAAGTGTATTTCTGTTCAGCCGCGCCACCGGTTCGCTTTCCGAACGTCTACGGCATCGATATGCCGGCTGTCACCGAACTGATTGCGCATGGTAAGACAGTAGAGGAAGTCCGGGAAGCCATCGGGGCTGACTGGCTGATCTTCCAGGACCTGGAGGATCTCATTGCTTCCTGCGCAGAGGGCAGCATCATCCCAATGGATTTTGAGTGCTCGGTGTTCAATGGAAATTATGTGACCAGTGATGTTAGTGAAACCTATCTAACGAAGCTCGAAGAGAAGCGTAATGATGCCGCCAAGAAAAAACGCATCGGTGCAAAAACGGGCATAACAAACACCACAGAGGATGAAGACATACTTGAGCTTCATAACACTGGGTAATTGAACAGACAGCCAGGAAAGAGGAAGCTTTAACAGTATCTCAGTTTTCTCCAGCCAAATTACAGGGAAAGTACATAAGTGGCTGATGAAGAGGTTGGCAAAGTATTCTTGGACAAGGAAAATAAATCAGGCTCTCCCTGCCCTGTTGGTTTGCCGATGGTCACCCACTCATGGAAGACATGCCAAGCACTGGTAAGACTACTATTACGCAGACACTTGCCAAGGTTTTAGGCCTCGACTATTTCTGTATCTAGTTCACCAGCGACGCACCGCTTTGTATTGAATTACGATACCAGTCCCCAGTTTGCCTTGTTTAGTCGACTTTTCGGCAGGGTGTATCGAAAAACCTTTCTATTGAGCTTACATGGCATTCTGCCATCGTTTATTGTCGGCGCCGCCTTTATTGTCCTGTGCAAACCGAGCTGAAAACCGCAACCGCCGGTAAATACGTTTAAACTGAAACTCTATCTTTTTTTCACATATAGCGCTATCACCAGGCAGCTGGCATAAACGCTCATGCCTTACAGGTATAGGGTAGTGGCTGCGCAGCCACAGTGGGCGGACGAGGTGACATCAATCACCAATATGCCCATGGACCGTGCTTTCAGCTCTGTGACTGAACAGGAAAAATTGAGCCGCGCCCAAGCTCTTAACAGGCAATTCGTCGTTTTATGGTGATGAATTAAGGGTTTCTTTCTAGATAACGGTCAAGGCCAGCATGCTACCAACCGCAGCCCCAGCAAGAATGTCGCCAGGAAAATGAACGCCAAGGATCACCCTGGAAAGCCCAACCGCCATGGCCCACAAAAACATCGGTATAAATAGCGGGCTTATCCCGACGCAAAGGAAGGTTACAAAGAAAAAAGCTGCAGAGGTGTGTCCAGAGGGCAGACTGAATTCGTCCGAGGCGGTGATCAATGATTCTATACTATCAAGATATTCTGGGGGACGGCGACGCTTGAAAGAGGATTTAAGCATAAAATATATCAGCCGCTCGCCTGCAAAGCCCAGTATCGCGAGAAGCAAAATTTCATTTGTTTGTTGAGGCTTAATCAGAAATATAATTGGTACTAGCAGGAAATAAAGCCAACCATCAGCAGACCATGAAATTAGCCGGGCTGTTTTTGAAAGTGAAGAGATGCTGTATTTACTGAAAACTGAAAGGAATAACTTGCTGTCTGCGGCCTGGATAGTTTCAAACATGACGTAACCCTTTAAAGGATCTCGATCTTCAGTATTCAGAACTCCGGTTAATCGGAGATAAAGGCATTTTAAATATAATATTAATAAAAGCTGGTTACCCTATGAATTCATTAATAAAAAAAGGTATCTACAAGCACTATAAAGGTAACAACTATCGTGTGATTGGTACAGCTAAACACAGTGAAACCGAGGAAGATTTAGTGCTGTATTATCCCCTGTATGGAAAAGATGACGACAAAACCTACTGGGTGCGCCCACTAGAAATGTTTTCAGGCACGGTAACTATCGACGGATCTGAAGCTCCACGTTTTGCCTATCTAAGAGAAGACGATGATATAGAGAGCAACCAGTATTGAAATCGTCTGGCTCAACCTTTTTCTTTTATTTCACGACCTTATTTAACATAGACCCTATACAAGGTTTGTCATGATGCAATCCAGGTACAACTTCCAATTTTCATACTTGTCTGCTGATTCATGCAGGCATTTCGAGAAGTAGATTTATATCAATATTTCAGCCCTTGAAATTTTCTACTGCAACCCTATCTATTCACTGTAAGGGTTTAAAGTTTAATTTACTTATTTGGTCTGGTTCCTAGGAACAGGCCGCTAATTTGAATATTGCTTCTCAGGAGGATATTTACATGACAAATTTTGATTTTTCACCGCTTTATCGTTCGGCCATTGGCTTTGACCACCTCGCTTCCTTGCTCGACAGCGTCTCCAGCAATGAAAGGAGTGGCACCAGTTATCCACCCTATAATATTGAACTGGTTAAGGAAGACGAGTATCGAATTACCATGGCAGTTGCCGGCTTTGCTGACGACGAGGTTAATGTTGAAGTTGAAAACAATACATTGACCATTTCTTCCAGCAAGGAAGAAAGCAATGATAGTGTCGAGCGCAATTACCTGCACCGCGGTATTGCAGAACGTAACTTCAAGCGCACCTTCAAGCTTGCCGATTACATCAAGGTGACAGGTGCCACCATGGAGAATGGTCTGCTTCATATAGAGCTTGCCCGGGAAATTCCCGAGGCAATGAAGCCGCGCCAGATTGCCATCAACGGTAAAAGCAGCCGCCTGCTAAAATCCGCTTAATTACGCCTAGGCGTAAAAGAAGAAACCCGGCAATAGCCGGGTTT
>RFVC01000140.1 GCA_009922595.1 Gammaproteobacteria bacterium | reverse complement strand
GCTACAACCGGCAGCCCAAGAGGAGACAGGTCATAGGAAAGGCTTCTCACTACCTGGTTCAGGGCCGTTTTCGAGGTCCTGTAGATGTATGCCGAACCGCTAGAGTTATCAGCAATCGAGCCCATCTTAGAGCTCAGGAATGCAAGCTTTCCGCCCTCCTCCATGCTAGGCAGGATAGCCCGTGCAACAAGCAGTGGCGCGATAGTATTGACCTTCATTACAGCTATCCATTCAGAGGTTTGGACCTGATCCAGGGACTGTGCAGCCCCGTAAGCACCGGCATTATTGATAAATAAGGACACTTTTCTACCAGCAAGCAAGGCAGGAAGTCTTTCAATCGCGGTTTCGTCACTGACGTCCAGTGACAGAACATCCAGCCCCGAATCCACAAGCCGCTGAAGTTCATTGGCTGTGGACGGGTCTCGGCAGCAGGCGATCACATTATTACCGCGTGATAAGTATTGCTTAGCAAATTCAAGGCCTATTCCCTTGTTGGCGCCGGTAATCAAGACATGACTCATATTCTGGCTTCCCTAGAAAAGTATTCTTTTATTTAACAACTACGTGTGTAACATAGACAACCCGATCATTATTTTGACAGGTCAAAAGATTGCTCAGCCAGTCTGCTTCATCATCTTTTTACCCCTTAATAAATCAAGCCGGGCACTTATTCCCAGCTAGATTAAAATCGTGATAGCCGCCCAGCGCAATAACAGGACATGAAACATCATACTTGCCAACGCTTACCTCGGATCGGGATTAAATTTCTTGCTGCTCTATTATTAGCCTACAGTTTTTTTAGCCATAGATCCCTGGCTCAGAGTGAGAGCAACCTCCTCGGCACGCTGATCATTGAATCTGTAGTCCCCGGGACAGATAAAAGCTCGGGAGTAAAAGACGGTGACAAAGAAGGCAATGGCAATCCTGTAAACACTGGTAGCGCCAAAACCGGCGAGTCCGAGATGTCAGCCCAGGCAGTCGAACAGTACCGGAGCTCTATCGAGGGCAGCATCAGGCAGGGGGATATTTATTCCCAAGAACTTGCCCAGCAGTATGAAGCCTACGGTATCAGCCTGTTTCGCTTGGGAGACTATGAAAATGCTGTAGCTGCATTCGAAGATGCCATTCACATACACAAGGTAAACAAGGGCCTCTTTAATCTTGACCAGGCCAGGGTCATTGGTCACCTCATTGATATCTATACTCAGCTTGGCGATTTTCCCTCTGTCGACAACTTCAAGCATTACGAATACTACATACAAGTCAAAAATCTGGATGAAAACGATCCGCGCCTGATTCTTGCCATGAACGAATGGGCCGACTGGAATATCGAAGCCTATTCCAAAGGGTACCGCGACATATACCTGTCCCCCTTATCATTCCAGGACAGCGCCAACTTGGCCAGAAGGTCGACGAACAACCAAGTAAGGATTCCTTTTCGGGTCGAGATGCCCAACATGCAAGATAATAACCAGGGAGGCGATACCAATCGCTCTGTTGGAGGTACTATCGTAGCCAACATGCCCCTCCTGAACTCTAATGCGGTAGCTACTAACATGGCTGTTACCGAATACAATTTACAGAGCATTCCTGTAGCATTAGCGTCGGACATGATCGTCAACCAGCGGCTTTATGATGCGGAAAATATTTATCGCGACCTACTGAAAGAAGTCAAAACTAGTAGCCCTGACAACCTGCTTGAACAGCAGCAACTGCAGAAAAAAATTGCCAACGTCAATTTTCTGTTAAAACAGGAACTGAAGATGTACGAGAAAATTGATAACCAAGGGTCAATTGCCTATAACCGCGTCAACCAGGAATACACCAGCGATGCAACTATGATGGCTGAGAGACGTTACGTACAAACAAAGAACGAGTATGAAGCCCTTATAAATAAGATCAATGACTCGCCAAGCGTCTCCGCAATTGATAAAGCAGACGCCTATATCTCGCTTGGTGATATGCATTTGAGTTTCGAGCGTCCCAGGCGGGCATTTGATTCATACCAGCAGGCCTATAACATTCTTGCGGAAAGCGGCATAAACAGTATAGAGGCTGCCAATATGATTACTCCCAAACCTGATATTCCTGTGCCCGGTTACGGCATTCACGGTCATGGCGATCGGATTG